>NZ_LGKN01000006.1:0-300000 GCF_001306175.1 Ardenticatena maritima
CCGCCCAGCCCTTCGTGCTCAATACGCGCGTAATCGCCGCCGTCAGCGTGGTCTTCCCGTGGTCAACGTGACCAATGGTCCCCACGTTGACGTGCGGTTTTGTACGTACAAATTTTTCCTTCGCCATAATTCCTCACTCCTCTTTCGCGTCTACTTTACTTCCGACGACCACTCATGACTTCTTCAGCCAGGTTCTGCGGCAACGGCGCGTAGTGGTCGAATTCCATCGTGAACGACCCACGACCACTTGTGCGCGAGCGCAAGTTGGTCGCGTAACCAAACATTTCTGACAGCGGAACCAGCGCGCGGATCGCCGTCACACCTTCACCGCGCGGTTCCATCCCCTCAATCTGACCACGGCGGCTGCTCAGGTCCCCAATCACGTCGCCCGTGTATTCATCGGGCACCGTCACTTCCACTTTCATGATGGGTTCCAGCAACACCGGGCCAGCCTTCGGCACGGCTTCCTTCAAAGCCAACGAACCGGCAATCTTGAAGGCCATTTCGCTGGAGTCCACTTCGTGGTACGAACCATCCACCAGCGTGGCCTTGATGTCCACCATGGGATAGCCGGCAATCACGCCGCTTTCCATGGCTTCCTTAATCCCCTGCTCGACCGCCGGGATGTACTCCTTCGGAATAGCACCACCGACAATCTTGTTCTCGAAAACGAAGCCTTCACCACGCGGCAGCGGTTCAAATTCAACAACCGCATGCCCGTACTGACCACGACCACCCGTCTGGCGCACGAAACGCCCTTCGGCGCGCACCGGACGCGTAATCGTTTCACGATACGCCACCTGTGGGCGCCCCACGTTCGCCTGGACTTTGAATTCACGGTGCAGACGGTCCACAATCACTTCCAGGTGCAGCTCACCCATCCCGGAGATAAGTGTCTGCCCGGTTTCGTGGTCAGTCTGCACACGGAACGTTGGGTCCTCTTCCGCCAGGCGGCGCAAGGCATCACCCAACTTGTCCTGGTCAGCCTTCGTCTTCGGCTCAATCGCAATCGAGATAACGGGCTCAGGGAATTTGATGCTTTCCAGCACAATCGGGTCGTTGGGGTCGCACAACGTATCACCTGTGAAGGTGTTTTTCGGCCCCAACACTGCCCCGATGTCACCCGCCATAATCACGTCAATTTCTTCGCGGTGGTTGGCGTGCATGCGCATCAAGCGACCAATGCGCTCTTTCTTGCCCTGGGTGCTGTTGAGCACCGTTTCACCACTACGCAACGCACCACTGTACACGCGCACATACGCCAGACGACCAACGTAGGGGTCAGTCACAATCTTGAACGCCAAAGCCGCCAACGGCTCGTTGGGGTCCGCCTTGCGTGTGATAACAGCCTCAGGGTCATCAGGGTCAGCACCCGGGCGGAAACCGCGCACAGGCGGAATATCCACCGGCGAGGGCAGATAATCCACCACCGCGTCCAGCACGGGCTGCACACCCTTGTTCTTCAAGGCCGAACCACAGAGCACCGGCACCAACTGGCGGCTAATGGTAGCGGCGCGCAGCGCCTTCTTGATTTCGGCCGGCGTGATTTCTTCCCCTTCGAGGTACTTCAACGTCAGTTCCTCATCGGTTTCCGCCACGGCCTCAATCAGGCGCTCGCGGTATTCCGCCGCTTTCTCGGCCAATTCAGCCGGGATGTCGGTATCTTCACTGCGCGTTCCCAGGTCGTCCACATAAATAATGGCGCGGTTGTTCACGAGGTCCACAACACCCACGAACGAATCTTCCGCGCCAATGGGCAACTGCACGGGGATGGGGTTGGCTTTCAAGCGCTCGCGAATCATCTCGACGGTGCGCTCGAAGTTCGCCCCCATGCGGTCCATCTTGTTGACGAAACAAATGCGGGGCACGCCGTAGCGGTCAGCCTGGCGCCACACCGTTTCCGATTGCGGCTCCACACCCGCCACAGCGTCAAACACCACCACACCACCGTCGAGCACACGCAGCGAGCGCTGCACTTCAACTGTGAAGTCAATGTGCCCCGGGGTGTCAATAATGTTGATTTGGTGCCCACGCCAGAACGTTGTCGTCGAAGCCGCGGTAATCGTAATACCGCGTTCGCGCTCCTGCTCCATCCAGTCCATCGTCGCGGCGCCTTCGTGCACCTCGCCGATGCGGTGAATCTTCTGGGTGTAGAACAGGATACGCTCGGTCGTCGTCGTCTTCCCGGCGTCAATATGGGCAATCACCCCGATATTGCGAATTTTCGTAATGTCGTACTGCTGACTCATCTCTCCACTCTCATTCTCTCGGCATTACCAGCGGAAGTGGCTATACGCCTTGTTCGCTTCCGCCATGCGGTGCACTTCTTCCTTCTTCCGCACCGCCGCGCCGGTGTTGTTGTATGCGTCTACAAGTTCAGCGGCCAATTTTTCGGCGAACGAACGCCCATTGCGGGCACGCGCGGCCTGCACCAGCCAGCGCAAAGCCAGCGACACACGACGTTCAGGGCGCACTTCCATCGGCACCTGATACGTCGAGCCACCCACACGCCGCGGGCGCACTTCCAACAGCGGCGTCACATTTTTGACAGCCTGCTCAAAAACTTCGAGCGGTGGCTTGTTCAAGCGCTCCGACGCCATATCGAACGCCTGGTACACCAAGCGCTGCGCCAGACTCTTCTTGCCGCCAATCATCACCTTGTTGATGAGGCGCGCCACCAACTCACTATTGTATTTCGGGTCGGGTTGAACGGGCCGACGTGGGGCCCTTCCGCGTCTCGGCATTTTTCACCCCTCGACTTTCTTACAAATTCATACTTCCGTCTTTCGACAACAAAAATCCCTCGCGTGGGCTCGACCGCAGACTTCACCCCAGCCGTTTTCAAGCGGCTGCCGCGAGGGATTCCAGATTCACTCTGTGCAGCGCCGATGCGCTGTTCCCTAAGCCTGCGGTTCTTATAGCCCAACGGCTACAGCGGAACCGACACGTTACTTACCCTTCTTCGTGCCGTACTTGCTACGACTCCGCTTACGTCCTTCAACACCACCAGCGTCCAACGTCCCACGGACGATGTGGTAGCGCACACCGGGCAAGTCCTTCACACGACCACCGCGCACAAGCACCACAGAGTGCTCCTGCAAGCGGTGCCCTTCACCCGGAATGTAGGCCGTCACTTCAATACCGTTCGTCAAGCGCACACGGGCAATCTTGCGCAATGCCGAGTTCGGCTTCTTCGGCGTCATCGTACGCACAACCGTGCAGACGCCACGCTTTTGCGGCGAACCTTTCGGCAAGCGCACACGCTTCCCTTTCAGCGCGTTGTACGTGTATTGAAGCGCGGGAGCCTTACTCTTCTTCTTTGTCTTTTTGCGGCCTTTTCGGACCAACTGGTTGATCGTCGGCACTGCTCAACTCCCACTCTTTGGTCTGAATTTCGTCTCGACTCGGTCTTCTTCACACAACGAACGGCCTCGCGGGACGATGCGGGCCGTTCTTCGTTTCACAAATTCCACACAGGGATTTGTTGCCCTTCCGGGCTCACAGCCGCGTACTATAGCATATCACGAAGTTTTGTCAAATGCTTTTTCTTTGTGAACGGGAGACGGTGTGGGGGCGGTCTGTTCACGCCACCGCCCCCACGGAAGACGCTTAGGAATCGAGGTTGGGCAACCCGGAAAGGTTGAGCCCACCAAAGCCCAGTTTGGGCACTGGTTCTTCCTTGACTTCCTTGACACCCAAGGGGATGCGCTGGTCGTTCTCATCAATCACTTCGACGCTCAAGCCGAGGCTTTGCAGCTCCTTGACCAGCACGCGGAACGATTCGGGAATGCCCGGCTCGCCAATCGGTTCACCCTTGACAATGGCTTCGTATGTCTTCGTGCGGCCTGTGACGTCGTCCGACTTGACGGTGAGCATTTCTTGCAGGGTGTAGGCGGCGCCATAGGCTTCCAGCGCCCAGACTTCCATTTCACCGAAGCGCTGACCACCGAATTGGGCTTTCCCACCGAGCGGCTGTTGCGTGACCAGGCTGTACGGCCCCGTCGAACGGGCGTGCACCTTGTCCTCGACGAGGTGCGCCAGTTTGAGCATGAAAATGACACCGACCGTTACGGGCTGGTCGTATGGTTCGCCGGTCTTGCCGTCGTAGAGAATTTGCTTGCCGCTGATGGGCAAGGGCCACCCGGTTTCCTGGCTCACTTCACGCGCCAGCGGGATGACGTCGTCATCTTCACCCAACGCCTGCAAGCGGTCGCCATACCCACGGTGCTCGATCCAGAGGCGCAACCCCACCTGGATGGCTTTTTCATCGGCGGCATGGCGTTCTTCAAGGGAGCGCGGGTCGTCTTCCCACACCAGCAGACTATCGGGGTCGTAGCCCTTTTCTTGCAGCCAGAGGTGCAACCAGGCGCGGCGCATGGCCGTGCGGTCTTGCAACACTTCGTCAGGGTTGGGCCACTCCGCTTCGACCAGTTTTTCGTAGAGGTACAATTGCCGCGCTTCGTGGTCGTCCCACAACTGGCTGAAATCGAAGTCCTGTTCTTTGAGCCAGGCAATGGCGCGCTCGGTCAGATCCAGCCAGGCGCGGTCAATCATCCAGGCGCGCGCCAATTCGGCGGCGATTTCGTCTTCCGTCGCACCGTCGAACACGGGGGTAATCGCGCGGAACCCAAGGCGCGATGCCGCCCAGCCAAGGTGTGTTTCCAAAATCTGCCCGATGTTCATACGCCCGGGCACGCCCAACGGGTTGAGGATAATTTCGACGGGCGTCCCGTCTTCCAGATAGGGCATGTCCTCGATGGGCACCACCTTGGAAATGACACCCTTGTTCCCGTGGCGACCAGCCATCTTGTCACCCTCGGTAATCTTGCGCACCTGGGCGACGCTGACGCGCACCATCTGTTCGACGCCCACGGGTAGCTCGCTGTGGGTCTCACGCGTGAATTCTTGCACATCCACAACCTTCCCGCGTTCACCGTGCGGCAGGCGCAGGGACGAGTCCTTGACTTCGCGAGCTTTTTCACCAAAGATGGCGCGCAGCAATTTTTCTTCGGGCGTCAGTTCAGTTTCACCCTTGGGGGTCACCTTCCCTACGAGGATATCGCCGGGACCAACTTCGGCGCCGATGCGAATGATACCGCGCTCGTCCAGGTTCTTGAGCTGGTCTTCACCCACGTTGGGGATGTCGCGCGTGATTTCTTCGGGACCCAGTTTGGTATCGCGGGCTTCGACTTCGTGCTTCTCGATGTGAATCGAGGTGTACTTGTCACGGCGCACAAGGTCTTCGCTGATGAGAATGGCGTCCTCGTAGTTGCCGCCTTCCCACGAAATGAACGCCACCAAAACGTTCTGCCCCAATGCGAGCTCGCCGCCCTCAGTTGAGCTGGAATCGGCAAGCACGTCGCCCTTCTTGACCCACTGCCCCTTGTAGACGATGGGGCGCTGGTCAATGGTCGTGCTCTGGTTGGAGCGCGAGAAACGGCGCAGTTTGTAGGTTTCGAGGTTGCCATCCATTTCGCGCACAACAATGCGCTCGCTGGTGACGCTAATCACCTGCCCATCGGCGCGGGCAAGCACTACCTGCCCCGAATCGCGAGCGGCGGGTGCTTCAACGCCCGTCCCCACAATGGGCGCATCGGCAGATACCAGTGGCACTGCCTGGCGCTGCATGTTCGAGCCCATGAGCGCGCGGTTGGCGTCGTCGTGTTCCAGGAAGGGAATGAGTGACGCCGAGACACCCACCACCTGCTTGGGCGACACGTCCATGTAGTCCACTGTGTAGATGCTGTCGCGGCGGAAGTCTTTCCCACGGCGCACCGAGGCGCGGTCGTTGATGAAATAGCCTTCGGCGTCCAGGCGCGAGTTGGCTTGTGCGATGGTGTATTGTTCCTCTCTATCCGCCGTCAAGTACTCAATTTCATTTGTCACCTTGGGGCGAATCTTAATGGTCGGGCGGTCAAGTTTCGCCAGGCGCTCGGCTTGTTCCTTGGTTGCCTTCTGCCCGGCTTCGATGATGGGGTCGCCCGTTTCGGGATCGAGGATGGTATCACGCACAATCAAGCCCACAACCGAGACGCCATCGTTGGGAACTTCCTTCAACACTTTGCGATAGGGCGTCTCAATGAAGCCGTAATCGTTGACGCGCGCATACGTCGCCAGGCGGCCGATCAGACCAATGTTGGGCCCTTCTGGCGTTTCGATGGGGCAAATACGCCCATAGTGCGAGTGGTGAACGTCGCGCACGTCGAAGCCGGCGCGCTCACGCTTCAACCCACCAGGCCCTAACGCACTCAGCGTGCGCTTGTGCGTCAATTCCGAAAGCGGGTTGGTTTGTTCCATGAACTGGCTCAGCTGTGAACCGCCAAAGAATTCACGCACGGCGGCCACAACCGGGCGAATGTTCACCAGCGAAACGGGGCTGATCTGTTCCGGGTCGCGGGTGCTCATGCGTTCACGCACCACGCGCTCCATGCGCATCAAGCCAATGCGCAGTTGGTTCTGCAAGAGTTCGCCCACCGTCTTCACACGGCGGTTGCCCAGGTGGTCAATTTCTTCGGGCTCAATTTCGCCGTTGTTGATTTGAATGAGACGACGCACAATGGCGAAGATATCCTTGTGCGTGAGCATGCGCCGATCGAGAGGAACATCTACGCCCAGCGTATTGTTGACTTTGTAGCGACCAACACGCCCCAGGTCGTAGCGGCGTTCGTCAAAGAAGAGCGATTTAATGTACGATACCGCGTTTTCGACCGTGGCGGGGTCGCCCGGGCGCATTTTCTTGTAGAATTCCACCAGCGCCTCTTCGGCGTTGTGCGTGGGGTCGCGTTCCAGCGTGGCTTGCAAATACTGGTGGTCGGGGTTGTTGTCCACATCGCCCAACAGCGCCCACAATTCTTCATCGGTTCCTTCGGTGAGCAACGGCGTGTCGTGGGTGCCATCGGGCACGAGCGCCAGCGCACGCAGGAAAATCGTGGCGGGAATCTTGCGCTTGCGGTCAACTTTCACGCTAATCACATCGCGCTTGCTGGTTTCAAATTCCAGCCACGCCCCACGGTTGGGAATCACCTTCGCCGACGCCAGTTCGCGCCCGCTGGTGCGTTCTTCTTCCAAAGAGAAGTAAACGTTTGGCGAGCGAATCAACTGACTGACGACGACGCGCTCTGCGCCGTTGAAGATAAACGTGCCTTTAGGCGTCATCATGGGGAATTCCCCCATGTAGACATCTTGCTCCTGAATCTCGCCCGTTTCCTTATTGATCAGACGCACGTTCACCCACATGGGCGCCGCATAGGTCAAATCCATGATGCGGCATTCTTCTTCGCTGTATTTGGGGTCTTCAAAGCGATAGTCGCCAAATTCGAGGGAGAGCGTGCCGTTGTACGAGTCAATGGGCGAGATTTCATCAAAGAGCTCTCGCAGGCCTTCTTCCAGGAACCATTGGTAACTCTTCTTCTGAATCTCGATGAGGTTGGGAAGGGGCAAAACTTCGGGAATCGCGGCGTACTTTTTCTTTTTCATAGGCATTTGGGAACACACTCCTTTTGGTGTTGACCGACTCTCACTTCTTCGCGCACAACCTGCTGACCTGGCAACACAAGAAGCAGACAGCGTGGCGCATTCGAGGCTTGCACGCAATGCGGATGCTCGCCATCGTGGACTGAGCCACACTGTTGCCCATGTGTCGCAATCAGAGGGTCCAGTCCGCGCGACGACGAGCGTTCGGTCCCCTCCAACTCAAACCTGAGGCACACCAAAATGGCGCCGACAGGTGTCGTCGCAACAGGTGAGTATAGTGAGGCACGCCACGGCTGTCAAATGGCAATGAGAAGCGAAGATGAAGCCCTCACACTTGCCCAAAAGCGCAGTTTGTGGACAATCGCACAATCAAACAGATTCTATTCAAGAAACAGGGTGAAGAACAATGCGTCTTATTCATCTCCAATTACAGGACATTCTTGCCGACGCTCTTCAAGCCGCTATGCAAAGCGGCGCACTGCCCGAAGTGGCGCCTGAAGCGTTGCCCGAGATTATCGTCGAACGCCCCAAGCGCGCCGAGCACGGCGATTTCGCCTCGCCGATGGCGCTCCCGTTGGCGCGCCCCATGCGCCGTGCACCACGCCAGATTGCCGAAGTGATTGTCGCGCATTTACCCGACAATGAATTGATCGCCTCGGTCGAATTGGCCGGACCGGGCTACATCAACATCCGCCTCAATCCCGGCTGGCTGACGAAGCAGGTGGACCGCATTTTGCAAGAAGGCGAAGCCTTCGCCGACCTGGACATTGGCGCGGGCAAAACCGCCCAAGTGGAATTTGTCTCCGCCAACCCTACCGGTCCCCTGACAGTGGGACACGGGCGTGGTGCGGTGCTGGGCGACACGCTCGCCAGCATTTTGCAAGCGGTCGGCTGGAACGTCACTCGCGAGTACTACTACAACGACGCCGGCCGCCAAATGCGCGTGCTGGGTGATTCGGTGCGCCTGCGCCTGCTGCAACTGCTGGGGCAAGAGGTCGAATTTCCCGAGGATTACTATCAGGGCGAGTACATCATTGACATCGCGCGCGATATTCTCAACGAGTACGGGTCCGAAGCGGCGGAAAAAGATTGGCAATTCTTCAAACACATTGCGCAGGATGTCATTTTTGCCGACATTCGCCAGACGCTAGAGCGCCTCAACATTCACCATGATGTGTACACCAACGAAGCGACCTTCTACGAAACGGGCGCGATTTGGGATGTGCTCGAACGTCTGCGTGAAAAAGGCTACGTCTATGACAAAGACGGCGCGGTTTGGTTCAAAGCAACTGAATTTGGGGCGGACAAAGACCGCGTGCTGGTTCGTTCAACCGGTGAGCCGACGTACCGCCTGCCCGACATTGCTTATCACGTCAACAAACTGGAACGCGGCTTTGATTTGATTGTGGACGTGTTGGGCGCCGACCATATCGCTGAGATGCCCGATGTCATCAACGCGGTGTATGCGCTGGGGTACACCGATGCCCCCCAACGTATCCAGCCCATTTTCCACCAGTTCGTCACACTGGTGCGTGGCGGGCAAGCCGTCAAGATGAGTACGCGCCGCGCCAACTTCGTCACGCTGGATGAGTTGATTGACGAGGTCGGCCCCGATGCAGTGCGCTACTTCATGATTAGTCGCTCCCCGAACGCTCAAATGGAATTTGACCTGGAGCTGGCGACCCAACAATCGGATGAAAACCCCGTCTACTACATTCAGTACGCACACGCGCGTACAGCCGGGATTCTGGAACGCCAGGCGCCCGAACGGGGGATTTCCTTCGACCCCAACGCGGACGTTTCGGTGCTCACTCACCCTTCAGAATTGGCCCTCATCCGCGAGATGTTGCGCCTGAGCGATGTGCTGGCACACTGCGCCGCCGAACTCGCGCCGCACCACCTGACGTTTTACGCGCGCGAGCTGGCAAGCACCTTCAACCAATTCTATCGCGATTGCCCAGTGCTGACCGCCGAGGATGAAGCCCTGGTGAAAGCCCGCTTGAAACTGGTCAAAGCAGCGCAGATTGCGCTTGCACGCACGCTCCACTTGCTGGGCATGCAAGCCCCCAGCGAGATGTAAAACGCGAGGGCGTGGCATGGTGCCACGCCCTTTTGCTTTGCCAAAGAGAGGCGATGCCTATGCGTCGGTGTGAGTATCTCGATTGGCTCGTGTTCACAAGGCAACCCCGTCCTTACGATGCGCGTATCCTGCGCCTGTTGGAAGCCATCGCCCAAACACCCACAGGTGCGCCCCTCGTCGCCTATGTGCTGCGGCGCTGGCCCCGTATCGTGTGGGGGAGACCGCCCGTAGGCAACGCCTTCGCGTTCCCCTGGCCACTTGAAACCATCATCATGCGAGACGCCGGCGATGAAGCCACCAATCTGGAAGTGCTGGCGCATGAACTGGCGCACCTGGCGCGGTGGCGTGGGCACCTTGTGGGGTCGTTGGAGCAAGAATACGACGCCTACCTGACGGGGGTGCGGGTACGTGCTGAGTGGGAAGGGCTTGACTGGCGCGACCCCAACGGTCCCGCCGCACGCCGCTGGCCGCTGTTGTTTGGGCATGAAGCCTCGCCGCAACGGTTTATGGCGTGGGTGCGTTCCCGCAATGCGTTTTATGCGTTGTTGCCGTGGAATCAACCCCGCACGTTGCCCGAAGTGGTGCGGGCACTCATCACGCAGGCGGGGTTTGGCGTGAAGATGCTGTTGAAGCGTGCATAAGGGGGTATCGCCCTTCAGGGCGCCACGCTTTCATCAAGGGGACCGAAGAAGGTTTCCCACCACTGTTGCCAATAGGGCAAGGTGGGCATTTGTGCTTCGCGCAAGATGACCGTTTCTTCCGCCACCTCTTTCCTTCGCAACGTATCGCCCCCCAACACCACCAGGCGGCGCTCGTTCGGAGCGTACAACCCCAATTCGTGGGCGAGGCGCGCCTGATACTCAGGAGAGGCAACATAGGCTTTGCGCGCCAGCAAGCGGGCTTGTTCTTCGCGCTCGGCGGCAATCGCGGCTTGCAAGACTTCCGCGCGGTGGCGCAAGCGGTAGCGTTCGACCGCACGCAAGCCAAAATTGGCCAACGACAACAGCAAAATCGTTAGCAAAAGTAGGGTCACAAACTGTGAAATTGTGAGGCTCAAACGGTTTGATTGCGCGGTCATATTTGACGGCTCTTTGTCGGTGCGGTTGCTCCACTTGATGATATGTCAACCAGTTGCCGCTGTCAACGAAAAACGCGCCCCTGAGGCATTTTCAAACAATCCTCGCACGAGAACCTCACTCACTTGAAGAACAATTTTTCGGGATGCAACCAGCGTTCCGCCAAGGGGGGCAAATCACGGGCGGGACCATAGACGATTTCGCATTCAGGAAGGGCGTTGAGGAAGTGTTGCCCGTAGGCTTTGCTTGCCACACGCCCATCGAAAATGGCGACAATGCCATGGTCGTCCTGGCTGCGAATGAGACGCCCAAACCCCTGGCGAAAGCGCAAAATCGTTTGCGGGATGGTGTACTGGTAAAAGGCGTTTTCGTAGGTTTCAGCACGCGCTTCGATAATCGGCTCACTGGGCACCGGAAACGGCAAGCGTGTGATGACCAGACAACTCAGCGCCTCACCGGGGATGTCCACACCTTCCCAAAAACTTTGTGTGCCCAACAAGACCGTGCGCTCCGCCACCTTGAATTGTTCAATCAGCGTATGCCGCGAGCCGTCAAAGTATTGCGCGATGACGGTAATCTCCTCACGCGCGAGGGGGTCGGCAACGGCTTCGTAGAGGCGGCGCAATTGCGTTTTGCTGGTGCAGAGCACCAACATGCGCCCTTGTGTGGCGCGCGCCAAATCCATGACGGATTGCGCCAGTGCGCGCGCGTAGTTGGGGCTGTTTGGTTCCGGCAGGTCGGTTGCCACATAGACCAAGGCCATTTCGCGGTAGTTGAAAGGCGAGCCAACCGCCAATTCTGCCGCATGGGGAACACCGAGGCGGTCGCGAATGTACTGGAAGCCGCCATCGCTTTGCAGGGTGGCGGACGTGAGCACCACACTGCGCCGCTTGCCAAACAGGTTCTCGCTGAGCATGTTGCCCACATGCAGAGGGGCGCGGTTGAGTTCGAGGCGGTTCCAGCGTGTGTTGACCCGCACCCAACAGACGTCGTTGGCGTCGGGGGCGATGACGATGCGGCGCAAGTTGAGCGCCAATGTGTCCAGTTGGGTATGGGTGACGTAGAGCATGTTCAACAGAAGCGACCAGCGGTCCAGGTCCAGGTCTTCGATGAGCATGTTGAGGCTGCTGGTCAGGCGGTCAATGCCCTGCATGACACGTGTGAGCGTGTCGGCGGCTTCCTCGGCGTCCTGCGCGGCGTGGTGCCAGGCGGCGGTTTCGCGAATGTCGGGCAGCAGGCGGATTTTCGCGTCGTATTCGCCACGGCGCGGCGTGTGCGGCTGGATGGCGAGTTCGACCGATTCGAACATGCGATCAAGGTGGTTGGCGGCTTGTTGGACGCCCTGCATGAGTTCTTCGGTCAGGCGGCGCAAGGGTGCTTTCTGTTCTTCGGGCAACACCGTTTTGTCTTCGCGCAAGAGCCGCGCCAACGCGCGGAAGACGCCGGGAGCGCCATGTTGCGGCTGGGCAATCAAGCCGCGCAGAAATTCGCGCGTTTCGGCGGCGTCTATGCGCCCGCCAAAATGCTCGGTGGCGCGGTCTTCCAGGTGGTGGGCTTCATCTACGATGACGTAGCGATGTTCTGGCAAAATGGCGTTATCCATCGCGGCGTCGGCAAGCAGCAAGGCATGGTTGATGACGACGATATGCGCGCCCTGCGCCTGCGCCCGTGCGCGGTAGAAGAAGCAATCGGTATGCGGACCACACCCCAGCGAGCGGCAGGCGTGCTGGTCGGCGCAGATGTATGGCCAGTACTTCTGTTCGTCGCGCTGGATAAGCAGTTCGCTGCGGTCGCCTGTGGTGGTTTGCGGCAACCAGACGAGTACGCGGGCGATGAGCCGCGCTTCGGCTTCGGTGAAACGCTCGCGCTGCAAGTAGTCGCGGAAGCGGCGCGGGCAGATGTAGTTGGCGCGCCCTTTCAGCAGTGCAATGCGGAAGGGCTTGTCGAAGGCTTGTTGCAAGCGCGGCAAATCTTTGTGGAAGAGTTGTTCCTGCAAATTGATGGTGTTGGTGGAGATGATGACCGGTTCTTGCGCCTGCACAGCATGTTCAACCGCCGGTAGCAGGTAGGCAAGCGATTTCCCTGTGCCTGTGCCGGCTTCCACCAGCAGGTGCTGCCCACGGTTGAAGGCCTGCGCCACGGCTTTCATCATCGCAACCTGTTGAGGGCGCGGCTCAAACGTCTCGAATGTTTGCGCCAGTGGTCCATCGGGGGCGAAAAACTGTTCCAGGCGGGCGATGTCAAGCACCGGCGGCGCGCCCTCGCGAAAGGTGAGCGCGGGCGGAATGGGCGGCAGTTCGCGCACCTTGCGCGGACCGCCTTCCCCCACCCCTTGCCGACGCAAGGCGGCGGCGAAGAAAGAGCGCAAGCGCCAATCGCTGCGTTGCGCCACAGCGACGATGGCGTGCAGAACGTCGGGCGGCAAGCGCCAGGCGCGTTCCCACAACGCCAGAAAGAGTTGGCGCGACATGTCGGCGTCATCCAGGGCGCGGTGGCGCGTGGGAAACTCGATCCCCAGATATTCAGCCAACTTCCCCAGGCTATAGCGCGGCGCATTGGGGAGCAAAATGCCCGCCAATTCAAACGTATCAACGCCAATAGCGCCTTGCAACGCTCCATTGGCTTGCAGAAAACGCAAATCGAAGTTGATGTTGTGCCCCACCACGGGGTAGTAGCCGACAAATTGTTCCAGGTCGGGCAGGACGGCTTCAAGCGGCGGCGCGTCGGCCACGTCTTCCTGGGTGATGCCCGTCAGGTTGATGGTGTTGCGGGCGAGTTTGCGGTAGGGGTTGACGAAGGTTTGAAACGTGTCCAGGATTTCGTCTTCTTCACCAGGCTGGTCGGCAACGCGAAATTTGACGGCTCCAATCTCGATGATGCGGTCGTTTTCGGGGTCCAAGCCTGTCGTTTCAAGGTCAAGCGCGACGTAGATACGTCCCATTTTCGGCAACTACCTTTCTAGCACTGTTCGGTCGGCTGGTTGTGAGGCGAGATTATAGATGAAGGTGGGCATTTCTGAAAGCAGATGCGCGAGGCATGCATGGTTCACGGCGTAGTTGCCCACAACGCCGCCACAGTGTCAAGCGTCAACGGCGACGGCGGCGGAATGCGGCGGGCAGCGAGCAAACGCGCCAGCGGCGGGGCTTCCAAGCCCCACTCGGCAAGCCGCTCATGCTGAATGAAGAGGTCGCGCGGGGTGGTGTCGGCAACCAGACGCCCCGCATGCAAGACCAGCACGCGCTCCGCCAGGGCGCCCACCAGCGCCATGTCGTGTGTGATGAGCAGGATGGTATGCCCCTCGGCGTGCAGGCGGCGCATGTGGTCGGCGAGGATGGCGGTGTAGTGGGCGTCCAGCCCGGTGGTGGGTTCGTCAAGCACCCAGATGGGGGGGCGCATTGCCCAGACTGCGGCGACCGTCACGAGCCGCCGAAGCCCGTAGCCCAGCACGGCGGGCGGCACGTCGGCGTAGACGTGCAAGCCAAAGCGCTGTAAGGCGTCGTCTACGCGGCGGGCGGTCTCGGACGCCGATACGCCGAGGTTGCGCAAACCGAAGGCGATTTCTTCGCGCACGGTGGGGGCGAAAATCTGATGGTCGGGGTTTTGGAAGACGTAGCCCACCATGCGCGCCAGGAATGAGACGGGGTGCGCGTGGGTTTCGTGCCCCATGACGCGCACACGCCCCTGCTGGGGTTTCAGCAAGCCGTTCAGATGGCGGGCGAGCGTGCTTTTGCCGCTTCCATTTGCACCAACGAGTGCCACGAATTGCCCTTGCGGCAAGGTACACGAGACTTCTTGCAAGGCGGGCACGGGGACGGTTTCCTGTTCGTAGGCAAAGGAAACGTGTTCGATTTCGACGGCGGGGGGTGCAGTGCGCGCCGGCGGCACAGGCGGCGCGACCACGCGGCGCGGGGCGGGAAGCGCCTGCGCGGCTTCTTCCACATGGAGACAGAGCGGCACGTCCAGCCCGTGCGCCCGCAGGCGGGCGGTGAGAGCCGCCATTTGCGGCACGGGGACGCCGTGCGCTTCCAGCAGGTGGACGTGGGCAAAGACTTCGCGCGGCGTGCCGTCCAGCCGGAGCCGCCCATCGGCGACAACGAGCACGCGGTCCGCCCAGCGCGCCACAAATTCAGCATGTTGCTCGATGAGCAGAATGGTGACGCCGTGCCGCGTGCGCAAGCGTTCCAGCAACGCCATGACCGTGCGGCGTCCCACGGGGTCAAGTCCGCCGAGCGGCTCATCCAGTACGAGGATGGGGGGGCGCATTGCCAGCACAGCGGCGATAGCCAGACGCTTCTGCTGACCGCCCGAAAGTTGCCACGGGGGACGTTCTTCCAGCCCTTGCAACCCCACATCGGCAAGGATTGCGGCAAGGCGGCGTTCGATTTCATCCGGGGGAAGCGCCAGCCCTTCCAGCCCAAACGCGATTTCGTCGGCGACGGTCATGTTGAACAATTGCTGGTCGGGCGACTGGAAGACCAAGCCCACGTCGGTGCTCATGTGTGCAGGTGGGGTGTGCGCCACATCGCGCCCATTGACGCGCGCCACGCCTTGCAGGGTGCCGCCTGTCATATGGGGCGCAAGCGCGGCGAGAATGTACGCCAGCGTGGTTTTTCCGCCGCCCGTAGGGCCGAGCAGGGCAACACGTGCGCCGGGTTCAACCTGCAGCGAAAGCCCCTGATACACGCGGACGGGGTCGCCGTTGTGTATCAGGGGCGGGTACGCGAACGTCAGATCGCGCAGAGCGATGGCCGGCTGTTCACTCATTGGCGCGGAACCGAGCCAGCGGCGGGTAGGCGCGTTGCACAAGAATGACGAGCGGAATGGCAACGATGCCGCCGCCTACGTTTTGAAGCAGGTTGGGCACCACTTCGGCGGTGGCTTGCGCCGGTCCACCCCAGCCGAACGCCGCGCCGAAAAATTCACCCACAAAGTAGATGCCTGCCATGGCGATGGTGCCGCCCAACCAGCCAACAAGCATTTTGTTCAGCGGCGCGCCGTGAACGCGGTCGTAGAGATAGCCCGCCAAAAAGCCTTGCAAGCCGTGCGCCAGGAACGTGAGCGGCGCAAATGAGGCGTAGCCCAGCGAAATATCCGCCAGCGCTGTGCCCAAACCGCCCGCAATCAAGCCCATCCAGGGGCCAAAGGCGAAGGCGATAAAGTAAATCGCCACGTCCGAAAAGTTGAAGAAGCCTTGCCCAACAGGTACGACGACAAAGCGAGTGACCACCATCACAAGCGCCGTCAGGACGCCAGCCAGCGCGATGAAACGCGGATTGGTACGCATATCTCCCCTCCTCTGTCTCACGAAAATGAAAACCGACCTCGCAACCCACCAACAATGAGGATGCCGATATTGAACAACAACAAGATGGGAACGTCAACCAAAATGGTGATGGAAAAGGCGAAGATGAGATACCACCCCAGTGAAACGAGCAGCCAGAGCAAGAAGGCGGGAACGTTGGGTCCACGCAAGCCAAATATCAGCAGGAAGGTGAACAACGCCACCCAAAAGAAGGCGCGTCGCCATTCCACGCGGTCGCTTTCACTCGGCACCATGGCATTGCTCACGCTAAACAGAATGTAGAACCAGAGCGGCGCGTCGGGCACGGATTGGATGCGGTGAACTTCTTGCCAAAACAGTGCGAGCATATCACGCCAGGTGATGGTTTCTTCAAAGAAGAGGAAAGGCCATGTCATGCCAAAGATGCGTGTGGCAATTGTGACAACCACCACCGTCCCGACGAAGAGCGGCGCCAAGCCAACCAGCGCGCTGCGAATGGGGTCGCTTTTGCGCACGAGCACATGCCCCATGACGAGTTGCCCATTCTCGAAGCGGGGGATGAGTGAAAAGCCGGACGTGGGGACGCGCATGAGTTTCGCCATGAACCAGTGGCTGGTTTCGTGCAAGAGCGTCCCCGGCAGGAGCACCAGGGCGTAGAGGTAGTAGGCGGCGCGTTCGCTGTTGGTGAGCAAGTAGAAAAAGGTGAGAATGGCGCGCGTGGTCGCGCGATCCAGCGCCAGGAAAAGGAAGAGCATGAGCAAGAACACCAACCCGAACGCCAGCAAGCCGTTCATGAGCCGTGGTGCCGCTTCCAGATTTCGTACAGCCCATCCACGGTCAGCGCCTGGTCAACAACGGTGATACAGGCGGTATGTTCCGCCATGGCTTCGGCAAGCCCACCGGTGGCAATCACAGTCGGTTGCGCACCCAATTCGGCGGTAATACGCGCGACAATGCCTTCAATCAGCGAGGCGTACCCCCACATGAGCCCGCTTTGCATGGCGGTCGCGCTGGTGTTGCCAATGACACGGGGCGGGAAGACAAAATCCACCTTGAAGAGGCGCGCCGCACGCGAAAAAAGCGCCGACGCCGAGAGTTGCAAGCCGGGCGCAATCACCCCGCCGATGTACGCCCCTTCGGGCGACACCACGTCGAACGTGGTTGCTGTGCCCAGGTCAATGACGATGGCGGGCGCGCCGTACCGTTTCACCGCTGCGACGGCATTCACCAGGCGGTCGGCGCCCACTTCGGCGGGGTTGGGCACTTGTACGGGAATACCGATGTCAATCTCGGCGCTGACAATGAGCGGCTCGGTGTGCAGATAGCGGCGCACCATTTCACTCACGGCGGCGGTGGCAGGCGGCACAACCGAGGAGATGATGCAATGCCGCAGTTCGGCAAGGCGATACCCACGCAACGCCAAAAACCGCTCGACAAGCACGCCCCATTCGTCGGCGGTGCGGTCGTGGTCGGTGACGGCGCGCCAGTCGGCGACCAGCGCGCCGTTTTCATCGAAAATGCCAAATTTGGCATGCGTGTTGCCGATGTCCACTGCCAGCAACATGGCCTGCACCTCGTTCACAAGACTTCGACGTCGTGCGGCTTGCTTTCCTGCATGCCCGCGAGTGTGATGGGCACAAATTCGGCGTTGGCTTGCAACTCAGGGATGGTGTAGGCGCCGGCATAACTCAGCCCACTCCGCAAGCCCCCCACCAACTGGCGCACAATGTCCACCACACTGCCGCGGTAGGGCACCATGGCTTCCACGCCTTCGGGCACCACCTGTTCGATGTCAATCTCGGCGCTGTCCTGGCGGCTCATCGTTGCGCCCAGGCTGGCCATGCCGCGCGTGACTTTGTAGCGCCGCCCCTGGCGCTGAACGATGCGCCCCGGGCTTTCGCGTGTGCCGGCAAAGAGACTGCCAATCATGACCGATTGCGCCCCGGCGGCGAGGGCTTTGGTGAGGTCGCCTGAGGTGCGAATGCCGCCATCGGCAACGATGGGCACACCGTATTCGCGCGCGGCTTCACTGCATTCAATCACGGCGGAGAGTTGCGGCACGCCAAACCCCGTCACAATGCGCGTGATGCAAATTGAACCGGGACCAACCCCGACTTTGACGGCGTCCGCCCCCGCTTCAGCGAGGTCGCGCACGCCTTCGGCGGTCGCCACGTTGCCCGCCATGATGCGCACGTCTTCGCCATAGGTATCGCGCAACCATTTGAGCATGTCGAGCGCGTTGTCGCTGTGCCCATGCGCAATGTCAAGCACGAGGATATCCGCACCGGCGCGAATCAGCGCTTCGGCGCGTTCACGCTCGCCCCGCTTCACGCCAATCGCGGCGCCCACGCGCAAACGCCCTTTCTCATCTTTGGTCGCCTGCGGGTATTGGCGGCGTTTGACGATGTCCTTGGCGGTAATCAAGCCGTGGACGCGCCCGTTTTCGTCCACCAGGGGCAATTTTTCCACCTTGGCGCGATGCAAAATTTTGCGCGCTTCCTCCAACGAGGTTCCCGGTGGGGCGGTCACAAGGCGCTCGCGCGGCGTCATCAATTCCGCGACGGGGCGGGTTTCGTCGTCTTCAAAAAGAATGTCGCGCGTGGTGAGGATGCCCAGCAAGTTGTCTTCGGCGTCCATCACCAGCAAACCGCCGCTTCCCCACTCGTCCATGAGGCGGCGGGCTTCTGCGACGGTGGCGGTGGGCGCGATGCGGTACGGGTCTTCGACAACCAGGTTTTCGGCACGTTTGACGCGCAACACTTCGGCGACTTGCCGCTCAATCGTCATAAAACGGTGGATGACGCCCAGACCGCCCAGGCGCGCCATGGTGATGGCCATTTCGCTTTCCGTCACGGTATCCATGTTGGCGCTGATGATGGGGATTGCCATCCGAATGCCGCGCACCAGGTCGGTGGACGTGTCCACGTCGCGGCGGGAGCGCACGGGTGAGCGACGTGGGACAAGCAAAACATCGTCGAATGTGAGTGCATGTTGGTCTCGGATACGCATAGGCGGTTTGCCTCCGTTTGCTGCTTTTATCAACCAGCCAGGTACACGGGTCATGCGCCCAAACGCGCGACAATGCCGCGCACCAGTTCGCGCAGGACGGCGGCGCGCTGGTTGCCAATCGCCACCACTTCTTCGTGCAGTTCCATCGGTTCGTCGCTTTCGCGCGGTTCGGTGATGACTTTGTTGGTGATGAGCGAAAACCCAAGCACCTTGACGCCCTGATGCCGCGCCACCACCACTTCGGGCACGGTGCTCATCCCGACCGCGTCGGCGCCAATGGCGCGCAAAAAGCGCAGTTCGGCGGGCGTCTCATAACTGGGACCACTCACCATGACGTAGACGCCATCGCGCAGGTCAATGCCTTGCTCGGCGGCCACCTCGTGCGCCAGACGGCGCAGGGTGGGGCTGTACGCGTTCGACAAATCGGGGAAGCGGGGTCCCAAGCGGTCATCGTTGGGACCAATCAGCGGGTGATGCCCAGCCATACCGGGGATGAAAATGTGATCGTTGATGCACATGATGTCGCCCACGTTGAAGGCGGGATTGATACCGCCGGCGGCGTTGGTCACAATCAGCGTCTCGATGCCCATCGTCGCCATCACACGCACGGGCAACGTCACGCGGTGCATTGAGTGCCCTTCATAGAAGTGAAAACGCCCCTGCATGACAACGACCGGCACATTCGACAAACGCCCCAGCACCAGGCGGCCGGCATGCCCCGCCACGGTGCTTTGCGGAAATTGGGGGATGTCGCCGTAGGGGAACACGTGCGCACTCTCCAACCCATCGCCCAAGCCCCCCAAGCCTGAACCGGCGATGATACCAACACGGGGGCGGTGTGGCGTGCGTTCCAAAATCCAGCGGGCAATCGCGCGGTAATCTTCAAACGTAAATGATGCTTCGTTCATGGCAACTTCCTCGTTGTCTTCAAAATTGATTGGTTGTCAGACAGGCGACCTACAAACGCGCCAGCAACTCGGCTTTCTTGCGCTCGAATTCTTCTTCGGTAATCAATCCGCGCTGGCGCAATTCCGCCAGGCGTTCAATCGCTGCAAAAACGTCATCTTCAAGTGTGCGGGGGGCGGCTTCCACTGTGCGGCTGGCGCCCGTGTGCAAATCGGTTTTGGCATTCAGCATGGCTTGTTTGAAGCGGACCGGGTGATGAATGCGCTCAAAGTGGTTGACGCCGATATCGCTTCCCGTGATGATGTGAATGTCGCCATAGCCCAGCATGCGCCCCAGCACAGATTGTTCCAACACGACATCGTTGACTTTTTCCAGCGAAGAGTCCGTCACCTGTTTGTTGAAGATGCCTTCCACTTTGAGCACACGCCGATTGGTGATGATGTAGCGTTCGTTATTCCACGCCACCAACACCAACGCCAACCGCGCCAGAACAACCGCATCTGCCAGGAGCAAGACCAGCCATGAAGGGTTTTGTTGGGCTTGCCAGAGCACGATCGCAACAACGAAAATTCCCAGCGCCAACAGGCCGTACACCAATACCGCCCGCGCAATGACAATGGGGTGCTGGCGTGTTTCAAACAAAATGGTTTCGTCTTTGCCCAACAGTTCTTCGATATAGCCCATAAACGGCGCTCCTTTCGTCAGGCGTCGGCAGATTCATCGGGCTGTGAGGCGGCTTCATCAAGTCCTTCGTACATGTGCAGACTGCGTTCGGTGAGATTTCCCAACGCCTCGCCTACATCGTGCGGGGCAGTTTGGTCTTGCATGTGGTGAACGGCAAATGTGTGGCGCAAGGTGTGCGGGCTCACCTCTTTCTCCAAGCCCGCCTTTTCAGTATATTCACGGATGATCAGCCAAACCCCCTGGCGCGTGAGTTTCGTGCCGCGCGCATTCACGAACAGCGCCTGCTCATCGGGTGAAGCGACCAGCGCGAGCCGTGCTTCTTCAACATAGCGGCGCAAGGCTTCGCACGCTGCTGTGGAAAGCGGCAGCACACGTTCGCGCCGCCGCCCTGAACGCACGCGCACCGAGCAACTGGAAAGGTCTACATCTTGCAAGCGCAGGTTGACCAGTTCGCTCACACGCACGCCGGTTGCGTACATCACCTGCAACATGGCGTGATCGCGCAAGCCTTTGGCGCCGGGTTCGCCGGCTGCCGCCGCCAGCAAGCGCTCCACTTCGTCGTGTGTGAGGACGATGGGCTTTTTCTTTTCGACGCGCGGGCTGCCGACCTTTTTGGCGGGGTTTTCGGCGAGGTCGCCACGTTTTTTCAAGAACGCAAAGAAGCGCCGCACCGCCGCCATCTTGCGCGCCACGCTGGAATTGGCGTACTCGCGTTCACGCAAGAAAAAGACAAACGCCTGCACATGCTCGGTGGTGACCTCCTGCCACGAGCGCGGGGGGGGGTCTTGTTGCCGCAAGAAATCGAGAAACTGCGTGAGATCGTTTTGGTATGCCAGGCGCGTGTTTTGACTGCTCGATAAGGTTTCAATAAATGCGGCGATTTGTTCCTGCATGCAAAGACTCCTTGCCCAATGGTCTCTGCCTCAATATGATTGAACGTATCAGAGACATGAGTTTATGTCAAACAAAAGCCGTCATCGCCCCAAACGGCTCGCCAGCCAAAGCAAGAGATTCAACCCCACGGTGAGCAAGAGGCTAAGCACAATGGACGTGGCGATAGGCACCCAACAACTCACATTGTCGCGTTCGATGTAAATGTCGCCGGGCAAACGCCCCAAGCCGGGGAGACGAGGCAACACAACGAAAAAGAGCCCCACGAGAACGAGCAACACCCCCATGAGAATGAGCGTTCGCCCGAAAGCCGATAGTTCCGGCGGCATGGTTCCCTCCTTCTCCCTCGATGCTACAAAAGCGGCGGTTGAATGGGTCCCTCACCGCGCTCATCGCGGTTGAACGGAATGCCCAAATGCTCGTAGGCGCGGCGCGTAACGACACGCCCACGCGGGGTCCGTTCCAAAAAACCGAGTTGGAGCAAGTAAGGTTCGTACACGTCCATAATCGTGTCGGATTCTTCGCTGATGGCGGCGGCGATGGTTTCCAGTCCTACCGGACCACCGTCAAACTTTTCGATGATGGTGAGTAAGACGCGGCGGTCAATGTCATCGAGCCCAAGTTCGTCAATTTCCAGCAACGCTAGGGCATCCTGCGCCACCTGGCGGGTAATCACGCCATCGGCGCGCACTTGCGCGTAATCCCGCACGCGTTTGAGCAGGCGATTGGCAATGCGGGGCGTCCCGCGTGCGCGGCGGGCAATCTCTTCTGCGCCCTCGGCGTCAATCTGAACGCCCAGAATGCGCGCACTGCGCTGGACGATTTGCACCATTGCGGGCAAATCGTAGAAATCGAGGCGTTGCACCACGCCAAAGCGGTCGCGCAAGGGTGAGGAAAGCAACGCCAGCCGCGTTGTCGCCCCCACCACGGTGAAACGGGGCAATTTGAGGCGCACGTTGCGCGCGCTCGGACCTTTGCCGATGATGAGATCGAGCACGAAGTCTTCCATGGCGGGGTAGAGAATTTCTTCCACAGCGCGGCTCAGCCGGTGAATTTCATCAATGAAAAGGATATCGCCTTGCCGCAAGTTGGTGAGAATGGCGGCCAAATCGCCCTGGCGTTCAATGGCAGGACCAGCGGTCACCTTGATGTTGACGCCCATCTCGTTGGCGACGATGGTGGCCAGGGTCGTTTTCCCCAATCCCGGCGGTCCGTAGAGCAAGATATGGTCAAGTGGTTCATGACGCTGACGCGCCGCTTCGATGAGAATTTGCAAGTTGGTCTTGACACGCTCTTGCCCAATGTACTCCGCCAAGCGTTGGGGGCGCAACGTCTGTTCCAGCGCGCTATCTTCTTGTGTTTCTTGTGGTGTTATGGTGCGTTTTGGTTCAGTCATGGTCTTGTGAAAATACCTTACCGTTTACGCCTCACATTTTTGGATTGTACCATAGATACGCCAGGCTGAATACAAAAACCCGACTTGTCCTAGGAAAGAGCAATCCCCACCGCCAGCAACAGGCTGAACACCAACGCCAAACGCGCCGTTCCAGCCAGCATCTCGTTGAGCGCGGTCCCCTGCAACTGCGCCACACCACGTACCAAGCGCAACGCCAGCGGGAACGTCAACCAGGGGAGCATCACAAAAGGCGACAAGCCCCCCACGCGCCACAAAAAGGGCAAGATGGCGTATGCCCCGCCCACCAACAAGGCGTATTCGCGTCGTGTACCACGTTCACCCAGTAGAACCGCCAGCGTGCGCTTGCCGGCGCGCGCATCGGTACGAATATCTCGCAGATTGTTGACCACAAGAATGGCGGTGATGAGCAACCCCGGCGGTACTGAAACAGCAAGCGCCAGCGGGGTTAGTGCGCGCGCCTGCACGTAGTACGTCCCCGCCACAGCCACCACCCCAAAGAAAATGAAGACGAACACATCACCCAATCCCACATAGCCATAGGGCAACGGGCCACCAGTGTAGAGCACCGCCGCGACAATCGCCGCCGCGCCCACCCAGAGCAAATGCCAGCCTGCGGTTGCCGCCAAGTAGAGCCCCGCCACTGCTGCAATGCCAAAAACAACCACCATGCCCATTTGCAACTCGCGGGGCGAAAGCAAGCCGCTCGCCGCCACGCGCACAGGGCCTACCCGGTCAGGCGTATCAGCCCCTTTGACGAAATCGAAATAATCGTTGGCAAAGTTTGAACCAATTTGCAGAAACAGCGCCACAATCAGCGCCGCGAACGCCGCCGACCAGTTGAAAACGCCGTCATGATAGGCAAGCGCACACCCCACCAGCACAGGCGCCACCGATGCAGGCAAGGTTTTGGGGCGTGCCGCCATCAGCCAGGCACGCCACTTTGGCACAGCAAGCGTCTCGTGTGCCATGCAACGCCTCCTTGAAGAGATTGAATGTTGGCGCGTTCTCCACACACCAGCGCGGGAGAGGCAGTGTACCACAGCCCGCCTGTGCGTCAACGAGTTGCCGAAAGAGGGGCAGAGGCGGTGCGCCGTGTCGAGCCGCACAAAAAACCCCCAGGCGAGAATGCCTGGGGGCGCTCCCTACCCGCGCGCATTTACCCACGCACGATATTCTTCAACAGGAAAATGACATTTGCAGGGCGCTCCGCCAAACGCCGCATAAAATAGGGATACCAATGCGTCCCATACGGCACATAGACGCGCATGCGATACCCCTGCTCTGCCAACTCCAGCTGGCGCTTGGTGCGAATGCCGTAAATCATCTGAAACTCAAACGCATCCGCGGGGATACCTTGGGCACGCACCTCATCGAGCGTCGCCGCAATCATCTTCTCATCGTGAGAGGCAATAGCAGGATACACACCTTGCTCACGGGCTTCAGGGCTGAACATGAGCCGCATGAGCCGCACAAAATTGGCGTCCACATCGGCTTTGGCGGGGAACGCCACGCTGGGCGGTTCATCATACGCTCCCTTGACAAGACGAATGCGCGGCGCCAGCGGCATCAAATCGCGGATATCCTGTTCTGTGCGATACAAGTATGCCTGCAATGCCACCAGCACATCAAACCCCGCTTCACGCAAGCGACGATAGAGCGCCAGAGTAGGGTCTACATAGGGGTGCGACTCCATGTCAATCTCAACGCGAATGCCATATTGGTGCGCCCGTGCAGCGATGGTGTGCAAATTCTCATAGCAAAACTCGAAATCAATGTCCAGCCCCAACGCCGTGGGCTTCAACGAAATATCAGCCTGCAATCCTTCGCGTGCGATGGCTTCCAGCAAACGCAGATACTCATTCATGTGGGCTTGCGCCGTCTCACGCTCGAAGACACTTTCGCCCAAAAAGTCAATCGCCGCCCACAACCCCTGACGGTTGAGCGTGCGGACAACCTCCAGGGCTTCGCTCATGGTATCGCCGGCTACGAAACGGCGCGTCATGCGGCGGGAAGGGGGAAATCGGGTGATAAAACGTTCCGCAGTCTGACTCGTTGAAAGCCGTAAAAAAACCTTGCGTAGCATGGGTACTCTCCTTTGAGTAAACAGTATTGAATTGACGCCGCCATTATCGCCAAACACGCCCAGAAAGCAAAGGTAAGTAGTACCATTTGGCGAGTGCCTTCGCAGGTCAAAATCCATATACTTTGAAGCGGCATCTACGACGCCAAATGCACTCGGCAACCAAATGAAACGTGAGGCGGGCAATGAAAAAATCGCTTCTCTTCCCTCTTCTAGCCTTGCTCGTGAGCCTTACTGGTCTCGCCTGCCAAACCGTCTCCAGCGCCACGACACCATACGGCGGGGTCATCCGTATCGGGCATAACGCCCCATTTACCGGCGCGATTCCACTCGTGGCGCTTTCCGGGCGCGAAGCGATAGACCTGTGGCTTGAAGAACACAACAACCAGATCGAATTGGACGGCAAGGTGTATCGGTTTGAAATTATCGAACGCGACAATCAGACATCCCCTGAAGTCGCCGCACGCATCACCGAAGAACTGATCACCGAACACGATATCCTTGCCATGATTGGCCCCTACGCTTCGGCTCAGGCTATTCCAGCGGGCGAGGTGGCAAACCGCCTGAAAACACCGATGATTAGCCCGTGGTCTACCAATCCCAACACCACGCGCAACCGCCCATATGTGTTCCGCATTCCCTTCCTTGATGATTTTCAAGCCGAGGTCATCGCCTATTTTCTTGCTGAAGAACAACGCGTCCAGAACGTTGCTATCCTGTACAGTGAACAAAGCGATTACTCACGCGATATTGCCCGTTTCTTCCGCGAAAACGCCCAAGCATCGGGCATGAACATCGTTTTCGATGAATCGTTCGACGCCAATGATTTGGTGAATATTTCATCACACCTGGAACGCCTCGCCCAAACCAACGCCGAAGTGCTGTTCTTGCCCCAGTATTACAATGAAGTCCCCATCATCGTGAACCAATTGGCGCAAATTGGCTGGACAGGACGAGTCATTGGCAGTGATTCATGGGCGTCAACGGAACTGCTGACGGCGTGCGGTATCAACTGTGAAGGGTTCTACTTCTCAACGCACTGGACGCCTTCCAACACAAGCGAACCCGCCCAGCGCTTCATCAAACTCTATCAAGCACGCTACAACCGCCTGCCTGACGACCTTGCCGCCCTAACGTGGGATGCCATGGAAATCCTCGCGCTGGGGCTGCAAAACTGCGGTTCGCTCAGCGGCAACCTGGAACAAGACCGCGAATGCTTGCAGCAAGGCTTAGCGGCCATTGATGCCTTTGAAGGCGCCACAGGGAAAATGCGCTTCAACGAAGAAGGCGACCCCATCAAGTGTGTGTTGCTGGTGCGCATCGAAAGTCAGCAAGCGCAGTTTTACAAACAAGTCTGCCCGCGCTAGCCGCTCAAAGGGCTGTGTGCGCAGAGGACACAGCCCTTTTTTCACCCCTCAGGCTTCCTCCGCAGACGCCCCCCGTGTTTGACCGAACCTGCCCCCTGCATAAAGTGTTAGCCGCCTGACATCGCAACAGCGCGGTTGCGAGCCATACTCGCGAAGCAACCGATACATCTCGGAGGATACACCTATGACACTGACCAAAGGCTCGATGCGTCTGACGCTTGGCGTGTATGAACGCGCCATACAACAACGTCTCAATGAATGGGAAGCACAAAATCTCGCAGGGCGCATCTGGCAACGCGACGCCACGGTTTGGACGGCGCAAACCCCACCGCCCCCGGAGTTGCTGGACCGGCTCGGTTGGCTGGACCTGCCGGTGGAGATGCGCGCCCATGTGGATGAATGGCGCACGTTTGCCGAAGAAATCCACGCAGAAGGGTTTACGCATGCCGTTTTGCTGGGCATGGGCGGTTCCAGTCTCGCCCCAGAGGTGTTTCAACAGACGTTTGGCAACCGCAACGGGTATCCCGAACTCCTTGTGCTCGACAGTACCCACCCCGACGCGGTGCGTGCGATCGAAAACCAGATTGACCTGACACGCACCCTTTTCATTGTGTCGAGCAAATCCGGCACAACGATTGAAACCATCTCGTTCTTCCGCTACTTCTGGCATCTGATGCGCGAAGCCACCGACACCCCCGGCAGCCGTTTCATCGCCATCACCGACCCCGGCACACCGCTGGAAGAACTCGCCCACGCGCGCCACTTCCGCCGCGTCTTCAACGCCCCGCCCGACGTCGGCGGGCGCTACTCAGCGCTTTCGCCCTTCGGGCTGGTGCCCGCCGCGCTCATCGGCGCGGACGTGGCGCACTGGCTGCAACTCGCCGGCGACATGGCCGACGCCTGCCGCTTGCCCGCTTCGCAAAACCCGGGGTTGGTGCTCGCCGCCGCTATCGGCGAAATGGTCCGCGCCGGGCGCGATAAACTCACGTTCATCACAGCCCCCGAAGTCGCCGCTTTCCCCGCTTGGCTGGAACAACTCATCGCCGAAAGCCTGGGCAAAGAGGGCAAAGGCGTGGTGCCGGTGGTGGGGGAAGTGCTGGGCGAACCCGGCGATTACAGCAACGACCGCATCTTTGTCGTCTTTTCGATTGGCGAAACACTCACGCCGGACCGTGAAGCCCGCCTCGCCGCCCTCGAAAAAGCGGGGCACCCCATCATTCGGCTCATGCTGCCGAACGCTGAAGCCATCATCCCCGAAATGTTTGCGTGGGAATTTGCCACCGCCGCATTGGGCGCTCTGCTGGGCGTGCATCCCTTCAACCAGCCGGACGTGCAACTCGCCAAAGATCTCGCACGCCGCGCGATGAAAAACGCCGCCGACCCACAAGACGATGATGCGCTCTCCATCGAAAACATTGACACCGTCATCGAAGCCCTGCGCGACGTGGTGGAAAGCGTCGCCCCCGGCGATTACATCGCGCTGCAAGCCTTCCTGCCGCCCCTGCCGGACATCGAAGCCTCTTTGCAAGCCCTGCGGCTGGAAGCCCGCAGTCTCTTGCGTGTGGCGACGACGCTCGGTTTTGGGCCGCGCTTCCTACACTCCACGGGGCAATTGCACAAAGGCGGTCCCAAAACCGCCATCTGCCTGCAACTGGTGGATGCTCCCATGGTGGACCTGCTCGTCCCCGAGACGGATTACACATTCGCGCAACTCATCGCCGCCCAAGCACGCGGCGACGCCGAAGCCCTGCGCCAACGCGGGCAGCGTATCGTACGCATCAACCTGGGGCATGACGTGCAGAATGGGTTGACAGCGTTGGCGGGCGCGCTCAACGAAGCCATGTTGTAGGAGCAGCCAATGGACGTTCGCGAAGGCGACCTTGCGCCACCCTTTCACGCGCTGAAAACGCTCAACGGTGCGCCGTTGCAGGTGGACGACCTGCGCGGCGCACCCGCGCTCTTGCTTTTCTTCCATGTGGGATGCGCCGGCTGCATGGGGCGCGCGCTGCCGCTCACACTGCGGCTTGCCCGCGAGTATCCGCAACTGCGCCTCGTCGGCATTCACCTCACAGGCGACGATGAACCTGAGCGCGTCGAATACTCCTTGCAAAAGGTGATTGACTACTTCAAACTGCCCTACCCCATCATCATGGATGACGGCGACGCCACCTTTCGCGCCTACGGCGTCTCAGGCACACCCCATTGGGTGTTGCTGAATGCCGACGGCACCATTCGCAAGCACTTTTTCGGCTCAATGGAAGGCGCACAACAACGCCTGTTTTATTCACTCGCCGAACTCTTCGACAGCCCACCATCGGAGCCAAACTGAACCATGCCGACCCGCCTCTTTCTCTCACCGCACCTTGACGATGCGATTCTTTCATGCGGCGGCCTCATAGCGCAAGCCCACGCCGCGGGCGACCGTCTCATCATCGCCACCATCTTCGCCGGCGACCCATCGCCACTCGCGGCGCAACTCCCGTTTGCACGCTACCAGCACACGCTGTGGGGCGACCCCATCGCCCCCATGCCGCTGCGCCGCGCTGAAGACCTCGCCGCCGCCGCCGCCCTCGGCGTGCATGACGTGGTACATCTGACGTTCGCCGACGCCGTCTATCGCCATCTTCCCACCGGTGAGGCGCTCTACACCAACGACGACGACCTCTTCGGCGCGCTGCACCCCGCCGACGAACCACTCATCAACGCCATTGCGAACGCCTTGCGCCCACTCATCGCCGAAGCCGACGACATCTACGCCCCGCTCGGTCTCGGCAACCATGTAGACCACCAACTCGTGGCGCACGCCGCCAGACGTCTCTCCACCGCCGCCCGCCTGGTCTGGTATGAAGAATTGCCCTACGCCGAATGGGACGACCCCACCGCCCACACGGCAACACGCACCAAACACCCGCACCTGGTCGCGATAGACGAAACCGCCATGATGCGTAAACTCGACGCCATGGGCTACTACCGCACCCAAATACCGGTGCTCTATCGCAACGAAATCGCCATGCACCGCCGCGTGCGCGCCTACGCCGCACGCCTTGCCGAGGGGCTATCCGCGCCCTACGCCGAACGATACTGGCTCGAAGGAGTGCCAACATGAGTGAACGTGATACCATCCGCGCTTTCCTGGCGGTCGAACTCCCCGCCTCTGTGCGTCAGACCATCGCCCGCCTGCAACGCCAGTTGCAGCGCGAACTGCCGCACGCCGACATGTTGCGCTGGGTCAACCCCGACATCGCGCATATCACGCTCAAATTTTTGGGTGAAACGCCCGTCGCCGAGATTGGGCGTGTGAGCGACGCCGTCGAAGCCGTGGCGCGCCGCCACGCCCCCTTTACCACGTCGTTAGGCAGCCTGGGCGTCTTTCCCCACATTCAGCGCCCGCGCGTGCTGTGGGTCGAAGCGACTGATGAAAACGGCGCGTTCCGCCGCCTCGCCCGCGACATTGAAACCACCATGCAGGCGCTTGGGTTTCAGCCCGCGCAGGAAAAGCGCTACATCCCGCACATCACCCTGGCGCGTGTACGCCAACGCATTCGCCGCCATGAACAGGCCGCCATCGGCGAAACCATCGGCGATTTAGAGGTGGCGCTGGACATGCAATGGCGCGTCGAAACCATTACCTTCATGCGCTCTGTCCTCACACCGCAAGGACCCCACTACACACCACTCAGCACGCACGCGCTCCAGCCGCCAACCGAAACCGAAGAAGCATGAAGGAGCAACAGAGCGATGAAAGCCATTCCCACCGCCATTCCTGACGTTCTCATTCTGGAACCACGCGTGTTTGAAGATGAACGCGGCTTCTTCTACGAAGCCTACAATGCGCGCACCTTTGAAGCCGTCACCGGCATTGTGCGCACCTTCGTACAAGACAACCATTCGCGCTCCGTGCGCAACGTCTTGCGTGGGTTGCACTACCAAATCAAACACCCGCAAGGCAAACTCGTGCGCTGTACCGTGGGGCGCATTTTCGACGTCGCCGTGGACATTCGCCGCTCATCTCCCACATTCGGCAAATGGGTAGGCGTCGAACTGAGCGCCGACAACAAACGCCAACTCTGGATTCCCGAAGGCTTTGCACACGGCTTTGTTGTGCTCTCCGACGTCGCCGAGGTGCAGTACAAAACCACCGACTACTATGCACCGGAATGGGACCGCACCATCCGCTGGGACGACCCCGACCTGGCGATTGAGTGGCCGCTTGAAGGCGAGCCCATCCTTTCGCCCAAAGACCGCGCCGGCAAATGGCTGCGCGAAGCCGACCTCTTCGACTAAACCGTCGTTCACCTACGCCCAAACAGCCCGTCCACGATGGCGGGCTGTTTTGTTTATGACGCCCGCGCCACCGCATTGGCAAGCGTTGCCAGCGCCAACGCCTGCACCTGCGAACCGATAGCCACCACCTCGCCAATCACAATCGTCGCCGGCGGGCGAATACCATTGGCGGCAATCGTTTGCGCCAGCGTTCCCAACGTGGCAAACGCCACCTGCTGGTCGGGCAAGGTGGCGTTGGCGATAATCGCCACCGGTTCATCAGGCGAACGCCCCGCGGCTATCAGGCACTCGGCAATCTGCGCGCTGTTGCGCACCCCCATGAGCACCACCAGCGTTGGCACCCGCGCATACGCCGCCCACTCCACCAAACCGCCGCATTTGTCAGGCGCTTCATGCCCCGTCACTACGGCAAACGCGGGGGCAACCTCGCGGTGCGTCACCGGAATAGCCGCCGCGGCGGGCGCGGCAACAGCCGACGTAATCCCCGGTACCACCTCAAACGGAATGCCCGCCTCGGCAAGCGCCACCATTTCCTCGCCACCACGCCCAAAGACAAAGGGGTCGCCCCCTTTCAAGCGCACCACTGTGCGCCCCAACCGCGCCTGTTCAATCAACAACGCATTGATTTCTTCTTGCGAGCACACATGCCGCCCAGGCGCTTTGCCCACGTAGAAACGCAACGCATGCGGCGGCGCTTCATCCAGCAATTCCGGCGGCGCCAGACGATCGTAGACCACCACATCGGCGGCTTGCAAAGCCCGCAACCCGCGCACGGTAATCAAATCCGGTGCGCCGGGACCACTGCCCACAAGATAGACCTTGCCAACACGCTGGTTCATCATGCAATCCCTCGCAATCCATGCTCTTCATCACTCGTTTGGGGTTGTCCAACTGCGGCTTCCATACCGGCAAAGGGGAACCGATACTTGCACGCGTCGCAATTCATCGCCGTTCGCCCATGCAACACTTCTTCCAGGCGCACATTCAGCAGGTCGAACAACAAAGGGTGCAGCCCCATATGTTCCGCGGCGATGAATTCCACCCCCCATTCCTGCGCCGCCGCCTCAGCCTGTTCGCGCACCCATTGCAGCGTCAACCCTGTGAAGAGAAAATGGGGCGCCAGCACCAGCCGCCGCGCGCCCAACCGCGCCGCACGCGCCACCGCATCGGGCACGCGGGGCGTCGTCAGGCTGAAAAAGGCAACCTCCACACTCAGCCAGGTATGCCCTTCCCAGAGCAAGCGCGCCAATTTGTAGACGTTGGAATTGGAATCGGGGTCAGTGCTGCCCCGCCCCGCCAGCAGAATGGCGGTTTCTTCCTCAACATAGTCCGGCAAAGCGGCAACCGCCTCGGCAATCCGCGCCTGCAACACGCGCACCACCAGCGCATGCGTATCGAAAGGCGTGCCATACTCAATGCGCACATGCGGCCACTGCGCCCGCGCCCAGTGAATGAGCGCCGGAATATCATTCTTCTGGTGTCCAGCCGGTCCCACCAGCAGCGGCATCACAATCACATGGCGCTCACCTGACGCCACGAGCGAGCGCAACGCCACAGCCGCCGGCGGGTCGGTCAATTCCAGGAACGCCATGTGCACCGGATACGGCAAACGGCGCGCCGCCTCGCGCCCAAACGCCTGCATCTCGGCAATACTCGCCGGGTCACGGCTTCCGTGAGCAATCAGCAAAATTGTCGGCATGGCACATTCCCTCCACATTGGTTGAACCAAACAAAAAAGCGCCCGCGTGGGCGCTTCGCTGCTTCCAGATCTCTCGCGCCCATCTCCTCACCAGCAGCGGGAGACGGGCAAGCCAACACTCAAACAGACCGGCGCGGGCTTGCACGCTCCCGCGTCGGACAACATATTGCCTGCCAGATATGTTGTGCGCGCTGTCGCCAAAACATGGTGTTGCGTTCACTCCGTTTCATGCGTCTGCGAGCACCTTACTCCACAACCCGCGCCGTTGTCAAGGGGTTCCCCACCATTTTCACCCACTTGGGCGCCTCATTCAAGACTTTTGTTGCCTATTTGGTCAACGCGCCTGCTTCTCATATACTTGACACGGTATGCAACCATTGCAATTTGAAAACGTGAATACCGAGGGAACTATGAGCGCACATCTGCTTGATCGTTCGTATTGGGAAAACGAATGGTCGCTGACCGATGAAGTAAAAGAAGCCATCCTTGACCTCTTTTTGGACGTCAACCGTCCCATGACGCCGTACTATCTGGCAAAGCAGTACCTGACGCGGCTGGTCGAAACGGCAAAGGAAGAAAGCGCCGCCGTCGCTCAAGACGTGTACAATCCCACACAAGCCTATGCGGTAGGCGCGCGCTTGCTCTTCCCGCAGTTGAAAGGGCTGGCGGGCGAAGTCGTTGCCGTGCGCGAAGGGCACAACCCACGCTATGACCCCTTCAAAGTCATCGCCGTCCAGTTTCCCAACGAAGACGAACCGCGCGAATTCGTCGCCGAATTCAACCACCCCGCCATGCTCAACTTCGACACCGCCGCCAACCTGGCGGAACTGACCCCCGACGCGGTGCTGCACGTGGCGGGCGACATCGTCGAAGCCGCTTTCGCCCGCTACCTCGAAGAAGGCGACTTTGCCGAATTTGGCGGTCGCTATCTGCCGGAAGGCATGCTGGTCGAGGTCAATCTCGGCAACCGCAACATCGCCGAAGCCATGATTGACGTGCTCGGGCAACCATTGCCCACATCCGAACTGATGAAAGAAATGGAACTTCCCAAAGAGACCAACAAAGAGGTGCTGACGTTCTCCGTCAACGTCGCGCTCGCACGCGATGAACGGTTCTACAACGCCGGCGATGAAAAATCGCCGCAGTGGCACCTGCACCGTTTGAAATAGGAGGCATCTATGCGGCTGGCACTGCTGCGCTCGACTGTGGATACACCCTTCCAAATTGATTTTTCGTGGTTCGAGAAGCAAAACATCAGCCTGGACGTGCTGTTGCGCGAGCAATTGTGCGACCAGTGCGCACGCGAGTTTGGCGACACCGTTCCCGACGAAACGCTTGACTACGTTGACCCGAACACGGGCGAGGTCTTCCGCGTTGACCCGATACGCGAAGCGATTTTGTCACACTGCCAGTGGCGTCCCGATTACATCGGGAACGAAACCCCGCTGGCGATTGCGGTTTTCCGCGCCTTGCTCGCCAACAATAACCGCCCGATGACGCCCAAAGAACTCTACCAGCGTATCCGCCGCGGTTCACCCGAAACGATTTTGCAACTGCTCACGCGCGGCGGTGTGAAGTACGGCATTCTCCCCGCCCGCTAACGCTGGTCCCACCCAGTGCGGCACACGGCGCAAGTGTGCCGCACTTTTTCTTTGCACCCGCCCACCGCGCCCACAGAACACTTGACACCCTCGCCCGCCCACGCTAGCATGAGCGCCGCTCACACCAACAATAAAACAGGAAAGCACGAAACACTATGACGACGTGGCGCGATGTAGCCGAACACGCTATCCGAGGCTTGGGTGTACGACCAGGCGAACTCATACAGGTGCGTGAACACACCGGACGCCTGGACGTGATTCTCGAAATGCTGCTTGCCATCGAACGGGCGGGCGCAACGCCTTTGCTCGAACTGACCCCGCCGACCTACATCAAGCGTTTGCTGGATGAAGCGCCGCTTTCGTACCTGCTCAATTGGGATGAGCACCGTATCCGCTGGATGGAAGAAGTAGACCGCGTGCTCGTCTTGCAAGGGGCTGGCGTGGATGCGAACGACCTCGACCCCGACGCGCTGGATGCGTGGAGTAGCGCTGTCCAGCGGCTGACAGCCCTGGAAGAAGAGCGCCACTTGCCCTACATGCTTGTGGCGGTGCCCACCGAAGAACGCGCCCAACGCGTGGGCATGTCGCTCCGCGACCTGGAAGCCTACATCCTGCCGGCGCTGGTGGTGCCGGTGGAAACATTGCGCGAGCGTATTCAAGCCGTCTTGAACGCCGTCTATCAGGCGCAAACACTCACCATCATCACCGATGGGCACGAACTCTACCTGCACCGTGGGCGTCGCCGCTGGCTCACCGACGACGGCTATGTGGATGAAGAAGACCGCATTACGGGGGCGATTACCAGCAACTTGCCCGCCGGCTCCGTTTACACCACCGTCATCGAAACAGCGACAACCGGCACGCTACGCGCACGCTACAACCGACTTCCCGTCCTGCTGACTTTCAAAGAGGGCACTATCACCGAGGTTGAGGGTGCAGGCGCTGATACGTTCCTCGCCTTGCTGGAACGCCACACCGGCGATTGCCGCCGCGTTGGGCATGTCGGCGTCGGGCTGAACCCCGCGCTCGACCACCCCATTCAGTGGACGGTCATTGATGAGCACGTGGCGGGGGCGGTGTTCATCTCGTTGGGCGAAAACCGCTACATGGGGGGACAGAACGCGAGTTCGCTCAACATTGATTTGCCCCTGGAACGGGCTACCCTGCTCGCCGACCAAACGCCCATCGTGCGCGAGGGACGCCTGGTTGTCTAACGTTTCACCCAAACAAAAAACGCGACGCACCTGGCATTGTGCGTCGCGTTTTGCTGTTGTCAGCAGAATGGGCTAGCGCAAGTTGTAGAAGGCGTCGCGCCCCAGATAGACCGCGCCCTCGTCCAACATCTCTTCGATGCGCAGCAACTGGTTGTACTTCGCCACGCGGTCGGTACGCGCCGGTGCTCCCGTCTTGATTTGCCCCGCATTGAGCGCAACCGCCAGGTCGGCGATGGTGGTGTCTTCGGTTTCGCCACTGCGGTGGCTGATGACCGCCGTCCAGCCGGCGCGCTGCGCCATTTGCACCGCGGCAATCGTCTCGCTGAGCGTCCCAATCTGGTTCACTTTGATGAGAATGGAGTTCGCGGCGCGCCGTTCGATGGCTTCTTCCAGGCGCGTCACGTTCGTGACCAGCAAGTCATCCCCCACCAACTGCACACGATTACCCAGGCGCTCGGTCAGTTTCACCCAGCCGTCCCAATCGTCTTCGCTCAAACCGTCCTCAATGCTGATGATAGGATACCGATCCACCCACTCGGCGAGGAAGTCAATCATCTCTTCGCTGGTGAGCGCGCGCCCTTCTTTCGGCAAGTGGTATTTGCCGTCCTGGTAGAGTTCACTGGCGGCGGCGTCCAGCGCCAGCACCACATCTTCGCCGGGGCGGTAGCCGGCGTCTTCGATGGCTTCCATGATGAGGTCGAAGGCTTCGGCGTTGGTTTTGAGCGACGGCGCAAAGCCACCCTCATCGCCCACGTTGGTGGCGTAGCCATGCTTTTTGAGCACGGCTTTGAGCGAGTGATAGACTTCAACGCCCATGCGCAACGCTTCGGAGAACGTCTCTGCGCCCACAGGCATGACCATGAATTCCTGGAAGTCGGCGCTATCCGCCGCGTGCTTGCCGCCGTTCAGAATGTTCATCATCGGCACAGGCAACACACGCCCATTGACCCCGCCCAGATAGCGGTAGAGCGGCAACCCAAGCGAGTTCGCCGCGGCATGCGCCACCGCCAGCGAAACCCCCAAAATGGCGTTCGCGCCGAGGTTGCTCTTGTTGGGCGTGCCATCGAGTTCGATGAGCATGTTGTCAATTTCGTACTGGTCGAGCGCGTTCCAGCCAATCAGTTCGGGAGCGATGGTCTGATTGACGTTTTCGACGGCTTGCTCGACACCCTTGCCCTTGTAGCGCGAGGGGTCATTGTCGCGCAGTTCAACGGCTTCATACGCCCCTGTGCTGGCGCCACTGGGCACAGCCGCGCGACCAATCGTGCCATCCGCCAAGAGTACTTCCACTTCCACGGTGGGATTCCCGCGGGAATCCAGAATTTGACGCGCAACGACATCTTCAATCATGGTCTCTTGCTGCATGGGGGTTCCTCCTTCATGTTCAAAGGTTGCACAGCATGTGGTGGCGCCGTTGCCAGCGGCGCCCAGTCTATCACAATTCGCGATTTTGCGCGAATATCGGTGCGTTTGTGAAATGCGCCACAAAAGCGGCGTGCGCCGCTATGCGCTTTTCAGCCGCACAATGTTGCCCTCGTAGGCGTCCACCAGCACCATATCGCCGTCGGCGACCTGTTCGACAATGCCATGCACGCCCATCACCGTCGGCACGCCATACTCGCGCGCGAGCACAGCCGCATGGCTGAGCAAACTGCCGTGCTCGGTGACGAGCGCCGCAATCTGCTCGAACATGGGCGCCCAACCTGGGTCGGCGGTGGGGGCAACCACCACCTCGCCCGGCTGAACGCGCACGAGGTCTTGTTGCGTGCGCACGATGCGCACACGCCCTTGCGCCACACCGGGGCTGACGGGGCGTCCCTGCCAGGTATCGCCCGTGTGGGTTTCCACAAGCGGCTTGTTCCCCCGCAAAAAGGTGGGGAAATGCGCATTCGGTGCGCGTTTCCACGCCGCCAGCAAGCGTTCGCGTTCGCGCATGCGGGCGGTTGCCAGGCGCGCCAGGGCAGGCGAAAGGTCTGCCGTCAAGAGTTCGCCAAACGTCAAGCCGAAGATGTGCGCCGGTTGTTGGGGGGCTTCGTGCGGGGCGGCGCTCTGCCAGGCGCGCCACATGGTGAGCGCCAACCGCCGTTGAACCGCCAAAATGCACTGCCAGGCAAAGCGCTGTTCTTCGCGCAGGCGCAACACGCCCCGCAGCCAGCGCACAAACGCCCGCAACCAGAAAGGCGGCGGCTCCGGCGGGGGGAGCGGCGTATCGCGGGCAGTGGCGAGCAGGTCGGCAAGGGCGGCGGGGGCTTCCGCCAGGGGTGGGTCGGCGCAGTCGAGCGTGAAGAAGCGATGCCCAAAGCGATGCGTGAAGTCGCGCAGGGCGGCGGCAAAGGGCGTCTCACCCAGGCGGGCGGCGGCTTCGTCGCAAGTGGGGGCGGCGCGCAAGAGCGCCAGGTCGTCGGGGGTGGCGAGCGCGGCGAGATGCGCCAGCGCTTTGTTGAGCCGCGTGGTTGAAGTATCCAGCCCACGGGTGTACGCCGCGGCGCGTTCCGCCGCCTGGGGCGCACGATGGCGCAGGCGCAGCAGGCGCAAGAGCAAGGTGTACCCCACTTCGGCGTAGAGCAGGCTCCAGCGGTGCAGGCGCAACAAGGTGTGCACTTCGCTTTGGGTTTCAGCCAACAACTGGCGGGCGGCTTGCACGGTATCATCAGGTTCCAACAGCGCAAGCGCGTTCATGCGCACGCGCCATTCCACCAGCCGCGCTTGCAAACGCCGCTCGAACGCCGACCAACGGGCGGCGTTCGCCCACGGCAACACCATGCGCCCGTCGGTGCGAAACGCCAGCCAGGCATTCCGCACGAGATGCACGCCCCAGCGCGGCTTGGACGGGATGCGCCGCTGGTTCACGTCGCCCTGCGGGAAGTAGCGGCGGGCGTCTTCGGGCAAAAGCCAGGCGGGAAAGAGTTTGTAAAGCCGCTGCCAGACCGCCACGCGCACGTAGGGGTGCCCGTTCCAGAGTTTCCAGAGCGGTCCATCTATGTCGTCCGCCCCCAACAGGATGAGCGGCCAGCGCAGGGCGTGCCATTCCAGCCCATCCGCCACCAGGCTCCACCCAAAGGGCGAAACGGGGTGCGGCAAGCGTTCGTTGAGAAACGCCGCCGTCCAGAGCCACTCATCATCACCGTAGGCGTGGGTGAAAAAGCCGGTGCTGAACGCGGTAATGGGGCGCACCTGCACGACCCACAAGCGTTCGCCGTCCCACGCCCATTCGAGGTCTTGGGGAACGCCAAAGCGCTCTTCGGCACGCCGAACAAGCGCCGCCAATTCGCGCACCACGTCTTCGGGAAGCAGGGGCGCGCCTTCCCAGGTGATGGTGTCGCCGCGCACGGTGAGCCGCACGCCGTCGGTCGTGCCGCTGAGCAACGTATCCGCCACGCCTTCCACCATTTCAACCAGCAGGGTATCCCCTTCGGTGGGATGACGCCCAAAAGCGACGCCCGCCACACGGGCGTTCACCTGCTGTTGCACCAGCACCGCCATCTCCACCCCGTTGGACGCCGAGCGCCGCACTTCTTCCACGGCACGGCAGACCGCCTCAAAGCCGCGCACATGCAGGCGCGAGAGGAATTGCCCCGCCTGGCTGGCGGTTTCGCCGTCTTCATTCGCCGCCGAGGAGCGCACGGCAACGGTGGTGTCGGGCGCCAGCCCACTGCGGGCGAACGCTTGCGCCAACATGTCGGGTGTGCAGGGGAGACCGGGGGGAATGATGAACGCCGGCGGCACAGGCCAGCCCTCGGCGGCAAGTTGCGCCAGGCGGGCGGCTTTCGCGCCCACCAGCGCCGGGTCGCGGGCTTGGGGGTCGTTCAGGGTGAAGATGTGCGCCGCCACCGAACCGTCCTCAGGTGCTCAGGTCGTCAGGCGGGGGAACGCGAGCAACAGCGTTTCCCACAACAATTGCGGTTGCACGTTGGTTTCGTGCAACAGGCGCAGTGTGGTTTGCAACTTGCGCAATACCGCCAGCACGCGCTCGCGCGGCACATGCTGGGCGACACGGCGCAACGTAGCCAGATCGTCTATGTTGGTGATGTCCTCTTCGGCGTGTGCGCCAACAAGCATGACGTCGTGCCACCAGGTTGCCCAGGTATGCAACACGTCCAGCCGTTCGGCTTGCGCCAGATGCGCCGCCTGTTCGAGGCGGTCGGTGTACGAGGCGTGCAGAAGCGTATGCACCAGGTCAACGGCTTCGCGGCGGGCGTTCAACACGTCGGGCTGGGTGGCGGCTTGCAACGCCCACCCCACGCGCCCCGCGCTCAGCCGGGCAATCAGGGCGGCTTGCTCGGCGTCGGCGACGTGTTCGCGCACCAGCGTTTCAATCTCGGTGCGGGGTACGGGGCGCAACGTGAGCACCTGACACCGCGAGCGAATGGTGGGCAACAGCAAGGCTTCGTCGGTTGTGGTCAGGACGATGACGACGAATGAGGGCGGTTCTTCCAGCGTTTTGAGGAACGCATTGGCGGCTTGCGTTGTCATGCGTTCGGCGTCGGCGACGATGAGCAGTTTGTAGCGCCCTTCGACCGGGCGGCGCGCCAATTCGGTCTGCAAGGCGCGGATGGCGTCCACCTTGTAGGCGGCGGCAACGGTTTTCTCGCCCAGCAATTCGCGCTGTGTTTCGGGTGTGAGCGTGAGCACGTCGGGATGGTGCGCCTGTTCGATGAGCGTGCAGGTGCGGCACACACCGCACGGGGCGGCGTCGCGTTGTTCGCAGAGCAGGGCTTGGGCGAAGCGTCGGGCGAGTGTTTTGCGCCCGCTGTGGGGCGCGCCGACGAACAGGTACGCATGGCTGGGTTGTGTGTGGGCGGCATGCGCCAGCAGGCGCACGGCGTGCGCATTGCCGATGAAGCGCCAACGCGCGATGGTCTGGTTGTCAGGCGTGGTTGTGGGGGATGTGGACATGCGTGAATGTTCCGCTCTCGGTCTCGTAAATGCCAAAGGTTGGTTCGCCAAAGCGCCCCATAACTTCGCCGGGGTTGGCGAGCAGGGTGCGCCCCACCATTTCGCTATGGCGCGTGTGGTCGTGTCCGTAGAAGACGGCGTCGAACGCGCCGCTTTCGGCAATGCGACGGGCGATGTCGGGATAGTGGTTGATGGCAATGCGCCGCCCCCCGTATTCGAGTTCGGCGTATTGCCCATGCAAGGTGACATGCGCAAACCGGGCGGCAACCTGCGAGAGCAAGAAGGGGTCGCCGTCGTTGTTGCCAAAGACGGCGTGGATGGGACCGGCAAATCCTTCGGCAATCTGCGCCAGTGTGAAGGGGGCGCAAAAATCGCCCAAGAAGAGCAAAACGGCGGCTCGCTCTTCGTTGACCAGCCGCAAGGCTTCCGCCAGGTTCCAAATGTTGTCGTGGGTATCACTCATGACGGCGATGCGCATGGTTCCCCTCCCTGTGCAGTCGGATGGGGGCGGCGCAGATTGGGCATGCGCCGCCCCCGTGTTCAACGCGGTTAGAAGCCCTGAATGTGCGACAAGTCCACAATGCCGTCAGCCAATCCGGCAACAGCAGCCATGAGCGCCAGGCGGTTGGCGCGCACCGTTTCATCTTCCGCCATGACAAAGACGTTCTCGAAGAAGGTGTCAATGGGCGCGACCAGCGTCTCGAAAGCGTCCACAAATTCGCGCACACTGCTTTCGGGCGAGAGGCAAGCACGCGCGGCGAGATAGGCTTCCCACAAGGCGCGTTCTTCCTCATGCTCAAAAAGGTCGGGGTTGACGGTGGCGCTCACCTCGCGCCCGCGCACAATGCGCGCGGGGCGGGAGTAGGCGGTGAGCACGCGCTGGAAGCGTTCGGTCTCCACCAGGTCGGCGAGTTCTTGCAACGTTGCCACCGCCCAGGCGGGGTCGTAGGCGCGGGTAGCCAGCACGGCTTGCACCAGGTCGTGCCGCCAGTTTTGTTCAAGGAGCCACTGTTCCAGGCGGCGCGTGATGAACGCCAGCACGTCGGCTTGCACGTCTTCGCTGACGGGCACAGGCTGTACCTCAGCCGCGGCGCGAATGGCGGCGCGGAGATCGAGGCGGATGTTGTTTTCGACCAGGATTTGCACCACCCCCAACGCGGCACGGCGCAAGGCGAAGGGGTCGGCGGTTGCTTTGGGCTGCAACCCGACGGCGAACAAGCCCACCAGGCTATCGAAGCGGTCCGCCAGCGCCAGCACGATGCCGGGTTTGCTGGTGGGCAGTTTATCGCCGGCGTAGCGGGGCAGGGTGTGTTCGAAAATGGCATTGGCAACGGCGGGGCGTTCGCCACTGTGCAGGGCGTAGTAGCGCCCCATGATGCCCGCCAGCGAGGTAAATTCGACCACCATTTGCGTCACAAGGTCGGCTTTGCAGAGGTAGGCGGCGCGCTCGGCAACGGCGCGCTCGTCAGCGTTCAACCCCAGCATGTCGGCGAAGAGCGGCGTCAAGCGTTCAATGCGCTCGTTCTTGTCGAGCATGGAGCCGAGTTTTGCCTGGAAGGTGAGCCCGCTCAGTTTGGGGCGAAAGGCTTCCAGCGGCTGGGCGATGTCGTGTTCCCAGAAGAAAGCGGCGTCGGCGTAGCGGGCACGGATGACGGCTTCGTTGCCCGCCCGCACGGTGGGAATGTCCACACGCCCGTTGGCGACGGTGATGAAGTAGGGCAAGAGGTTGCCTTGGGCGTCTTCCACCGGGAAATAGCGCTGGTGCTTGCGCATGACGGTCACCAGCACTTCACGCGGCAGGCTGAGATACTTTTCTTCAAACGCACCGCGCAGGGGCACAGGCGCTTCGTTGAGGTTGGCGACTTCATCAAGCAGGTCGCCTTTGGCTTCTTCGGGCACGCGCCCGCCCACTTCGGCGGCGAGGGTTTGGGCGGCTTCCCAGATGGTTTCGCGGCGCTCGTCCATGTCCAGCATGATGCCGTGCGCGGCGAGCGTGCGTTCGTACACGTCGGCGCTGGCGATGTCGAGGGTCTCCGGCTGGGCGCGGCGCACGTTGCGCGTGGTGCGCCCGCTCACCACACCGGCGTACTCGAAAGGAATCACCTGTTCGCCCAGCAACGCCACAATCCAGCGCAGGGGGCGGGCGTAGGCGACGTTGGTCCAGTTCCAGCGCATGCTCTTGGGGAAGGAGATGCCGGCAATGAGCGCGGGCAAGGCTTCGGCGAGCACGTCGCCGGCGGGGCGACCTTCTTCACGCACATGGGCGACAACGTATTCGCCCCCGTCTATCTCGCGCCGTTCGAGGGTGCTCACGTCCACGCCTTGCGAGCGGGCAAAGCCCAGGGCGGCTTTGGTGGGGTTCCCCTCGGCGTCGAATGCGATGCGTGCGGGGGGACCCTTCACCACTTTTTCTTCATCGCGCTGGCGCGGCGACATGCCCTCGACAATCACGGCGAGACGGCGCGGCGTTCCTTCAACGCGCACGCGCTCGTAGTCAAGGCGCAGGTCGCTGAGCAGTGTGGGAACACGCTCGCGCAGTTGCGCCACCGCCAGCGGCACGTTATCGGCGGGCAATTCTTCGGAACCGATTTCCAGCACGAAGGTTTGCGGTTTGTCCAGCACCCAGGCGGGGCGCGGCGGCACTTTGACGTCCGGCGGGGTGATGGTGCCAAGCGGGAAGCCCATTTCCTCGCGCTTTTCGAGCCACAAACGCGCCACGTCGCGGGCGAGGTCGCGCATGCGCTGGAAGTAGCGCTGCCGTTCGGTCACGCCAATCGCGCCGCGCGCGTCCAGGATGTTGAAGGTGTGCGATGTTTTGAGCATGTAGGAATAGGCGGGAATGGGCAGGCGCTGTTCGATGAGCATTTTGGCTTCGGCTTCGTAGAGGTCGAAGAGTTGCGCCACCCGTTCGACGTTGGCGGCGTCGAGGTTGTAGACGCTCATCTCGTATTCATTTTGCCCCAGCACTTCATCGTAGGTAATGCCCGGCGCGTAGATGATTTTCTTGAAGTGGTCTACCCCCTGCAACGCCATGATGATGCGTTCCAGCCCGTAGGTGATTTCCACCGCCACGGGGTCCAGGTTGAAGCCGCCCGCCTGCTGGAAGTAGGTGAATTGCGTGATTTCCAGCCCATTCAGCCAGACTTCCCAGCCCAGCCCCCAAGCGCCCAGCGCGGGTGATTCCCAGTTGTCTTCGACAAAGCGCACGTCGTTTTTGCTCAGGTCAATGCCCAACGCTTCCAGGCTTCCCAGGTAGAGTTCTTGCGGGTTGCCGGGGTCGGGTTTGAGGATGACCTGGTACTGCGTGTGCATTTGGATGCGGTTGGGGTTTTCGCCGTAGCGGCTATCGTCGGGGCGCACGCTCGGCTCGACGTAGCCGACGTTCCACGGTTCGGGTCCCAACACGCGCAGAAAGGTGGCGGGGTTCATTGTGCCCGCGCCGACTTCGGTGTTGTAGGGTTGCCACAACAAACACCCGGTTTTCGCCCAGTAGTCTTGCAGGCGCAAAATCATGTCTTGGAAGGTGAGTTGGTCGCTCATGGTCTGCCTCTGTGTTTTGGGTTGGGTTCTTTTGGCTGGGGAAAAGGATATGCGATGTGGGGGAGAAGGCAAGGAGTGGTGAACGGGTAGGCAGACGAGCAACGGCGCACCTGCTCGCCGTTGCGTGCGCGGTGCGCCGTCTTCGCGCTGTGGGGTGATGGGGTGTGCTCAGGGATGTTGGGTATGCCAGGGCGTGGCGGCTTCATACGCCGCGCCGATGCGCAAAATGGTGCGCTCCTCGAAGGGACGCCCCACCAGTTGCAAGCCCACGGGCAATCCGTGCGGTGTGAAGCCGCACGGCACGGAGAGCGCAGGCTGTCCGCTGACGCTGAAGGGCGCTACAAAGCGAATCATCGCTTCCTGGACGGCTTCTTCCTGCCCGTCAGGGTAGCGCCAGCGTTGTTGCCCAATGCGCGGCGCGGGGATGGGCATGGTGGGGGTGGCGATGGCGTCGAACGTCTGCATGACCAGCGCCATTTCGCGGGCGAGTTCGCCACGCAAGCGTTGCCCTGTGAGGTAGTCGCGAGCGGTGATGAATTGCGCCACTTCCAGGCGCGCGCGCACGTCGGGCGCGTACTGGTCGGCAAAGCGGCGGAGCAAATCGGCGTGGTAGGCGCCCGCTTCGCCCATGGTAATCAGGCGGTTGACGAGCGTCATCACGTCGGCGGGCGGCAGGTCGGCGGGTTCGACGGTTGCCCCCAGTTCGCGCAGAACGTCCAGCGCGGTGTCGAATGCGGCGCGCACGTCGGGGTCCACGCGCGTATCGAGCCACGCGGTGGGAACGCCAATGCGCAAGCCGCGCAGGGTCTCCTCGCGCCCCCGACGGACGGCGTGCTGGTAGTCGTCGGGCGGGATGGGGACGGTGCTGGGGTCGAGCGGGTCGCCCCCAGCGAGCAGACGCAACGCCAAGGCGGCGTCGGCGACGGAGCGCGCCAGGGGTCCCACGTGGTCAAGCGACCAGGAGAGCGGCAGGACGCCGAATTTGCTCACGCGCCCGTAGGTGGGTTTGAGCCCCACCACGCCGCACGCGGCGGCGGGCATGCGCACAGAGCCGCCCGTATCGGTGCCCAAGGCGAGCGGCACGATGCCCGCAGCCACGGCCGCCCCAGAGCCGCCGCTGGACCCCGCCGGCACGTGGTCGGGGTTCCAGGGGTTGCGTGTGGGTCCCAGGTAGGGGCTATCGGTTGTCGGTCCAAAGGCGAATTCGTGGGTGGTGGTTTTGCCCAGGCTGACGGCGTCGGCGGCGAGCAGGCGGCGCACGGCGGTGGCGTCGCGTGTGGGGACGTAGTCGGCAAGGACGTGCGAGCCGCCTGTGGTGCGAACGCCCGCCGTCTCGAAGAGGTCTTTGAACGCGACGGGGACGCCCGCCAATGCGCCGGCTTCGCCACGCGCCAGCGCGGTTTCGAGCCGTTGGGCGGCGGCGCGCGCCTGGTCCTCGGTGACGGTGACGAAGGCGTTGAGCGTCGGTTCGAGGGCGTGGAGCCGTGCGAGCGCGGCTTCGACCACTTCGGTGGGGCGCAGGTCGCCTTTGCGGAGCGCCGCCGCCAGCGTGGTCGCGTCCCACCAGAGCCATTCGGGGCTGTCGTTGGCGATGGGCTTGGGTGTGTGGGGGGCGGCTTCCACGCCGGTGGTGCCGCGTCCGCCGTAGCCGGTGCCTTCGCCCTGGGCGAGCGGTTCCCAGACGGGCGGCGTTTGCGGGGGCACGGCGTAGGCGGCGGCTGAGGGGTTGAACGCCATGGCGGGCAAGAGATCGCGCAGGCGGGTTTCGTCGAGCGTGCGCAGGCGGGCGAGCAAGGTGTTCAGGCGGGCGGCGGTTTCGTTGGCGATGTCGTCGGGGAAGTTCTCACGTTCGAGCCATTCACGGGCAAACCGTTGTAGCAATTCGGGAGAAACGGGCATGGTCTCATCCTTTCGTCGCTTTGCACCCACCTCTTTGTGGAAGAAAAGCGGGGTGAGCGTGGATGCGGCGCTCACCCCGCACAAGCAACGAAACGTCAGGCGCCGAACTTCTTCATTTTGAGCGCGTTCGCCAGCACCAGCGGCATGAGGTCGAGATGGCGCAGAGTGCCCAGACTGCCGCCGCGTGCGTCCATTTCGGTGAAGCGGCGACCGTCGCGGCGCACATGCGGACCGTAGATGAGCACCGGCAGCGGGTGCCACGAGTGCGCCTTGACGCCCACGGGCGTCGAGTGGTCGCCTGTGATGAGCACCACGTCAGGCTTCCACGCCAGCAAGTCGGGCAAAATGGCGTCGAAGTCTTCAATTTGCTTCTTCTTCATTTCAAAGTTGCCGTCTTCGCCGTAACTGTCGGTCTTCTTCACGTGGAAGAAGATGAAGTCGTACTTGTCGCCATGCTCGCGCAAGAGTTTGAGTTTGGTTTCGGTGCGTTCGCCGCTGCCGCTCCAATCGGCGGGCGGGGTTTCCATGCCAACCAACCGCGCCACGCCGCGGTACATGGGATAACTGGCAATCGCGCCGGGCGTGAGTTTGTACACTTGCTGGAAGGGCGGCAAGTTGGGCTTGGTGTCCACACCGCGGATGAGCACGGTGTTGGGCGCGGGGTCATACTCTTTGACAATATCGGCTTCATGCAGGACGTGCGTGGCTTTTTCGACAAACTGCTGAATGATGCGCGCCGTCTTCTGGTCGCGCGGGTCCTGGGTGGTGGCTTGCGCAGGGCGCGGCGGTTCGCCGGTGCGGCCGGGGTCGGTGTCGGCGACGCGCCCGCCAAGCCCGTCGCCCGTCAGCACCAGCACGAAACGGTACTCGGCTTCGGTGTAGAGGTTCACCTGCACGTCCTCGATGGATGGGATGGCGTCTTGCAAGAGCGCGATGAGGCGCTTGTTGAGGTCGGTGGGGATGCGCCCCGCGCGACGGTCGGCGATGGTGCCGTCGGGGGCAAGGGTGGCAAAGTTGCCGCGCGCCGCCACCTGGTTGGGCGACAGGTCCAGCCCGATGCCCAACGCGGAGAGCACGCCACGCCCGACTTCGTAATGCAGTGGGTCGTAGCCAAAAAGCGCCAGGTGTCCCGGTCCACTTCCCGGCGCAACACCAGGCGCAACGGGGGTTGAAAGCCCAAGCGAGGCGTCACGGGCAAGCGCGTCGAGGTTGGGGGTGTTGGCGGCTGAAAGCGGTGTTTCCCCATTGATGGGCACGTCGCCCACCCCGTCCAGCACGACGAAGAGGATACGGCTATCGGTCTTGATGGCGAGTCTTTCGGTCCAATGCAATGGGTAGGGCAGCATGGTCTCGCTCCTTCCTGTTGGTTTCAGAGGGCTTGCCACGCCAGGTAGAGCAAGCCCAATAAAATGAAAAGCGGCGCCACCGTCCAGAGCCATTCGATGGGGCGATTTTGAGACGTGAGGCCCCGTTGCCGCACGGTGCGCCGTGTAGAGACGATGATACCAATTTGCGCCAGAAGGACAATCAGCGCGAGGAAGAGAAAAAGCCAAAAACGGAGTGGCGATGTCATGATGTCAACCCTCGTGTTCTTCTTTCAAACAGACGCTTTACCGCCGATGCGCACAACCTGCACACGTGCGCCGGAGCCAATGCCCCATTGACGGCGCGCATTGCCCTGGCGCACCGCCAGTTCCAGAAAGCCGCTACTGCCGATGTAGGCGACGGGCATACCGGGCGGCACGTCGCCAAATGTGCGCGAAATGCCTTGAATCTGCACGGGTCCCGCCACCACCAGCCACTTTTGCATGTCGGGTTGCAGGTCTTCGGCGCGCAGATTTGTGATCAAATTGCCGAAATGGTCGGCGTGGATGATGGTCGCCACCCAGCCGCTGGCATGCGGTTCGGGGTGAGGCCATTCAAGGCGCACCATCGCATCGCTTGCCAGGGGCGTGCCAACGTCGGCAAGGGGGACGCCCGCCGCCAGGTGCGCCGCCACGGGGGCAAAGATGTCGCGCCCGTGGAAGGTGTGGCTCACGTTGGGGAGATGATACCGTGGGTTGTCGAGTACCACCACCTGTTCGAGGCTGTTTTCGTCCAGAAGCGGCGTCAGCAAGCCGTTGTCGGGCAGGACGAAGGTGTAGCGTGCACCGTTCGGCGTGCGCAAGGCGGCGGCAATGGGACGCCGCGCCGTACCGACGCCGGGGTCCACCACGACGCAAAACACCGTGTCCGCGGGAAAATAGCGGTACGAGACCAGCAGATGAAACGCGCCCGCGCGCACGTCTTGCGGCGGGACGTGGTGGTTCAGGTCCACGATGGCGGCGTTCGGCGCAATGCCGCGGATGACGCCCTTCATCACGCCGACGTAGGTATCTTCAATGCCAAAATCGGTGAGCAAAGCGATGGTGGCCGACATGCGCTTCTCCTTCTGCGTGTCAGGGTTGCAAGAGTTCGCTGAGCGTCACGGCTTCGTAGCCTTCCTGCGCCAGCAAATCGAGGATTTCGGGCAAAGCGGCAAGGCTGGCTTCGCTACTGCCATGCTGAACGATGATAGCGCCGGGGCGCAAACCGCGCGCCACCGTCCAGCGCACTTCATCAGGGCGAATGCCTTCCAGCCAGTCGAGGCTGTCAATCGTCCAATCCACGATGTAGAAGCCTTCTTCGCCGGCTACGCGCTGAACTGTTTCGTTGACATAGCCAAAAGGCGCACGGAAGAAGGGGCGCGTGGTCGCCGTGGGGACGATGCTTTGCACAATGGCTTCGGTGTCCAGTAGTTCGGCGCGCACTTGCTCGGCGCTCATTTTGGTCATGTCTTTGTGGCTCCACGAATGGTTAGCGAGTTCGTGCCCATTGGCGACGATGTCGCGCACCACGTCGGGGTACTGCTCAACACCGCTCCCCACCACAAAGAAGGTCGCCCGAACGCCACGCTCAGCGAGCATTTGCGCAATCTGGCGGTTGATGTCGGGGTTGTAGCCGGTGTCGAACGTCAGCGCCACCTGCTTGCGCTCCGGTCCCAGGTAGATGATGGGGGCTTCGGCGGGCGGCACATTGGCGACAAACGTGGGCAGAGGCACAGGCGTGGGCACAGGCCACTGTTCGGGGGGAATCGCCCCCTCGGGCAAGAGCAACACAGTGCCTTTCTTGATGATGTTGGCGTCCTCGCGGGTCAGGTTGTTCACCGCCAGCAACGCATCCAGCGAGACGCCGGCGTTGAGCGCCACCGCGCCCAACGTATCGCCGGGGCGCAGGCGGTAGGTGGCGGGGCCCGGCGTGGGCGTGGCGGTGGGCGTCGCCGTGGGGGAAGCCGTCGGCGTCGGGGATGGTGTGGCGGTCGGCGACGCAGGGATGGGGGTTGACGTTGGGGCGGGTTGCGCCGCCAACGCGGTTGTCGGTTCCGCCGATGGGGGTTCAGCCGGCGCTGTCTGGGTGGCGGGGGCGGCGGTTTCAGCCGGCACGCCACACGCCGCCAGTGCGAAAATGCTCAGCAGAGCGAAAGCCAGCACGCGCAAACGCATAGGTGTTCATCCTTTCTCTTGCAAGAGTTTGACGCTGTGGATGGTATTCAGAATGGCGCAGTGAACAAGGTCAGAGCGCCGCACAACGCCGCCAAACATTTGTCGGTGGACAACAGGCGAGTACGATAAGGGACGTCGAAGTCGTACAAACGAAATGGAGGAAGTTCCTTTGAAACGTCTGCGTTTTTTGTTGTTCGCACTGGTGCTTGTGCTCAGCGCCTGTGGCACGTCCACAACGTCTGAACGTCAGCCAACCCCAACCAACGCCCCCGAAGTGAAGGCGTCTTCTCCCGCCAATACATCCGCAGAGGCCACAACGGGGCGCGTTGCGTTCATGGGACCTTACGCGCAAAGTTTCCAGGTCTTTGTGATGAACGCCGACGGTAGCGGTTTGCGCCTCGTCTCGGACGGCGAGACCGAATCGCTCTTCCCGTCGCTCTCCCCCGATGGGCGCTATGTCGCCTACACCGCCGTGGTGGGCAACAACAACCTGGATATTGTGCGCTACGACCTTGAAACCGAAGAACGCACCCTGCTCACCAGCGGCCCCGACATTGACAGTCAGCCGGTCTATTCGCCCGACGGGACGCGCATTGCCTTTGTGAGCAACCGCGATGGGCGCTTGGGGCTGTTCATCATGGATGCGAACGGGCAAAATGTGCGCCGCCTGATTGACCTGGAAGGCGAAACCATCAACCCACTGGGCAATTGGAGCCCCGACGGGCGGCGTCTGGTGTTTGCCGACACACAGCGCGACGGCACGCAAACGATTCGCGTGGTGGATGTTGAAACCGGCGAGGTTACCACGCTTGTCGAGCGCAACGGCGTGGACACCGCACCCACCTTCTCGCCGGACGGCACGCGCATTCTCTTCTTCTCCGACCGCGACGGCGGTATGGACGTGTATGTCATGGACACGGACGGGCAAAACGTCCAGCGCCTGACGCAAGACGGCGACAGCATTTACCCCGTCTGGCACCCTGAGGGCGACGGTTTTCTCTTCACCCGTGTTGACCATGAGCGCTTTGTCATTTTCTGGCGCGGGCTTGATGAGACGACCGCCACGCCTATTCCCAACGTGGAAGGTGTGGTGACGTCGTGGGTGACCGCGAGCGAACCGCTTGCCGATATTGGCTTTGAGCAGAAGCCGCGCGTCAGCGAGGCGCTTTTACGCGACGCCCCCGCGAAAGGCAACCCCGACGCGCCGGTGACGATTGTGGCGTTGAGCGATTACCAATGCCCCTTCTGCAAAGAGTTCGCCGAAACCACACTCCCCGAATTGAACACACTCATCGAAGAGGGGAAAATCCGCCTGGTCTGGCTGGATTTGCCGCTGGACAATCTGCACCCCAACGCACGCGCCGCCGCCCAAGCCGCGCACTGCGCCCGCGCGCAAGGCGGCGATGACGCTTACTGGGCGATGCATGATGCGCTCTTTGCCGAACAAGCCACGTGGGGCAACGCCCCCGACCCCCTGCCCACGTTCGCCAAACTGGCGCAACAAGCCGGGCTGGACGGCAAGGCGCTGCGCGATTGTGTGGTCGCCGAGACGTATGCCGAGACCGTCGAGGCGGGTGTGCAGGAAGCCAAGCGGCTGAACGTCACCAGTACGCCCACCTTCCTCATTGGCGATACGGTCATCAGCGGGGCGCAACCGCTGGATGTGTTCTACGAGGTGATTGGCGAGGCGTTGGGCGAAGACCTGCGCCCCACCTACACGGTGAACGCCGACATTGTGGCGAACGCCCCCGCCAAAGGCGACCCCGACGCGCCGATCACCGTGGTTGAATTCAGCGATTACCAGTGCCCGTTCTGCGAACGGTTCTATCAGGAGACGCTGCCGCAATTGCAACCACTGATTGACGAAGGCAAAGTGCGCCTGGTGTATGTGGATTTCCCGCTGGAGCAGATTCACCCACAGGCGCGCATGGCGGCGCGCGCCGCGCACTGCGCCCGTGAACAGGGGGGCGATGAAGCCTACTGGGCGATGCACGACCTGCTGTTCGACAATCAGCAAGCGTGGGGCGTCGCCAACCCGGTGCCGGTCTTTGCTGAGTTGGCGCTCCAGGCGGGGCTGGACCCAAAAGCGCTGCAAGCCTGCCTTGAAAGCACGCGCTACGATGAGACCGTCACCAGCGGGCTGCGCGAAGGGTTGCGGCTGGGCGTCAGCGGCACGCCGACGTTCTTCATCGGGGGTGAACGCCTGGTGGGTGCGCAACCCGTCTCGGCGTTCTTCAGCATTTTCGAGCGCCTGCTGGGTGAACCGCTTGCCGCGCCCACGCCCACGCTGGACGAAGCCGCACTTGCGGCTTTTCCCGCCAAAGGCGACCCCAACGCGCCCATTACGGTGGTCGAGTTCAGCGATTACCAGTGTCCCTTCTGCGAACGGTTCTATCAGGAGACGCTCCCACAACTTGAACCGCTGATTGATGCTGGTGAAGTCCGCTTCGTCTATGTGGATTTCCCGCTCACGAACATTCATCCGCAAGCCTTCGACGCCGCCCAAGCCGCGCACTGCGCCCGCGAACAGGGGGGCGATGCGGCCTACTGGAGCATGCACAACGCGCTGTTTGAGGCCCAGGCGGAGTGGAGCACCAACAACGCGCTTGATGTGTTCGCCGCGCTTGCCGCGCAACAGTGGCTGGACGGCGAGGCGCTGCGCACCTGCGTTGCCGAGGGGCGCTATGCCGCGCTGGTGGAGCAAGGGCTGCAACTGGGCATGCAACTGCAAGTGAGCGGGACGCCAACGTTCTTTGTGGAAGGGGAGCGTCTTGTAGGGGCGCAACCGTTCAGTGCGTTCGAGGCGGTGTTTGCCCGCGTGCGCGGCGAATAAAGCCGACTTTGCCATACATGCGATGCGACGCACGTAAGGTGCGTCGCATTTTTGTTTGGCATGTTGCGCTGCGCACTTTCCGCCCGGAGGCAAGGCGTCCGGCTGACGAGTGACGGTTCATGAACGCAGAATCTTCTCTAGCGGTTTCCCACGGGCGAGTTCATCAATCAATTTATCCAAATAGCGGATTTCGCGCATCAAGGGGTCTTCAATTTCTTCGACCTGCACCCCACAAACTTTCCCTTTGATCAACGTACGGTTCAGGTTCAGCGCCGGAGCCTGCGCCAAAAAGGTTTCGAGATCGTTGCCTTGTTCGATTTGTTGCTGCAAGCCGGCTGGGTCATAGCCCGTCAACCAGCAGATAATGCAGTCAACTTCTGCTCGCGTACGCTGCTTGCGTTCCGCTTTTTGCACATAGAGCGAATATATTTTGGCAAAGGGCATAGCGAAAAAACGCGGTTTAGATATTGTCTTGCTCCTCTCGTTTGAATCTGAATGCGCCTGCTATCGTGGCAACTGGGCTGCCTCATCATCGCCACCAGCGCATGGTTTGCGGAAGACGCTTGCGGGCGGTGGAGTATGGGGGCATGAAGCATTGGGGGGCGGTTTTGCCGCCCCCCTCACACACCAAATCCCTTTTATTCAGAGTCGCACGGTACTTTCCACACCAAAGCACGCCCGCATCCCTTTGTCCGCGTAAGCCCAATCTCTTTCTCAAGACGCGCAACCCAGGAAGGACAAGGGCGGCGATAGGGCAGGTCAAGCGCCTCGCGCAACTCCGACCAAGTCATTCCCTCTGGTGTGCGCTGCAATTGGTGTTGGATGATATCTCGAAACTCTGTGTAGCGCATGGCTTATTTTCTCCGACGGCTAGCGGGAGCGTGAGCGCGCCGAGAAGGCGTCCCCCGCATTGAGTATGGTAGGCTTTGTCAGCTTCCCAATTTTGTAAAGATACCGACCGCGAGCTCTGACCACACATAGAGAAATACCGCTGCGATCACAACACCGATTGCAAGCCAATACTTGCGATGCACCTTCCTCGCTACCAAGACACCTATGCTCCCAGCCCCAAAGAGGAGCGAGCCCATGACCACGAAATCTGAAATGCTCCAGTTGACTGCGTCCGTGAACTGCATAGCGACCAAAGGGACAAGCAATATGACAACTGTTGCCAGGGCAATCCACACAAACACATTTTTTCGCATGATGAAGCTCTTCGCTGTTGTACTTATTGGTTCCTACGCCCCATCGTCTGGTGATGGCGTCAGCAGCTGATACGAGTGGTTAAGCCGCCTTCCAAATCTCAAAGGCCAAGTAAATCCCAGCGTTCCAAGAATTGTCCTTCCGGATCACGAAATTTCCGTACGGGATTATCTTTATGAGGCTGCCCATCTTTCCCTGGCGTCTCTAACCAATTTTGATGGTCAGTCCTAACAAAGTTGGCGACAACCTTGCTGGGAACGATATAAAAATCTGGGCGCTCATTAGGGCTCTTCAGATTTACAAACACGTAAAACAAATTGTCGGAATAGAAAGTCTCGACTTTTTTATTCAAAACCCATTCCGGCTTACTTTTCTGGTTTGTCTTTACCTGAATTGCAACTTGCCGTGTAGCAGTAGCGTTGGACACAAGAATATCAATACCTCTTGTGTTCCGTAATGTGATAGATGCAACGTAACCAAGACGTGATAGTTCGGCCGCTACAAAGTACTCTCCCGCCACGCCAGTCAGCCCTTTTGGTAGTTTATTAGACGGCATAAATGTCCTCCCAAATGGTAATGATGATCATGTTACGGCCTAACGATAAGCGTCAGCGGCGCGGCGCTGATGTCCTTCTACCATCGCTCGCGCATGATTTTGGGCCGAAAATTCAACAACATTGGCTCGCTGCACAGCCACGCCTGCCGGACGCTGGGTTAAGATTCTCATTGTTCAAAAGGCTCTATAGCCGATATTACTCCTGTCTTTGAGATTTTCCGGCGAACTTCAAAGCGATCAAAACTCGCTACTACATCCAACGCCACCAAGTTAGAAAAATTAATTTCGCGCCATTTATCCCTAGGAACACGCACACTGTAGAGATATTCATCTTTTATGGTACCAGTCCGTTTATCAACCCGTTGGGAATACGCTGACAACACCACCACTTCTACTGTGGGTAAATGCGCAAATATCTCCCCGATAATGCGAAAGCCTACAGCGTGTATATGCTTTAGATAATCCAACCGAATTTGCTTTTGAGAGCGTTTCTGAATAGTGAGCCGTAAATCCCTCCGATTAACCTTCGCCTCCTTGGTAGGCATATCTTCTATTTCTGGTAAATCCACATCTACAAGAACCTTGCGTCCATCATCTGCTATCTCAAAATTGACAATAGTTTCTCGAGGCCATTGCAACGAAGAAAGCGCTTTGCCCAAAACCTGCTCCATTACATCAACATTCGTCCTAAGAGATTCTTCTGCTTGTTTCCACTTTTCCAAAGCCTTCAAATATTTTTGCTGAGCGGCTTTGTTCTTCTCTTCTATCCGCTTTCGATACCCCTCAAATATCTTTGCCATTATTCCTGGCTTCTCCAAACGCGGCGGCTTGGGTTTAGGATTTACTATCACCTTACCTTCAGGCGGTGGGGTGGACAGGTGAATGTTGAGGAAATCTTGAAGATTAGCATTATATTGATGACATTGTTCCTCTAACCAAGCCTCGATAGAAGCCCTTTGCTGTTGCTTAGCTTTCCTAACTACAGCATCGGGAAGGGGCTGCCCTTTCCCATCCTCAAAAATCAGTGAACCATCTTCTGAAAGTTTCAGAGTTACTTGAAGGATTTCTTTCTTCGTCTTACTCCGAGAAGTGCGAGTTTTCCCGCGAGAAGTACTACCACCTATTTTGGTCCGATACGAGATACCAGTACCGGGGATACTAATGTTTTGATAGATACCCCTTTTCCCAATGTTAGTCTTTCCTACACTGATACTACTCACACCTCGTTTCCCTACATTCACACGCACTCCCGGAGCAATTTTTATAGATTTACGGAATCGGAATCCCATAATGCTTTCTCCTTATTCATAAAAAGCCCAATGGTCTGCATTTCACTTATCGCCGCTTCGCGGTGTCGGCTGGATACGCGGATTAGGCTGGCATTCTAAATTATCATCCCTTGGTTATCCCATAGACAAACGGACGTATCTGACACCAGAGTCGCGCGCCCATTCAACCACACGCAGGAGATCAACCAAATCCTGTTTGAAGAATCCTTTTACAAAGTATGGCTTGGAAACGCCAAGTCTAAAGAAAACATCGGGCGAATTGTCCAAGGCTTGAATGAATGTCTGAAGATATTGAATCAGTTCCTGAGGAGATTGCCAAGCAGCTCTATTCATTTCCATCTGCTTGCGCCATTCCACTTCATCACCATGGCCTTCAGCCAACCAATCTTCAAGACTGATGTCTTCTGATGCCACCTTCAACAAGGGTTCGATCTCAAGACCAAAGTGCTCTTTTAGCATCCCTACAACATCTGGATCGTATCCAACTTGCCATAGATGCTCAATGAAAACATAGATGCAGAAGAACCTTGGAGTTCATTTTGGTGAACCAGTATAGACACGGTTGACCCGTATCTGTTGCGAGATGTAGGGTGAACATGTTATTGCCTCCTAACGGTTTGCGATTCAGCCGCAGTGCTACACAAGGGTAGTGTCGGCTCTAACTTGCTAGTTAGTTAGGTGGTCAGATGATTATACAGTCGTATTCTCAGATTCATCTATTAATTTTATAAGTAAATCTACAAGGACTAGCAATTTCATTGCCATTTGTTCATTCTCTTCAACGGTCCTGTGCATTCGTGGGTTTCGAAAGACAGCATAGGCTCCAGACATAAAATTACGTGCTCCAACTCGTTCTGATGGTACGGTTCCATAACTCAGATTACCATTTCCACCATAAGCCTGATTTATAAGATTTTCACCATAGAGTTCTAATCCGGCACCAATTCTTTTACGAAGGTGAGATTCAAACGAGGTAAACGCATATTGCACAATCGCTTGAGGATTTCTTCGTACATCTGCATACGTAATACGTCCTAAACTACGTGCTTCCAATGAAACAGGCATAACTTCACAAATGAGCTCGCCAGTGTTCTCTACTACTCCTTGAACTTTAGTTCTCAATCTGTCCACCACTGTCATCAGCTGATTGTTTGAAAGAACAAATTGGTCTAAATTTCTATAGGATTTTACTTGCTGAATAAGATCTATAACATCGTTAACAGCCTCTAGGAGTGTGCTAATGTCAAGGTACAGGCCACAGCCTCTGAAGGCAATTGCTAGTGCTTCTGCTCGATCTCTGATTCTTCTTGCACACTCATCAATGCTCGAGAGATGTACTTGAAGTTCTACAGGTTCATCAACCCCATCACGATATCCTACGCTTTCCATATTTTCCAAATATGAGATGATGGCAGCATCGTGATAGAGTTCTCCCAAATCGCAAATGATTTGACTTATCAGAGCACTAGACTTAACAGCCAATTGTCCCACTCGATGCATTTTTTTCTCCTGAATGCCGCTATTGTGAGTCTGTTTGGTCCCTTAAGGGGCGGTTGCAAGCGCATGTTAGCCAGCGTTAGATGGCGTAGTAGCCTACGACGTGGGCACGCCTCCACGCGCTTGTGGCAACACACCACCACACCGCGCTTGCCAGCCCACCAACACGCCCCCGCATCTAACCAGTCCCCACCTTTCTGAGAAGGTGCACACAAGCCGTCTTGCCCTTCAGTTAGTCAGTGCTGGAATGAAATGACAAGCAACGCCGACAAGCCATAGCCTCACTCTTCGTTCGTCACGCCAGGTCAAGCGGCCTGCTTGGACCGGCTGTGTGTGAAGATGGCGGCAAGGTGTCTACAGCGTTCTTGCCATCACTTGAGCAATGTCTCCCCACACGAGATGGAGCGCTGACAAAGAGGCCTTTCTGGTACGGTGTGCGCTTCGTCCTGTCAAAGTACAAGCGAATGAGAGGCTGGTTAGCCTGTCGCACGATTTAATCAAATCATATCCATCCCTTGGTGTACTTGCAGTAATTGTACTCGTCTATTGCTTTCAATGGATTTCGGCCAATGGTTTGTTCTCCACCAAGGCTTTGAACTTGCTCCTTCACAATTCGCATAAAACGACAGTACCTTTCGGCATTTGTGCCTATCTTCCCTAGGGGAAAACCGTAAGCCTTAGCTATAGCGCGGTCCCAAAGGGGAAAGAAATGCGGTGCTAGCAAATGCAAACACTTTGCAGCACCTACAGGGCCAAGTATCACCTCAAAAGCCTTGAAAACACTCCTAATTTTGCCTTCGTCCTCTTGGTTAAAGTCTTCTATAGACCGTTGCCTGAAAGTGAGCAATAGCGAATAATGGTCACTGATAAGTCGCTCTATGTCGGCAAAATGTTGGCTATCAAATTTTCTATATTGATAGAACATCTTGTTCCAAGTCTGCAGGAGTACAGCCAAAGCTTCGGCAACACTCAATGATGTCCTGCCTTCCAGTGCAAGTGATACCAATTCCGTTGCAGCACGATAAAAAAGATCTCGGGGCTCATTTGCCTCAAAAGATCGCCTAGCTGCTTCAATATCCTGTATGGTTGGTATTTGAACCATTCGTCTCTCTTGCCTCAAGACAGGCTAACTATTGATTAGACACACCACCTCAGAAACAACAACAACAGCGGATTCCATCTTTGCCACCATTATTATCCAGCACACAGCCTGTGTCAACCCCCCAGAGGTCTCCAAAGCAACAACACCCTCACCAAAGAGCCAACAAAGCGCGAGGGCACATCCTTCTCCAGTGTCTCTTGCACCTCTGTGGGAGGCAATCTGCCCAATCCGGTAGTGCGTTCAGATTGTTGGAACAGTTCATTTCCCAGATTTGACAACTTTCCACCTTCGACTATACTTGCGCGCGGTAATCCTCGGTAGCTCAATTGGCAGAGCGCCCGGCTGTTAACCGGGTGGTTGCAGGTTCGAGTCCTGCCCGGGGAGCCACGAAAAACGCCCGACTGAGAGTCGGGCGTTTTTGCTTTGTCAGGCGCAACCAAACAAACAGATACCACTCCGCCTCATGTCAACTTCTGTTCAACCGCCCACGCATAAGCGCGCCAATAGGGGTCTTCCCGCGGCGGCGTGAATGGACGCTCCCCGTCTACATCCACAAGCATCAACCCTTCTTCACGCGGGCGCAATTCGCCAACGTCAAAGGCGGCTATGCCTTCATCAGCCAGCGCCTGTTGAACCGCCGCCACGCGGTGCGGGCGTACTGCCAGAATCAACGTGCCTTCGCTCAGCGTGATCAACGGGTCGAGATCGAACGCACGGCAAATACACGCCGCTTCCTCGCTCAGCGGCAAAGCGGCTTTGTCCACCCGCACACCTACCCCCACGCCCAACGCCAACTCAGCAATCCCGCCCAGCACACCCCCTTCGGTCGCGTCGTGCATGGCGCTCACCCCCGCATCGCCCACCCCGACACGCACCGCTGTCAACGCATCGCGCACGGTGCTCAACTGCCAGAGCATGGCTTGCGCACGTTGAAGCAACTCGGCATCGCACATGTGGCGCAGAAAATTGGGAAACAGATGGCTGAAATAGCCCACCGCCGACAACGCAATCCCCTTCGTCACGAGCAGGCGATCGCCCGGCTGCGCCATCTCGGTGGAGACCACCAGCCGGTCGCGTTCCCCCACCGCCAACATCGTCAGACTCCCCACGATGGGCCCCATGACGCCCTCATACCGCCCGGTGTGCCCCGTCACAACGGCAACCCCCAATTCGGCAAAAGCCGCGTGCATAGCGTCCCAATAGCGGCGCATCTGTGCATCGCTCATGTGCGGGGGAAAAGCCAACGTGGGGATAGCGTACATGGGCGGCAACCCACTTGTCGCCAAATCGGACGCGACCAGTTGGACCGACAACCAGGCGGAGGCTTCCATCCCCAGACGTTCAATAGCGGCGATGGGGTCAGTGGTGCTGACAAGCACACGCTGGGCGTCCAGTGCAATCACGCCCGTATCCACACCCACCCGCGGCGGCACCAGCACTTCGGGACGCGGCGCTCCCAAACGGGCGAGAATGGTGCTTTCCAGCAGATTGGGGGGCAGTTTGCCCAGGTGGTCGCTGGATGCGGCACTCACGCGCTGTTGCTCCCTTCCCGTTTTTCAGGTCTGCTGTTCGACATCGGGCATGACGTAGTTGGTGATGGCGCAGTGATAGCCGTAGCGAATATCGCAATGCGTTGGCGGCGTATCGGGCAGGTTGACACCCAAGCGGCGCAGGTTGCGCACTACGTGGCAAACCGGCAAGCCCATCACATTCGCCGGACACCCCACAACCTTTTGCACAGGCGCAAACTCGACGTTTTGCACGGCATAGGCGCCCGCTTTGTCCATGGGGTCGCCGGATGCGATATAGGCTTCGATCTCCTCGTCCGACATGGCGCGCATGAAGACGGTACTTTCGCAGGCTTCGGTAATGGTTTTGCCCGTTGCGACCTCAATCACCGTGATGCCGCTGATGACGCGGTGGCGCTCGCCGCGCAAGCGCTGAAGCATGGCGCGGGCTTCATCAGCATTGGCGGGCTTGCCCAAAATATCGCCACGGTGAATAACGGCGGTATCCGCCCCGATGACAATGCCTGCGGCAAGCGTTTCCGCCACGGCGCGGGCTTTGAGCAGGCTCAGGCGTTTGGGGTATTCCGCCGGCGGTTCGCCGGGCAAGGGGGTTTCATCAACATCGGCGGCGCGCACGTCAAAAGGTACGCCGAGCAACGCCAGCAATTCACGCCGACGCGGCGAAGCGCTTGCCAAGATAATGGGCGGTGGTGTGTTGATCATGTTGGTTCTCCCTGAACAGTTGATTCGGACTGCATGAAACGATGGGCGGCTTCAATCCGCTCGCGGATGGGTGGGTGCGAATAGAGCAACCAGACCACCCAACGCGGCGGGTCGGCTTCCGCCAGATTTTGGTTTGCCAGGCGGGTCATGGCGCGGGCAAAGGCTTCCGGTTTGCCGGTGGTGCGCAGGGCAAACGCATCCGCCAGTCGCTCGCGCCAACGTGAATAGGCATTGCCCAGCGGCATGGTGATGAGCGCGAAAAGGCTCATCGCCAGGACGAAAAGCGGCAAGCCGGCGATATCGGCAACGCCCTTCAGCCCAAACACGCCCACGCCCCACTGCAAAAAGCGGTGCGCCAGGTACAACCCGCCAAATGTGAGCAGGCTCTGCACGAGAATGCCCAATTCAAGGTCGTGGTGGACTTGGTGCCCCAATTCGTGCGCAAGGATGGTTTCGATTTCGTCGGCGTCATACTCGTTGTAGAGGGTGTCGCCCAGGGCGATGCGTTTCGTGCGCCCCAGCCCCATGACCATGGCATTCGCGGCGCGCGTGCGTGAACTGAGGTCGATGGTGTAGACGTCGGCAATGCGTACTCCCACGCGCTGCGCCAGACGTTCAATGCGGCGACGCAATTCTTCGTCATCGAGCGGTGTGAGGGTGTAGAACAAGGGAACGATGAGCACAGGCGCGAGTTGCCCCAGTACGATGGTGAGGAAGAGCAGGAACATACCGCCAAAAATCCACCAGGTGGTGGGGTAGGCGCGCAAAAGCCAGTAAAGCACTTCGGCGATGGGAATGCCCAGAAGCAGCGAGAGCGCAAACGATTTCAGTTGGTCAATCAACCAGCCACGCGGGGTTTGGGTACTCAATTCAAACCGGTGCGGCAGGACATAGCCTTCATACCAATCCAGCGGCAGAAGCGCCAAGGTGTAGGCTGTCATGCCAAGCGCAACATACGCCGCCACCAGCGCCCACGGTGAATGCAGACCATGCGCAACCAGCCAATCACGCAGCCACACGGAGAGCCCGCTGGCTTGCACGAAGACCAACCCGCCAAATGTCAAGCCGATGTTGAGCAGTAACAAGCGGCGGCGTATGCGTGCATATTCGCGCGCCCGTGCCTGTCGTTGTGGGTCAAGCCGCGGTTCGTTCATCGTGCTTTCTCCCTGCGTTATGGCACCGCCGGCACAATCACACGCACGGTGCAGGGCGGCGGGAAGTTGCCGGTGATATCCACCACAGTCAAACGCAGCCAGTAGGTGCCGGCTGGGAACGCCCCCGCCGGCCAAGTCGCGAGCAGGCCGTTTTCCACCGGCTGGCGCACCACATCGCCAATAACAGCCCACGCCGAATCGGCAGGCTGTTCACCAGGCGCGAATTCGACTTTGTAGAACTGAAAGTTGGGAATGTTGGCGGTCCCGATAATGGCGACGCTACCGCTCACGGTCTGGTTCATGCCGGGCGAGAGAATACGCACACCGGGGTTGGGGCAGTTGGGCGGGATGACCTGCGGCGTCGGCGTCGCCTGTGGCGTTGGAGTAGGCGTCGGTGTCGTCGCCGGCGTGGGCGACGCCAGCGGCTGCACGGGCACAAGCGGCGTGGGCGTGTTTTCAATGACAGGCGTGGGGGTGGCTGTTGGGATGGGCGTCAACGTCGGCCCGATGATGGGGGGCGTAGGTGTCGGCGAAGCCGCCAAGCCCAGCACCGGCATTTCATTGGACGGCGCCGCAGGGCGCAACACCACCATGTTGAGGTAGGCAGTCGTCAAGACCAGGGCGGCAAACATGCCCGCAAGAAGAAACGCGCGCTGTGCATCGCGGCGGCGCTCTTCGCGTTCCAGCGAAAAAATGGAGTAGCGCGCTTCTTGCCAGGCAATGCGCCCGATGTTGAGATAGAGGAGCACCCCCAGAAGCCCCACGATGTAAATCAGCCAATCGTATTGTTCGATGTAAGCCAAAATGGTTTCCATACGCTTTGTTCCCTCGCCCCCTCGTCCTCTTCTGAGCGTTCAGATTGTATGGTATGCCGAAGGCGTGTCAAAGCCTTTTGCGTCTGCCGAACAAAGGCGGCATTCGCATTTCATGTTAGCCATGCTATACTGCGCCCGACAAACCCTCGAAGAGGAGGCTTCTCAATGAAGATGAAGGCGCTTGCCAAAACCCGCCCCGCACCGGGGCTTGAACTCATCGAAATTGACGTTCCTACTCCGGGTCCTCATGACGTTCTCATCAAAGTGACTGCAGCCTCGATTTGCGGCACCGATGTTCACATTTACCGCTGGGATGAATGGAGCCAACACCGCATCAAACCCCCGCTCATTCTTGGGCATGAGTTTGCAGGTGAAATTGTCGCGCTGGGTGAAGCCGTCACAGGGCTGGAAGTAGGCATGCCTGTCTCGGCGGAAGGGCACATTGTGGACCACACCTGCGCCGCCTGCCGCGCCGGGCAAGCCCATCTCTGCCGCAACACGCAAGTGATTGGCATTGACCGCCACGGGGCGTTCGCCGAATATGTGCTGGTGCCCGCCGAAAATGTCTGGGTGAACGCGCCCGATACGCCGCCGGAAATCGCCTCGCTGCAAGACCCCTTCGGGAATGCCGTCCACACCGCTTTTGCGTTTGACCTGGCGGGACAGCATGTGCTGGTGAATGGGTGTGGTCCTATCGGGCTGATGGCGATTCCTGTGGCGCGCGCTATTGGCGCGAAAACCATTTTCGCGACCGATGTCAACGAGCAACGACTGGCGCTGGCGCGTCAAATGGGCGCCGACCACACACTCAACCCCCGCCATGATGATGTCGTCGGCGAGATTCTGGCGGCGACCGAGGGCGACGGGGTGGATGTGGTGTTGGAAATGAGCGGCGCCGCGCCAGCGATTCGCACCGCGCTGGAAGCCTTGCGCCCCGGCGGGAAAGTAGCCGCCCTGGGGCTTGTCGGTAATGCGCTGGAACTCGATTGGAGCGACCTGATTGTCATCAAAGGCGCCACCGTGCAAGGCATCTACGGGCGCAAAATCTGGGACACTTGGTACCGTATGCGGGCGCTCTTGCAGACAGGTGCGGTCAATTTGGCACCGCTGATTACGCACCGCATCGCGCTTGACGAGTTCGAGCGCGGGTTTGAGTTGCTGATGAACCCCGGCGACGAAGTAGTCGCCAAGGTGGTGATGTATCCCAACGCGTAGCCCAACAAATGCTGAACAAGGAGGATGGCGCATGAACACACAACATGACCCGTTAGCCTGGATTGACGATGAAATTGCCGCACTGAAAGAAGCCGGGTTGTACACGCATATTCGCGTGATTGATTCACCCCAAGGAGCGTGGCTGACGATTGACGGTCGCCGCGTGCTCAATCTCTGCTCGAACAACTACCTGGGGCTTGCCAACCATCCGCGCCTTGTCCAAGCCGCCAAAGAAGCCATGGACAAGTATGGCGTGGGACCGGCAGCGGTGCGCACCATTGCCGGCACGATGTCGCTCCACGTGGAATTGGAGCGGCGGTTGGCGGCATTCAAAGGCGTGGAAGCCGCCATCACCTTCCAAAGCGGTTTCACGGCGAACCTGGGCACGATTCCCGCCATTGTGGGGCGTGAGGATGTGATTTTCAGCGACCAACTCAACCACGCCAGCATCATTGACGGTTGCCGTCTGAGCCGCGCGAAAATCATCGCCTATCCGCACAATGATGTGGACGCGCTGGAAGACCTCATCAAGGAACACCGCGGCAACTACCGCCGCGCGCTCGTTGTCACCGATGGCGTATTCAGCATGGACGGCGATATCGCCCCCTTGCCGCAACTGGCGGAAGTCGCCAAGCGGCACAACTGCATTTTGATGGTGGATGACGCGCACGGCGAAGGCGTGTTGGGGCGTGGCGGCCGCGGGATTGTGGACCACTTCGGTTTGCACGGCATTGTGGATATTGAAGTAGGGACGCTGTCGAAAGCGTTTGGTGTGGTGGGCGGCGTCGTGGCGGGCAGCAAGCGGCTGGTGGAATGGCTCCGCCAGCGCGGGCGGCCGTTCCTCTTCTCCAGCGCGATGACCGTGCCCGATGTAGCGGCGTGCCTGGCGGCGCTTGATTTGCTGGAAGAAAGCACCGAACTGGTTGACCGCTTGTGGGAAAATGCGCGCTACTTCAAAGCCGAAATGCAGGCGCTGGGCTTCGACACGGGGCAAAGCGAAACGCCGATTACACCGGTGATGTTGGGTGAAGCGCCGCTGGCGCAAACCTTCAGCCGCCGCCTGTTTGAAGAAGGCGTCTTCGCCACCGCCATTGGCTACCCCACCGTCCCGCGCGGCGCGGCGCGTATTCGCGTCATGCCGAGTGCGGCGCACACCAAGGAAGACCTGGACTTTGCGCTGCAAGCCTTTGCCAAAGTGGGGCGCGAATTGGGCGTGATTGGCTGAGCGCACACCTTGCCGACAACAAAACGCGGGGCGCACATGTGCCCCGCGTTTTTCGTGCTCGCTGCCCAATGCGTGTTCAGGGCCAAATGCCCCGGTCGAGCGTGGCTTGCGCCACACGTTCAATCGCGCAGACGTAAGCCGCCGTGCGCAGGGGAACGTCCAGCCGCTCGGCCGTCGCCCAGGTTTTATCCAACGCCCGCAACATGACTTTGCGCAACTGCTTTTCAATTTCCTCTTGCGACCAGAAGAAACTTTGCAAATCCTGCACCCACTCGAAATAACTGACCACCAACCCGCCGGACGCCGCCAAAATGTCGGGAATGAGCACCACGTCGGGCTTTTCAGCCGCCAAAATGCGGTCGGCGCGGGGCGTGACCACGCCAGGCCCCCCTTCGACGATGACGCGGGCTTGCACCAGGTGGGCGTTGTCAGCGCGAATCTGGTTGCCCAGCGCCGCCAGCACCAGGATGTCAACCGGCATCGTGAGCAAATCTTCGTCGCCAATGGCTTCGGCGCGCGGGAACCCCGCCACCGAGCCATGCTCGCGGGCGTACCGCTGGACTTCTTCCACATCGAACCCGGTGGGGGCGTAAATGCCGCCGCCCATGTCGGTAATCGCGACAACACGCGCCCCCCGCGACCACAAGTAGCGGGCGGCGTGTGAACCCACACGCCCAAAGCCCTGGACGGCAACGGTGGCGCCTTCCAGGGGCATGTTCAGGCGCGCCAAAATCTCTTCGGTCACATACGTCAAGCCCAACCCAATCGAGCCACGCCACCCCACTGTACCGCCCAACGGTTCCGGCTTGCCGGTCGCAATCGCCGCCACGGAGTAGCCCTTTGCCATGGAAACCGTGTCCATAACCCATGCCATAATCTGCTCGTCCGTATTGAAGTCGGGCGAGAGGATATCTTCCTCAGGACCGATGTTGGGCAAAATATCCATGACATAGCGGCGGGTCAGTCGTTCCAATTCCTTCTCGCTCAGTTCAAAGGGATTGACGGCAACGCCGCCCGCCGCACCGCCAAAGGGAACGTCAACCAGCGCCGCCTTCCACGTGTTCCACATGGCAAACGCCGTCACTTCCGAAAGGGTCAAACCGGCATGGTAGCGGATACCACCATGCGACGGACCAAGCGTCACGTCGTGCTGAACGCGGAAGCCGTCAAAGACGCGCACACTGCCGTCATCCATGATGACGGGAAAATTGACAATCACCGCGCGGTCGGCATGGCGCAAAAATTCAATCAACCCGGCTTTGAGTTTGAGGTACGGCAAAGCACTTTCAAACTGCTCAATGGCGATATCGAAGGGATTGGGACCGCTGGCAAACGCCCCGGTTCGGTGGCGCAATCGGCGCAACGGCATATCGGCTTCTGTTGAAGAAATGCGATAGGTCATATATGCCTCCTTGCATATTGACAAGTAGCGAGATGAAAGGGAATGCTCATGGATAAAAACCGCGCAGTTTGTATGCGGTCGCCACACGGCTCAGCGCCAGCATGTACGCCGCGACACGCAACGGTACATTGTGTTCCTGCGCCAAGGTATAGACCTGGTCGAACGCGCGCACCAGAATTTTGCGCAACTGCTGGGTGACCTGTTCATCCGTCCAGAAGAAACTTTGCAGGTCTTGCACCCATTCAAAGTAGGAAACAATCACACCGCCGCTGTTGGCGAGAATGTCGGGAATGACGTGGACACCTTTTTCGCGCAAGATGGCGTCGGCGGCAGGCGTGATGGGGGCATTGGCGGCTTCCACAATCACACGGGCGCGGATAGTTTCCACATTGTCAGCCGTGATAATGTTTTCGACAGAGGCGGGAACAAGCACGTCACACTCCAGAGCGAGCATGTCAGCGTGCGAAATAGGCTCACCATGCGGATACCCGACGACTGTTCCCGTTTCTTCCTTGTAGTTGTACAAATCACGGATATCGAACCCATTGGGGTTGTAAATCGCGCCGCTCCGGTCGCACACGGCAATCACGGTTGAACCGAGGACGTGTTCAAGCATGTACGCTGCTGTGACGCCCACCTTGCCAAAACCATGCACCACCACGCGCGCCCCCCGCAAATCCAGCCCAATGCGGTCGGCAAATTCACGCAGAACGAACACCACACCACGCCCCGGCGCACGTCGCCGCCCCGCCGAGCCGCCAATGACCGGGGGCTTCCCTGTGACGACCGCCGGCACCGAATAGCCCTTGACCATCGAGTACGTGTCCATAATCCACGCCATGACCTGCTCATCTGTGCCGAGGTCAGGGGCGGGGATATCGCGTTCGGGACCAATCAGCAAAATAATTTCAGTGGTGAAGCGGCGGGTGAGGCGTTCCAGTTCGCCTTTGGAAAGCGTTTTGGGGTCGCACAACACACCACCTTTAGCGCCGCCAAACGGCAAATTGACGACGGCGGTCTTCCACGTCATCAGCATGGCCAGCCCGCTGGCTTGTTCGAGGGTCAAGTTGGGGTAGTAGCGCAAGCCCCCTTTGGCGGGACCTCGCACCGTGTTGTGGTGGACGCGGAAGCCGGAGAACATCTTGACGCTTCCATCGTCCATCTTGACGGGGAAATGCACATCGAGAATGCGCTGCGGGACATAGAGTTGGTCGCGCACGCCCTGGTCAATCTTCATCAATTCGGCGGCTTCTTCGTAAAAATGGGTCGCGACTTCTTGCATGGTTGGGCTATCGTTGCCGTTCACAAGCCTCCTCCTTGAGGTCTTTTCGCTTTTGCACACGACGGGGCGGGCGTTATCACCCGCCCCGTTTGGCTCTACTGGGTTCGTCGTGCTTCCAGTTCCTGCGTCAACAAATCCAGCACCACTGTGGGGTTGGCTTTGCCGCGTGTCGCGCGCATCACTTGCCCCATCAGCCACTTGGCAACCTGTTCACGCCCGCCAAGGTAGGCGGCGACTTCGTCGGGGTGTTCGTCAAGCACCTGGCGCACGACGCTCAGCAAGGCATCGGTATCGCTCACCTGCTTCAAGCCTTTGGCTTCGACAATCGCGGCGGGCGACTGCCCCGTTTCCAGCACTTCAACGAGCACCTGTTTGGCGACGTTGTTGTTGATGTCGCCCTTTTCGACCAGGGCCAGCAATTCCACCAGGTGCGCCTGCGTCAGCGGCATGGTCTCGAAGGACATTTCGCGTTCACCCAGGCGGCGGAACAATTCGCTGGTAATCCAGTTGGCAATGGTCTGGGCGTTCACGACCGGTTGGCTTTGCGCCCCCAAGCGCACCGCTTCTTCAAACCACTCGGCGGTGGCACGGTCGGCTACGAGCAAGCCGGCGGCGTATTCGCTCAGCCCATATTCGGCAATGAAGCGGGCGGCTTTCTGGTCGGGCATTTCGGGCAACTGGGCGCGGATGGCGTCCACCCATTCGCGGCTCACGGTCAGCGGCGGCAAATCGGGTTCGGGGAAATAGCGGTAATCGTGGGCTTCTTCCTTGGAGCGCTGCGAGACCGTGCGGTTCTCGCTTTCCACCCAACCGCGCGTTTCACGCACCACCGCGCCGCCGCTTTCCAGCACCTCAATCTGGCGCTGGATTTCGTATTCGAGCGCGAGTTTGACACTGCGAAACGAGTTCATGTTCTTGACTTCGACCTGTGTGCCGAAGCGGTCGCTGCCTTTGGGGCGCACGCTCACATTTGCGTCCACACGCAACGCACCGGCTTCCATGTCGCCGCTGGAAACGCCGAGATAGCGCAAGATGGTGCGCAATTTCTGCAAGAACAGGCGCGCTTCTTCCGGCGAGCGGATATCGGGCTCGGTGACGATTTCCATGAGCGGCACGCCGCTACGGTTGTAATCCACGAGCGCCTTGCCGCCCATGTGGTAGAGCCGCCCGGTATCCTCTTCAAGGTGAATGCGGCGAATACCGACGCGACGGGTCTCGCCTTCCACCTCAAATTCAAGGTAGCCGTTGCGAGTCAGCGGCAAATCGTACTGCGAAATCTGATAGGCTTTGGGCAAGTCCGGGTAATGGTAGTTCTTGCGGTCCCACTTGGTAAATTCGGGAATCTCGCAATTGAACGCCAGCCCGGTGAGGATGGTGTATTCAACCGCACGTTTGTTGATGACAGGCAACGAACCGGGCAAGCCCAAACAGACCGGACACACATGGGTGTTGGGCGGAGCATCCTGGTAAGCGGCATCACAGCCGCAAAACATTTTCGATTGTGTCAGCAACTGGGCATGGACTTCCAATCCAATGATGGCTTCGTATTCCATAGAGATTCCTCACACGTTCCTTTTTACTTCGCCACCCGCACGCGCTGTTCACGCTTGACGCGCGCCACAAAGCGGTCCATGCGGTTCAATGCTTCTTCGATTTGCTCATACGCGGTGGCGTAGGCGCACCGCACAAAGCCTTCCCCGCTGGCGCCAAAGGCGTTGCCGGGGATCACCGCGACATGCTCTTCCTGCAACAAACGCATGGAAAACGTTTCGCTATCCAAGCCCGTAGGACGTATATCCGGGAAAGCGTAAAAAGCGCCGCGCGGCTCAAACGTTGGCAACCCAATGGCGTTCAATCCGTCCACAATCAAGCGGCGGCGGCGGTCGTAGGATTGGCGCATCCGCTCTACTTCGGCTTCGGCGTCCGGCGATGTGAGCGCCGTAATAGCCGCGTACTGGGCGATTGTGGGGGCACTCATAATCAGGTATTGGTGCATTTTGCGCATGGCGGCAATCAGCGGCGCGGGACCACACGCATATCCCAAGCGCCAACCGGTCATCGCGTAGTCTTTGGAAAAACCGCCCAGGTGGATGGTGCGTTCACGCATGCCGGGCAAGGCGGCAAAACAGATATGCTCGACGCCGTACACCAGGCGGTCGTAAATTTCATCGCTGAACACGAGCAGGTCGTGGCGTTGGGCAACGTCGGCAATTTCAAGCAGGCGCTCACGTGTCATCACCGCGCCGGTGGGATTGTTGGGGTAGCCAATCAGAATGGCTTTGGTGCGTGGTGTGACGGCTTGCTCGATCGTCTCGCCCGTGACCTGGAAGTCATGCTCAACGTAGGTGGGCACATACACCGGCACGCCTTCGGCCATGGCAACATTGGGACCATAACTCACAAAGCAAGGCTCAGGGATGATGACCTCTTCACCGCTTTCGACGAAACTCGCGGCGGCGAGGAAAAGCGCCTCACTGACGCCCACCGTCACGAGCACTTCTGTATCGGGGTCATAGTGCACGCCGTAACGTGTTGCCAGCATCTCAGCGATTGCGCGCCGAAGTTCCGGCAAGCCGCTGTTGCCGGTGTAGGCGGTTTTACCGGCTTGCAAGGCGGCGATACCGGCTTCGATAATGGGACGTGGCGTGACAAAATCCGGCTCACCAATCCCTAGCGAGATGACATCGGGCATGTCGTTGAGGATGTCGAAGAACCGCCGGATACCGCTCGGCGGCACCTTCCGAATACGGTTGGCAAGAAAGCGTTCGTACTCCACGGCGTGCTCCTTCCTCTCCCCCTGCACGTTGCTTCATCGGCTAAAATCAACCGATGATGAATCCCCCACGTTGAGGCGACGATACCGCCCGCGCACGGTCGCCCCTTTTCCTACGAGCGATTGGTCAAGCATGGTGGCTTCGATATGGGCATCCGCATCAATAATGCTATCACGCACAATGGACTCAACAATGGTGCACCCTTCCGCCAACGTCACGTAGGGGCCCACAATTGAGTCGCGAATGACCACATTTTCGCCAATGTACACAGGCTGCACAATGGTACTGTTTTCCAGCACGGCGCTTTCGGGCACTTCCAGATGGTTCTTTTCCAGCAAATAGCGGTTGGTGTGCAAAATAGCGTCGGGTGTGCCGCAATCTTCCCACACCGAAACAGGCCAGGCTTCCAGTTTGGCGCCCCGCTCAATCATCAGTTGCAGGGCGTCCGCCAGGAAGTATTCGCCCTTTGTCATGATGTTGCGGGCGATAAGTTCATCAATGGCTTCAAACAAACCCTGATAATCTTTGATGTAGTACACACCAATGACGGCAAGGTTGGAAATCGGTTCGCTCGGTTTTTCGACAAAACGGGTGATATAGCCTTCGTCATTGAGCGTCACCACGCCAAAACGGCGCGGGTCTTCAACTTCTTTGACAAAAATCACCCCATCGGAGGAGATGTTGCGCAAACCGGCCAAATCGGCTTCAAAAATGGTATCTACAAAGATGATGAGCACAGGCTCATGCACGAATTCGCGCGCCATGGCGATGGCATGCGCCTGCCCTTTGAGTTCGGTCTGCTCTGCGTAGTGCGTGCGAAAATCGTAGTTGGCTTCGACGTATTCCCGAATCTGGTCGCCAAGATACCCCACGATGAAGGTGATTTCTTCGACGCCAATCTCTTTGAGCATGTCCAAAATATGCCCTAGCACCGTGTTGCCCGCCACTTGCATGAGCGGCTTGGGCTTGGTGTAGGTATGCGGGCGCAAACGGCTTCCAAATCCCGCAACGGGAATGATGACATGCATGAGCGACTCCTTTGTCTTTATGCGTTTGTCAGGGACGGCACGGAAGTATGCCAGTCGGTGGCTTGTTCGTACACGTGCGCCATTTGTAAGAGCGTGGTTTCATCCCATGCACGCCCAATCAACTGCAACCCAACGGGCAAGCCGTCGGCAAAGCCGCATGGAATGCTGATGCCCGGCAAACCAGCCAGGTTGACGGTGAGCGTGAAAATGTCAGCAAGATACATTTGAATGGGGTCGTCGGTGCGTTCACCAAGTTTGAACGCCGGCACAGGTGATGTCGGCCCCACCACCACATCAACCTGCTGGAACGCCTCTTCAAAATCGCGGCGGATGAGCGTGCGCACTTTCTGCGCTTTCTTGTAGTACTGGTCGTAGTAGCCCGCCGACAAGGCATATGTACCCAACATAATGCGCCGCTTGACTTCGGGACCAAAACCTTCGCCGCGCGATTTGGCGAAGAGGTCCCAAATATCTTCGGTGTGTGCCGCGCGATGGCCATAGAGTACGCCATCATAGCGCGCCAGGTTCGACGAGGCTTCCGCCGGCGCAATCAAGTAGTACACGGGCAAACCGTACTCGCTATGGGGCAACGTAATGTCCACGAGCGTTGCGCCAAGCGATTCATAGGTTGCCAGCGCAGTTTGCACGGCGTCGCGCACACCGGGATGCAAGCCGGCGTTGTCGAGCCATTCGCGCACAACCCCCAAGCGTTTGCCCTTCACGTCCGCTTTGCTCAACGCCGCCAGGTAATCAGGCACAGGGTGCTGCCCCGAAGTCGAGTCCAGCGGGTCGTGCCCGGCAATGACCGACAGGAGCAAGGCAGTGTCGGCGACGGTGCGTGTCAGCGGGCCAATCTGGTCGAGCGAGGAGGCGTAGGCAATGAGGCCGTAGCGGCTTACACGCCCATAAGTGGGCTTCAAGCCGACAACGCCACACAGTGCGGCGGGTTGGCGCACGCTTCCCCCTGTATCAGTGCCAAGCGCGGCGGGGGCTTCGGCGGCCGCCACGGCGGCGGCGCTTCCCCCGCTGGAACCGCCCGGCACGCGGGAGGTATCCCAGGGGTTGCGTGTCGCGCCAAAGGCGGAGTTTTCGGTCGAAGAGCCCATGGCAAATTCATCGGTGTTGGTTTTGCCCAGAAAAACCGCGCCGGCCTCGCGAAGTCGTTGCACCACAGTGGCATCGAAAGGCGGGACATAGGTTTCAAGCATGCGCGAGCCGCATGTTGTGCGAATACCCGCCGTCGAAATCACATCTTTGATAGCGAGCGGAACCCCCAAAAGCGGTGCGTTTTCCCCTTGCGCACGGCGTTCATCCGCCTGGCGGGCTTGTTCACGCGCCACATCGGGGGTCACGGTGAGGAAAGCGCGGATATGCGGCTCAAGCGTTTCGATACGCGCCAGATAGGCGTCGGTCAACTCCTGCGCGGTCGTTTCGCCTTCGTCGAGCAGTCGTTTGATCTCAACAAGGGTCAAGCGTTCGATATCCATCGTTCAGCAACCTTCTTGAATCGTGTTTGTCGTGGAACCGTTATGCGTGTTCTTCCAGCACCGTTGGCACAATGACAAAGCCATCTTGCGCCTGCGGTGCATTTGCCAACGCCGCATCGCGTGGTAACGAGGGGCGCACAACATCGTCGCGCATGACACCTTGCACATCAACAGCGTGGGCAGTGGGAGGAATGGCGTCGGTATCCAATTCTTGCAATCGCTCGGCGTAGGAAAGAATGGCCGACAATTGCGAACGGAACATCTCTTTTTCGTCTTCACTCAGCGCAAGGCGTGCCAACTGGGCAATGTGTTCGACCTCTTCACGTGTCAAAGCCATATGAACACCCCATTCATTTGTTCTCGAAGCGGCGCTATTATACTCGCGAATGATGAGATGGCGAATGCCATTCAAAGCCTGGGAAGAAGTTTCACGCCGCACCATGCAGATTCCCAAGCCTTCCCAAACGTGCGCATTGACAGGCGCATACCGGCAAAAAATCAACAAAAGTTTATTTGTCTTGTCAACTTCTTGCTAAAAATTTGACAGAAATTCCTATTCTCTTATAATGTAGCGTGTTCGAGGAAAGGGTTGAGCAGATGACACGAGTGAGTGAACTTAGCAACCAGCGCCGTACATACGAAAGGGCGTGAGCACGATGGGCTCTCACGCCCTTTTTTCTTTGGTCAAAGCCCATCATGAAGAAAGAAAGGATGCGGCAGCCTATGTTTGGATCAAAAACCCCCTTCTTATTTCCGCATGAAAGCGTTCCGCACCTTCGTGATTGTCGTTCCGACAAGGCCTGGGTTGAACTTGTTGACCACGTTGCCACCCTTCCCGAAACACATGAAGACAGCCTGGCGTTTCAGCTGATGGTGATTCACATGGCTGGATGCCTGCGCTGCACCAACTACAAAGCCAATTTGGGATGCACGGTCTGCTCACAACGCGCTGTCCGCAACACCAAAGCCCCCATGAGCACCATCATGCGCTGGTTCAAACGCGCCCAAAATGAGGTGCGCGAGTTTCTGGCAACATTCACTGAAGAAAATAAAGCCGTCGCCGGCGGCGATGACAGACGCGCCGCTTAAAGAAAGTCCAGACAAATTGAACCCCGCCTGCGAAGAGGCGGGGTTTATTTGTTGCGGTGGTTTTTATTCGGAACGCATGAGGCCTTCGCGCCAGGCTGATTACTCGTCCGGCTCCATCGCGCCGGTTGTCAGCGAATATGTCCACGTGGTTCCCTGATCATCCACCAACTGGATATGCTCACTTGCCTGCCAGATGACATCGAGGAAGGTCTGTTCGTCTGTTGCCAGCACCCGCTGAGCCTCCTGACTACTTGCATCGAAAAGGAAAAGCCGCGATGGGCCAGCAGGTGGGCAGAGGGTCTGCACAAACAAAAGCGCCACCCGTTCGCCGTCGGGCGACCAGGCAACGCCGGCTAGCACCCCCTCTTGCGGAAACGACCAGCGCGCGATTTCGCCGCCGTCCACATCCCAGAGCGCCAGCGCCGACGGCTCAATAACCGCCAGGCGTTGCCGGTCGGGCGAGAAGATGGCGGACCACATCACTTCGCGCCGGCGTGTCTGGACATCAAACCGCGCGACAGCCCCCGCCCAAAATCCGCACCCGTCCGGGACGCCTTCACGCGTAGGTGTGTAGTAGAGATAGCGGCTATCCGGCGACCAGAGAAGCAGGTCAAACCCTGCCGCGCCAAGGCCGCCACAGGCTATCGTCTGCTCATCAACCTGCACAATCGCCCCATCGGTCGCCCGCAGAAGCAGCACTTCATAGGCATATTCGGGTCCTTCGCTCCCAAACGCCACGCAATCGTAAACAAGTACCTCTGCTTCCCACATCCCATCCGGCGAAGAGAGCGTCTTGTAGACTCGCGGCGTTTGCTGTGCCGCCACGGTTGCCGCCAGGTTTGGTGTTGCCACGGGGGGCGGTGTTGGTGAAGGCGACGCTGACGCAGTTGGCGTCGCGCGCGTTGCTGTTGGCGAAGGCGTCATCGTGGGCAAGGGGGCGGACGCCTCACGAGCAGACACACACCCACTTATCAACAACACACATGCGACCAACCATACGCCATACGCAGAAGATTTCAGCATGCTTATAAGCACATCCTTTTGTCTATAGGTTGCCTTTCCACACATTCCACACATTCAACATGCGTGCAGCCAACGCAGCAGCCACCTCGGCACGCTGCTCCCCGCCTTCCCACACCATCCCCACAGCCTCATCTGCCACCTCTTCCCACACCGCTTCCACAAAGAGACGCCCTTTCGGGAGTTGATAGGCCGCGCCGGCCATTTCACCATGCGGCGGCCATTCACTTTCAACATCCCAAAAGATGCCCATCTGCTCTATTGCCTTCGTCGGCACGCCGGCCGCCAACAAGTGTTGGGCGATCATCATGCGCAAAGGCTCCTCCCACGCTTCCTGTACATACGCCACACACATTCGTTGCAACGTCTCAGCCTCTTCGCGCACCCATTCGATCAAGTCTTCTTCAAGAGGATGCTGCCAATGGGCTTCCAGCGTTCCCCAGCGAAAAGCAATCTCACCGTCTGTTTCTTCAATGTGCCATGGCGCCGGTTCATCTATGTACCCTGTCACTTCACGAACCAACATATCGAGATGCATACGCTCCCCTCCTGAGATGGCGCATGAGACAAAGAAGGGGGGCTGCTTGCCCCCCTCTGCACTGTTCTCCTTGCTCAGACCAGCGAGCGCCGCCGTATGACCAGCCCCACGCCCGCCAGCGCGACACCCGCCCCCATCAACCACCATCCCACGGGTACCGACGCACGCCCCGTTTCCGGCAGCATTTGCGGTGCCCCGCCAACGTAGAACAAGCGTTCATTGAGCGGCTGAACAGGGCGGTTGTTGTGGTCGTAGATCGCCGTGAAAGCCGCAATCTGTTCCGCCGACATCTCCACCGGCGTGGCCATAACCACCCACTTGACGCCCTCCGTGCATGGCGGCGTCGTAAAAGAACCGTCATAGCGATAGTAGGACAAATCCGCCGGCAACAAATCCATGGCGTTGACACTGACTCCCTCGATCGTTTGCGGCTCGCCAACATCTGCCGGCAGGTGCGCCCATACCGGTTGATAGGCGGCGTTTTCAGCCCCCTCACGAATAAAAACCCCGACTACAGCATACTCGCCATCCTCGCTTTGGTGCACAAAATGGGCTTCAATGGGGAAGAACTGCCCCTGCATGGTGTGCTCACTGGGGGCATGGAAATGGAATTGAAGCAGATTGTACTGCTTGCCTTCGAGCGTCATGAAACTGCCCTGGTCGTATTCCACCTTGATCGTGTGCCCATTGTTGACAATCGTCAGATTTGTGGGGTCATACACAAATTGAATGTCAGGTTGATTGAGCGGCGCCCATTCGGGGATATCAATCGGCGATTGTTCGCGCCCCTGTGAGCACGTCGCATACTCTGGGCTCAATTCTCCCCAATGCTCAGGCCCATGTTCGCCCTCATAGCCCCATTCCGCGCCTCCTTCTGCGGCGACACCTCCGGCAAAGAGCAGAACGCCCACCCACACCAACAAGACCGACAACAAATTTCGCGCAGACTTACGCATTGCGTTCCTCCTTTTTGCAAAATTGACAAGGTTGGGCACAACTGCGGGGGTACAACCATCTCTGTCGCTACGGAGCACCTCCTTTCTATGAAGCTTCTGACGTCAAACCTTCGCTGATAAAGAAGTAAAAAATCATCATGGAAATACACCGACACACACCACAACGTTGAGATACAACTACGAGGAGACGAAGAAAGCACCATTGAAGAAATCAAACAACAAGCACATCCTATCAAGGCACACAGGCAATGTCAACCCAAAATCTTTATGTATTCAACCTGCTTTGCGCCTCGCCCGCCAACAACATGACATATCTCATCCCCAAAACATGACATATTGTTGAGTAAATCACTTGACATTATCGTGAACCCATATATCTTACAAGCCCGCTTTGAGAGATAAACTATTCGTCACAGGAGGCACACCACCTATGTCACGCGCAAAAATCAGCCTTTTGTTCACAGTTCTGTTGGTGGCGATCTTCGTCATCGCTTGCGGGAACAGCGGCGGCGAAGCGACGCCTGAACCGAGCGTCAGCCCGGAAGCCAGCGCCAGCCCCGAAGCGAGCGCAGAACCGGGACACAGCGATACCGACCTGGAAAGCGGTGGGCTGGTCATCTATTCGGGCCGCTCCGAAAGCCTGGTGGGTCCCATCATCGAGCAGTTTGAAGAAGAAACCGGCATTGACGTGAAAGTGCGCTACGGCGGCACCGCCGAAATGGCCGCCACCATTCTGGAAGAAGGCGAACGCTCGCCCGCTGACATCTTTTATGCACAAGACCCCAGTGGTTTAGGGGCGGTTGCCGTGCAAGGGCTGTTCCAAACATTGCCCAACGATATCCTCGAAACCGTTGACCCGCGCTTCCGCGCCGACGACGGCTCGTGGGTAGGCATTACCGGCCGCGTCCGCGTGGTTGTGTACAACACCGAACGTCTCTCCGAAGACGACCTGCCCACCGACATGTGGGGCTTTACCGACCCGCAGTGGAAAGGGCGCATCGGCTGGGCACCCACCAACGGCTCGTTCCAGGCAATGGTGACAGCCATGCGCGCCATTTGGGGCGAGGAACGCACGCGCGAATGGCTGGAAGGCATTCTCGCCAACGAACCGACGGTCTATGAAAACAACACATCCATCGTTGCGGGCGTTGGCGCAGGCGAAGTTGACGTCGGCTTTGTAAACCATTACTATCTCTACCGTTTCCTGGCTGAACAAGGCGAGTCCTTCCCGGCGCGTAATTACTTCTTGCCGGGTGGCGGTCCTGGTTCGATTGTCCTGGTCTCGGGTGTGGGCATTCTGAAGAACGCCGAACACCAGGAAGCCGCCGAGCAGTTCGTGCGCTTCCTACTCTCAGAAGAAGCCCAATCGTACTTTGCTGAAAAGACCTACGAATACCCGATGAACCCGGCCGTCAAGCCTTATGGCGACCTGCCGCCGCTGGACTCGCTCAACGTGCCGGACGTTGACCTGTCGAACTTGACCGACTTGCAAGGCACGATCGAACTCTTGCGTGAGGTTGGAGCACTGCCGTAATGGCACACACGTCGAATCCTCGCTTACAGCGCCGAACACGAGGGGGACGATTTCATCGTCCCCCTCCTTTGCGTGTCAGCACAGCCCTCATGCTCTGGGTGCCCTCGCTGACCGCTTCCCTGTTGGTCCTGCTCCCCATGAGTTACCTGGCACTGCGCGTGCTTGGCGGGGGGCTTTCCGCCTGGCGACTGGTCTTTCGGCCAAGCACCCTTGAAGTGATTTGGAATTCAGGCGTGCTGGCGGCCGCCGTCACAGCCTGTTCCGCCCTCATTGCCGTCCCCCTCGCCTGGCTGACCGTGCGCACCGATCTGCCTGGTCGCCGAACCTGGACGGTGCTCATCTCGCTGCCGCTGGTCATTCCCAGTTATGTGGCCGCCTATCTCTTCATCGCGGCGCTTGGACCGCGCGGCATGCTGCAACAGTGGCTCGAAGGCGTGTTTGGCATCACCCGCCTGCCCACCATCTACGGCTTTCCGGGCGCGTTGATTGTCCTCACGCTGATGACCTACCCCTACATGTACCTGAGTGTCCGCGCCGCCCTGCAAGGGCTTGACCCCAGCCTGGAAGAAGCCGCGCGCAGCCTGGGGCATACGGGATGGGAAACTTTTCGCCGCATCACACTTCCGCAACTGCAACCCGCGCTGGCCGCCGGCGGCTTGCTTGTTGCGCTGTACACCTTGCGCGACTTCGGCGCCGTCTCACTCATGCGCTACAACACCTTCACCCGCGTGATTTATGTCCAGTACAAATCCTCCTTCGACCGCACATCCGCCGCCGCCCTGGCGTTGGTGCTGGTTGTCCTGACGCTGGTCCTGCTCGTCATCGAGTCGCGCATTCGTGGGCAAGCCCGCTACCACCGGGCGGCTGTGGGGGCGGCGCGTCGCGCCAAAACCATCAAACTGGGGCGCTGGCGCTGGCCAGCCCTGGCATTTTGCGCGAGTGTGGTTGCGCTGGCGCTGGTTCTGCCGGCGACGGTGTTGTTCTACTGGCTGATACGCGGCTGGCTCGCCGGAGAAGAATTCGTTTCGCTTTGGGCGCCGCTCCGCAATTCGCTCAGCGTCTCGGCGATTGCCGCCATTGTGACAACGGCGTTTGCCCTGCCCATCGCCTTTGTCGAAATCCGCTGGCCGAGCCGTCTCAGCCGCTTTGTGGAACGTACAACCTACATCGGCTACGCACTGCCGGGCATCGTTATCGCGCTGGCGTTCGTCTTCTTTGGCGTGCGTTTTGCCCGCCCCATCTACCAGACCATCTGGCTGCTCATTCTCGCGTATGTCGTGCTCTTCCTGCCGCAAGCCGTGGGGGCAATACGCGCATCCCTCTTGCAAGTCAACCCCTCGGTGGAAGAAGCCGCGCGCAGCCTGGGACGCAAACCGTGGGAAGTCCTTGTGTACATCACACTGCCGCTCGTGCGCCCTGGGCTGGTGGCTGCTTTCGGGCTGGTTTTTCTCACCACGATGAAGGAACTCCCCGCTACCCTCATCCTGGGACCGTTCGACTTCAAGACGCTGGCAACCGTCGTCTGGGGGGCGGTATCCGAGGCCTTTTTTGCACGCGCCGCCGCGCCCGCCCTGCTCATCATTCTGGCCTCTTCGGTGCCCATGGCCTTCTTCGTCGTGCGTGAAGAAGCCGGCGAATAGCCGCGCAGAAAAACAAAAACGCCCCCGTCTGGGGGCGTTGGCGTACATGCACGTGCGCGTTATTGGGCTTCCGCCGCAAAGTTGAGAATCAGCGTCACCTCATCGGCGACGCCCGTCACCGCCGGCACTTCGGGAATGGAAACACCCCAATCAGCGTATTGAACAACCGCGCGCGCCGTCCCTTCCACGCGGTTCTCGCTCACCACCGTTGCCTCCACATCAAACACAACTTCGCGCGTCGTGTCGAGAATCGTCAAATCCCCCACCACCTGGAACGTGTAGGTCTGCCCCACTTCGACACGCTCCGGCGCACCCACAACGCTTTTCGGTTCAAACGTGATGAACTCGTACTGGTCGGTCAGCAGAATGCGATTCTTGATAGCGCGGTCGCGGCGTTCATCGTCGGTGGCAAAGGTGCGTGCATTGATGAGAATGGGCGAGAACGATATCTCGGCGGAGTTGGCAAAGTCAACCGTGAACGTGCCGGCGACATCGATCGTCGAGCCAACAACGGTTTTGGGCGAACCGCGCAACACTTCATCAATGATGAATTGCGCTTCGGTCTCCCCATCCACAAAGGCAAATGTGCGCGCCGTACTCGTTTCGCTTGCCGCGGTCGGTTCGGCTGTGGCTTCCGGCGGCGTGGTTGGTTCCGCCGTCGGTTCAACAGCCTGCGTAGGCGTCGGTTCGGCCGTGGGCGCTTCCGGTTGCTCTGTTGGCGGTTGCTCCGCCTGGACGGTCGCCAGGGCTTCTTCCGCGCTCAGGCTGGCTTCTTCGGGGGTGCGCAAGAACGAATACGCCACCGCCGCGACGCCAAGCACACCAATCACAACCACAGCAAGAACAGCCATGGAAAGATTGCGTTTCATAGTTGCAAGATCTCCGTATTGATTGTTTTCATCTTTGACTATACGCCGCACATGTGGAGAAACGATGAAGAAACCCGCTAGAAACGTCGCAAATGCCGCCGTATGCGCCCCAGCCAGCCGTCAGTTTGCCGCTCGGCGGCTTTGAGTTTGCGGTAAAGCCGCACAAAACGCTCGTTCGCCTCCGGACGCCCGACCACGTAGCCGCGCAAACGCAACGCCCGGTCGGCGTAGTGCAGCCAAAGCCAGACCGCGCGGCGCGACCACTCGACACGCTGGGGCGCACCTTTTTCGACAAGTGCGGCGACTTCCTCGGCTTGCGCTTGTAGCCACTCGCGTTCCACACCATGCACCGAAAGCGCGCCCGTCTTCAATTCGCTTTGCAAGACATCCAGCGCGCCCTTCAACGCCAGCACATCATCGGCGTCAAACTGCACGCGCACCTGCTCATCCATGCTGTTCCTCCTCCGCCCTCACATGGTGCCAGATTGTAGCCAGGCGTTGCACAAGACGAAATGCGCCAACTTGCCAGATAGGTGAGCGGCGTATACTCACACATACCCAAACCGAACGGAACCACAGAAAGCACGCGCACGCCCGATGAGCCATCAAGCCGTAATCGAAGAAATCAAACAGCGCCTTGATTTGGTGGACGTGGTAAGCCGCTACGTGCAACTCAAACGTTCGGGAAGCACGTACAAAGCGCTCTGCCCCTTCCACCAGGAAAAGACGCCCAGTTTTGTGGTGTTTCCTCACACGCAAACGTGGCGGTGTTTTGGCGCGTGCGGCGAAGGCGGCGACATTTTCTCGTTCGTTATGAAAATCGAGGGGCTTTCCTTCCCCGAAGCCCTGCGCCAACTGGCGCGCGAAGCCGGCGTGGAACTGGAAGCCCCCGACGCCCGCACCAGCGCGCTCCAGCAACAGCGCGAACGCCTGCGCACAGTGTGCGAAACCGCCATGCGCCTCTTCACCGAGTGGCTTCGCGCCCCGGAAGGCGAGACCTGCCGCGCCTATCTCGAACGCCGCCGCGTCAGCCCCGACATGGTGCTGGCGTTTGGCTTGGGCTACGCGCCCGAGGGGTGGGATACGCTCTTGAACGCCATGCTGGCGAAAGGCTACACCCAGCAAGACCTGCTGGACGCGGGGTTGGTCATCGCCAACGAGCGCGGTAGCGTGTACGACCGCTTTCGCCATCGCCTCATCTTCCCCATTCGCGACGTGCGCGGGCGCGTGGTGGGGTTTGGCGGGCGCGCGCTGGACGACGAGCAGCAACCCAAATACCTCAACTCGCCGCAAACCCTGCTCTTCGACAAGGGGCGCTTGCTCTACGGGCTTGACCTGGCTAAAGACGCCATCCGCCGTGAAGACCGCGTGGTGCTGGTGGAAGGCTACATGGACGTCATCGCCGCCCATCAGGCGGGCTACCGCAACGTGGTGGCTAGCCTGGGCACCGCCCTTACCCCCGACCAACTGCGGCTCATCAACCGCTTCACCAAAAACATTGTGCTGGCACTCGACGCCGATACCGCCGGCACGGAAGCCGCCAAGCGTGGCATTCACGCCGCCCGTGAAGCCCTGGCGCGCCACTTTGTCCCCAGTGTTGAAGGGGGGCGCTTGCGCCCCGTGGTGGAAATGGCGGGCGATTTGCGCGTGGTGCGCCTGCCCGCCGGCTACGACCCCGACGACCTGCTCAAAGAAGACCCCGCGCAATGGGGTGAATTGGTGGCGAACGCCTTGCCGGTGGTGGAATTTTTCATCCAGGAAGCCATCGCCGGGCGCGACTTGAACGACGCCGCCCAAAAGCGGGCGGTCGCCGAGGGAATTTTGCCCATCATTGCCGAGATACCCAACACCATCGAGCGCGCGCACTACCTGCAACGCCTTGCCTTCTACCTGCACGTCCCCGAGGACGACCTCGCACGCGAAATGACCCTGCTGGTCCGCCAGCAACGCACACAACGCCGCCGCACGCCGCCGCCGCCACCGCCCACATTCGACGCACCGTTCGACGACGTTCCGCCGCCCCCCGACGAGGAAGAGAGCGCCGACATCGGCGTCGAACAGCCCACCACGCCACGCCTGCGCGTCCGCTTCGACGACTACGAAGCCTATCTGCTCTACCTGCTCTCGCAACGCCCCGACCTGCTCGCCGAAGTGGAGCAGGAAATCACGCCGCAAGATTGGCATTCACCCGAATGGCGGCAACTCTACGAGACACTGCTGTTTGATATGCCCATGAGCGGCGCAGAAGTGGAAGCCCTGTTTGAAGAATTGCCCGACATCTTGCAGAGGCTCGCCACCGACTTGCTCAACTACTACCACGACAGACCACTGCCCGATGAAAACGAACTGATTGGCGAAGTGCGGCGCACCGCGTTGCGCATCAAACGCGCCGCGATTGAGCGCACATTGAAAGAAATTGCGTTCCTGGTACGCGACGCAGTGGAAGAAAACGACAAAGCCCGCCTGCAATCGCTGGTTGCCACGCGCAAAGCCCTGCAACGCCAGCAGAAAGAGATTGACCAGCGCATCCGCACCCCCGACGCCACAGCCGCCCCCATTCCCCAGGAAGAAGAAGACGACTTCTTCTAGGCGTTCCCCCACGCCTGCCACGCCATCCAAAATTGCCAGCCCGCCATCAACACAAGCAAGCCCACCGAGACAAGCGCCAGCCGCCGCCGCAACGTCGCGTCGAAACGCCCCGTCAACCCGAAGAGGAGCACCAGCGCCGCCATTCCCCCGATGAGCAACGTGTACATGCCCAGCAAAAAACTCACCGCGTGCCAAGGGGAAATCGCCCAGCCCCGCCGAATAATGGGACCGCCGACAAAACTCCAAAAAATGTAGGGGTTGGGATTGAGCAGGTTGGTGATGGTGGCTTTGGTCAGCACATCACGCAACGAACCGCCACTTTCGATATGGGCTTCCGCCTCGGCTTGCAGGGCGTGGTAGGCCGAGCGCGCCAGATAGAGCAAGAAGAGCCCCCCCGCCACGTGCAAGCCCGCTGTGAACTGCGGCGGCACACTGCTAATCAGCAAGAGGGCGACCGCGATGATAAACCCATCGCTGAGCAACGGGGCGAACGCCGCCCAAATGGTGCGCCGCCACCCATAAATGGACGTGTACGAGAACAGAAAGGCTTTGAATGGACCAGGCAACCACGCCGCCGAGAGCCCCAGCGCCATGCCTTGCAGCAAAAATGTCAGCATTGTTCCCCCCTTGTTTGTGCACTCAGCCGACAAGTATCCTCACATCAGGCAGAGCGCAAAATACCAAACAACCATTTGATTTGTCTTGTCAGTTGGCGGGCTTTTCATACAATACGCGCGCCAAGGGGGAAAGCCGTGGAAGCAATCATCCATGATGAACGCCGCCGCAAATGGTGGCGTTTTACACATCCAATTCGCTACATCCAGGCAACCAGATACGACGAGGTACTGCCTGCGCTGGCGGAAATCGAAGCCGCCGCAGAGCGCGGCGCACACGCCGTCGGCTTCATCACCTATGAAGCCGCTCCCGCCTTCGACCCGGCGTTGCAGACGCAACGCCCCGATGGCGTTCCCTTGCTCTTGTTCGGCATCTTCAACGCCCCCGAACCCGTCGAACTTCCCCACCATGTGGACGCCACCTACGAGGTGGACGCATGGGAACCCGATATGTCCCGCGACGCTTATCAGCGCGCCATCGCCGCCATCAAAGACGCCATCGCGCGTGGCGACACCTACCAGGTGAACTTCACCATGCGGCTGCGCGCCCCGTTTCGCGGCAACCCGTGGGCGCTCTTCGTGGATTTGTACCAGACGCAGGAAGCCCCGCTTGCCGCCTACCTTGACCTGGGTGAAACAGTCGTCTGCTCGGTTTCGCCCGAACTTTTCTTCGCTGTACAGGGTGAACGCATCTGGTCGCGCCCGATGAAGGGCACTGCGGCGCGCGCCCCCCTGCCGCGAGAAGACCGCCTGCGCGCCAACTGGTTGCGGCATTCCGAAAAGAACCGCGCCGAAAACGTGATGATTGTGGACATGATTCGCAACGACCTGGCGCGTATCGCCGAAGTGGGAAGCGTGGACGTTCCGCACCTGTTCACCATCGAGCGCTACCCGACCGTCTGGCAAATGACATCTACCGTAGAAGCGCGCACGACCGCTGATTTGCCCAGCATCATGCAGGCGCTCTTCCCGTGCGCCTCGATTACGGGCGCGCCCAAAGCCAGCACCATGCGCATCATCGCTTCACTGGAAACCAGCCCGCGCCACATCTACACCGGCACCATCGGGTGGGTCGCCCCTGGGCGGCAAATGCAATTCAACGTCGCCATCCGCACCGTGGTCATCAACCGCCAAACCGAAACGGCCGAATATGGCGTGGGGGGCGGCATTGTGTGGGATTCCAACGCCGAGGATGAATACGCCGAATGCCAGGCAAAAGCGCGCGTGCTGACCGAACGCCGCCCCGTGTTCGACCTGCTTGAAACCATGCTCTGGACGCCGCGCGCGGGGTTTTTCTTGTGGGACCGCCACCTTGAACGGCTCCGCCTCTCAGCGGACTATTTTGGCTTCTCGCTGGACATGCGCCGTCTGTACGAAGAAGCCGAAACACTTGCCGAAACACTTGCCCCCGTGCCCCAGCGTGTGCGGCTCACCCTCTCGCGCGACGGCACGACGCAGTGGACGCATACCCCCCTCGCCAACGCCCCCTACCCCGACCGCGTGCGCCTGGCGCTTGCGCCCGCGCCCATCTCCACAAAGAACGTCTTTCTCTACCACAAAACCACACACCGCGACGTGTACGAACAAGCCCGCGCCGCCTGCCCCACCGCCGACGACGTGCTTCTGTGGAACGAACACGGGCACATCACTGAAACCACCACCGCCAACATCGTCGCCTGGCTGGACGGCCACCTTGTGACGCCACCCGTGCACGATGGCTTGCTCAACGGTACGTTGCGCAGTTGGCTGGTGCAACACGGCATTGTGGAAGAGGCGTCCATCCCCATCGAAGCCTTGCACACCTGCCAAAAACTCTACGTCATCAACTCCGTGCGTGGCTGGCGTCCCGCCCTGCTCATCAACGAGCACGCTCACGCCCACAAGCCGCCGTGGACATCCACCACAGCCCCGCTGACGTAAGTCGCCTCATCGGAACAGAGCCACGCCACCGCCGCCGCGACATCATCCGGCGTGCCCAACCGCTGCAAGGGAATGTGGCGCACAACCTCTTCGCCCACTCCCGCCGGGTCAATCATGCCGGGGTTCACCACATTGGCACGAATGCCATGGCGTCCCTCACTCCGCGCCACCGAGCGCGTCAGCACAACCAACGCTGTTTTGAGCGCGTTATACACCGCGGTGTTGGGCGCGCCCCGCGCCACGCCCGCATTCAACGAACCGAGATTGACGATGACGCCCCCGCCCTGTTCCCGCATGACGGGAATGACCAGGCGCATGGTGTAGAACGCGCTCCCCAGATTGCCGTCCACCAGCAAACGCCACTCGCCCAGGTCGGTTTCGGCGAGCGGCTTGGGCACGAATGGACCGACACAGTTCACCAGCACATCCACACGCCCAAAATGCGCCAGCGTCTCGCGCACCAGGTGCTCCGCCCCCTCAGGCGTGCTCACATCCGCGCGAAAAGCGACCGCCTCGGTCAGCGCCGCCAACGCGGCGACGGTTTCTTGCGCGGCGCGTTCGTTGTGGCGGTAGTTCAACGCCAGCGCGTAGCCCTCGCGTGCCAGCCGTGCGGCAATGGCGCGCCCAATGCGGCGCGTGCTTCCCGTGATCAACGCTACACGCTTCATCGCTCTCCCCCTGTCGCATCATAGACAAAACGCCCAACATCGGCGGGAGCCGACATTGGGCGTTCCTTCTCCATCAGTGCAGGCACGCCGTGCGGCTAACGGCGCTCCTGATAGTTTGGCGCTTCTTTCGTAATGAAAACACCGTGTGGGTGGCTTTCAATCAATCCGGCGTTGGTAATGCGGCGGAAACGCGCCTTTGCCCACAAATCGGGGAGCGAGCGTGCCCCAACGTAGCCCATACCACTGCGAATACCGCCCGCCAGTTGGAAGACGTAATCGCGCAGGCGACCTTTGTAGGGAATGTAGCCTTCCACGCCTTCGGGCACCAACTTGCCCTCAGCGCCCTGGGCGTAGCGGTCGCGCCCAGGACCTTGCATAGCGCCCAGACTGCCCATGCCGCGATACGATTTGAAGCGTTCGCCCTGGTAGAGGATGATTTCGCCCGGTGCTTCATCCAACCCTGCCAGCAACGAGCCCAGCATGACCGCCGAAGCGCCCGCAGCCAGCGCCTTCACAATATCGCCGCTGTACTTGATACCGCCGTCGGCGATGATGGGCACGCCATAGGGGCGCGCGGCGCGCACACATTCCCACACGGCCGAAATTTGCGGCACGCCCACGCCGCTAATCACACGCGTGGTACAAATCGAGCCCGCGCCAATTCCCACCTTGACAGCGTGCGCGCCCGCTTCGATGAGCGCAATCGTCCCCTCAGGCGTCGCAACGTTGCCGGCGATGACGGGTGTTTTGGGGAAGTATTCGCGCAACTTGCGGACTGTTTCAATCACATTCTTGGAATGCCCGTGCGCCGTGTCCACCACGAGCACGTCCACGTTGGCTTTCACCAGCGCTTCGGCGCGTTCCAGCGCCGAGGGACCAGCCCCCACAGCCGCGCCGACAAGCAAGCGGTTCAGGCTATCGGTGGCGGCATTGGGGTAATCACGCCGCTTTTGAATGTCCTTCACGGTAATCAGGCCTTTGAGGTAGCCGTTTTCATCCACGAGGGGCAATTTTTCGATACGGTGCTCTTGCAAAATTTCGATGGCTTCTTCCAGCGTCGTGCCAAAGGGCGCGGTGATGAGGTTCTTGCTGGTCATGTACTCGCTGACGGGGCGGCTCATGTCGGTCACAAAGCGAATGTCGCGGTTAGTGAGAATACCGATGAGTTTGCCGTCGGGCTCGGTAATGGGGACGCCTGAAATGCGATAGGTGCTCATCAAGCGTTCGGCGTCCGCAATCGTAGCGTCAGGCGGCAGGGTGATGGGGTCTACAATCATGCCTGCTTCCGAACGCTTGACCTTGTCCACCTCAGCCGCCTGCTCTTCGATCGTCAGGTTGCGGTGAATGACGCCCAACCCGCCTTCACGCGCCAGCGCAATCGCCAGGCGCGCTTCCGTGACGGTGTCCATGGCGGCGGAGAGGATGGGCAGGTTGAGGCGAATACCAGGGGCGATTTCAGTACTCAGGTCAATTTGAGAGGGCAGCACATCGCTGTATCCGGGGAGCAGAAGCACATCGTCGAACGTCAGTGCCTCAGGCGCGGTAAACGTCTCCTCGACTAAGGCATAGGTCTCGTGCGCTGTTTCAGCCATATCCTCACTCCTTGTGTTGATTGCTTACAAAAAACGGCCGCCGAAGCGGCCGTCGTCGTTGGCGAATGCAAGGAGCAGTATAGCCGCGAGGCGCAAGGCGTCAAAACAGTGTCATGTCAGCCTGCTCTCTTCCCAACGCCGGTTGACAGGTTGGCTTTTTGCAGAAAAATGACTGACCAGTCAGTCATAATATTGCGTAGGAGCGTCAACAATGCCTCCCACAGCGCCTGAGGAACGCCGAGCGAAGATTCTGCAAGCGGCTGCACGCGTCTTCGCGCAACAGGGCTTTCAGGCAGCCCGCATGGAAGACATCGCCGCCGAAGCAGGGGTGGCCAAAGGCACACTCTATCTTTACTTCAAAAACAAAGATGATTTGGTGCTGGGGCTGTTAGAGCAGTTCTTCACTGTTGAATTTTCATCTTTGCATGCCCTGCTCGATGCGCCCGGCAGTGTGCGCGAGCGACTCGAACAACTCTCTTTGCACCTCGCGCAAGAAACCCTTGCCATGCAAGACCTGCTTGCCATTGGGTACGAGTTTTATGCTGTGGCTGCGCGCCGCCCCGACGTGCGAGAGGTCTTGCGCGCCTACTTCCAGCAATGGCACGAGGCCCTTGCCACACTTTTGCAACAAGGGGTCGAACGGGGCGAACTCCGCGCGGTGGATGTAGATGCCGCCGCGACCACGCTCATCGCGCTGTTTGAAGGGACGGTATTGCTTTGGTTCACAGACCCCCAGAGCGTGCGCCTGACATACCACCTGCAACAAGGAATTGCGCTTTTCTTTGATGGCATGACCAAGCAACCAGGAGGAACACCATGATGAACACAACACCACTTGCCGCCTTGCACAACGTTTCCAAAGTGTACCAACTTGGCGATGTTCCCGTGCATGCTCTCGATAACGTCTCCTTGGAGATCGCCGAGGGGGAACTGGTCGTCGTACTCGGTCCATCTGGTTCGGGGAAAACCACCACACTCAACCTGCTGGGCGGGCTGGACCGCCCTACCGAAGGGCGCATTCTCGTCGCCGGTGAAGAGATTTCAGCCTACGATGATGACGCCCTGACCGATTATCGCCGCCGCATGGTCGGGTTTGTCTTCCAATTCTTCAACCTGATGCCCACGCTCACCGCGCGCGAAAACGTGGAGTTTGCATTGGAACTGGTCGAATCAGACCGCCGCCGTATCACCCAGCGTGCCGAGGAGATTCTGGCGCAGGTAGGCCTGGCAGAGATAGCCGACCGCTTTCCTTATCAAATGTCAGGTGGTCAACAACAGCGCGTCGCCGTGGCGCGTGCGGTCGCCAAACAGCCGCGGCTTCTGCTGTGCGATGAACCCACCGGCAACCTCGATACCGAAGCGGGGCGCAATGTCCTTGAAACCATTCAATCGCTCAATCGCGAATACGGCACCACAGTTGTGCTTGTGACGCACAACACCGCTATCGCTGAAATGGCCGACCGTGTCATCCGCATGCATGACGGCCGTATCGCCGAGGAACACCGCAACCCGGCCCCCAAACCCGCTTCGGCGATTACGTGGTAAGGAGGCGACCATGACTCGCACACTCTGGCGTAAACTCTGGCGTGATATTCGTGCGAACCGCGGGCAAACTGCGGCGTTGGTCTTGTTGATTGCATTGGGTATCGCCAGTTTTATGGCGATGATTGGCGCCTACCGCGATCTCTCGCTTTCGTATGAACACACCTACGAGCAGCTCAAATTTGCCGACTTGACCATAAAAGTGCTGGGCGCGCCGCAAACCGTGGTTGACGAAATCGCCCAGGTAGAGGGCGTACAAGCCGCGATGGGGCGCTATGTCGTGGATACCGGCTATGACGCCGGCGAAACCACACTCCGCGCACGCTTGATTGGTATCCCTGACGAACACCGCCCCACCGTCAACGACCTGCTTTTGCTCGAAGGGCGCTACTTTGAGCCTGGCGAAACAGGTGTGGCACTCCTCGAAAAACATTTTGCCGAAGCCCACAACATCCACCCCAACGATACCATAACGCCCATCCTGAACGGGCAATCTGTGCCGCTGAAAGTGGTTGGCATTGTCGCCAGCCCGGAGTATCTGATTGTCAGCCCCAGCCGCTACGAGCTCATCCCGGCCAATCGCACCTTCGCCGTCATCTTTACCCCCTTGAACGACCTGCAACGCCGCCTGGAAGTCGGTCAGACCATCAATGAAATCACCGTGCGTATTGACGACAACGCCGACCTCGCCGCAGTTGAACAACGTTTGCGCGAACATCTTGCGCCTTACGGCCTCGTCGAAAGTATCACACGCGATGAACAACCTTCCCATGCCGCCCTGCAACTCGACATTGACGGCTTCCGCCAAATGGCATACGCCATTCCGGCGCTCATGCTCTTTGTGGCGCTGATGGCGCTTTCGATGCTGGTGGGGCGGCTGGTCCACACACAACGCCCCCTCATCGGCGTTATGCTTGCCTTTGGGCATACGCGGCAAACCGTATTGCGATTCTTCTTGCTCCTAGCACTCACCATTGGCCTCTTGGGGGCTGCGGCTGGCATTGCCCTGGGAGTGCCGCTCGGCACTGCCCTGACAAGCGCCTACGCTCACGAGCTGGGCATTCCCCTCGTCAAAACACGCCCGCACCCCGACGCCATGTTCCTCGCCGTCGCGCTGAGCTTGCTCACAGCAACCCTTGCGGCGCTTTCACCTGCTCGCCACGCGACACAGGTCGAACCAGCGACCGCCATGCGGCAAGACCCCGCGCTGAGCGTCGTGGCTGTGCGCCCCCTCCGGCTCGAACGGGTCTGGCGCTTGCCTTTGACAGCACGCCTGGCACTCCGCAACCTCTCACGCAACCGCCGCCGCACATTTGGCACATGGCTGGCACTCGTCCTGACGCTGGTGCTGTTGTTGGTTTCCCTGGCGTTGGTAGATTCCATGAACACACTGCTGCAAACACACTTTGAAGAGATTGAGCGGTGGGATATTCTTGTTGTGTTTCAGCAACCCCAACCTATGGAGCGCGTGCAAGACCTGCAAGCGATTGAAGGCGTCACAGCGGTTGAACCGCTTTTGCAACTGCCCGCCCAGTTGCACGCCAACAACAAGGAGGAAGAAATCTTGCTCAACGCCTTGCCCGCTTCAACCACCATGCACACGTGGAACCTTCCGCGCCGTCTCACGGTCGAAGAAGCGTTTGCCCCTGGGCATGTCATCATCACTCGCGCGATGGCCGATGCGCTTGGGGTTGCACGCAACGACACCGTGGACATCGAGACACCCTATGGGCGGCGCACGTTCCGCATTGGCGGCGTTTCAGACGAAATGGTCGGGCCGGTGGCGTACATTCGTTTGGATGACGCACAAGCACTGATTGGAGCGGCGCTCTGGAATAGCGCCTATGTCAAAACCAAAGCCGACCGCGAAACCGTGCAAAATGCGTTCTACCATCTCTCCGGTGTCGCGCTTGTACAAAACAAGCACGATATGAAGCGCGAATGGCAAACGCTGATGGGGCTGTTTTATGCTTTCGTGAGCGTGATGCTTTTGTTCGCCATTCTCATGGGCGGCGCTGTGCTCTTCAACACCATGAGTATGAACGTGCTCGAACGCCGCCGCGAACTGGCGACAATGCGCGCCATGGGAACACCATACCAGCGCCTGCGCCGCCTCATCGCAATCGAAGTCGCCCTCATCTGGGCGTTGGCGTTGCTGCCCGGCATGGTCGCCGGCTATTGGGTCGCGCTTCAGTTTGGGCGTCTCTTCAACAGCGAGCTGATGACGTTCCGCGTCACCATTGCGCCCATTTCCTACATCGGTGCGGCGCTCGCCGTATTGGTCACTGCATGGGGAGCAACATGGCCCCCTCTGCGCGGTATCAAACGGCTCAATCTGGCCGAAGCCATCCGTGAACGCATCGCATGAACAGACTTTCGAGGCAAAGAGGATGAGAACACCACCTTCACCCGCTGCCATTCAGCATTTTTATGAATGGCTGGGGCGGAAACACGATTGGGCGGAAGTGTACGAAAGCCGCGCCAAAAAACGTGCGCTGGCACTGCTGGATATCCAGCCGGGAATGCGGGTGCTCAACGTAGGCGTTGGCACAGGGAAAGACCACCGCCGCCTGGTGCAAGCGGTCGCACCAGGTGGCATCGCCGTCGGTGTGGACATTGCCGCCACCATGCTGCGGCTCACGCAACGCCGCACAGGCGCCCCCGTTGTACAGGCGGACGCCCGCGCCTTGCCCTTCCCCGACAACACATTCGACCGCCTTTTTTGCGCCTACATGTTCGACCTTCTCCCGCTTCCCGACCTGCGCCCCACCTTGCTTGAATGCGTGCGTGTCGTGCGCCCTGGGGGGCGGCTCGTCCTCGTCTCGCTTGGGGAAGGCGTCACTCGCACCAGCCAATTTGTGATGCGGCTCTGGAAGGGGCTTTACCAACTCGCGCCGCTGGCATGCGGCGGCTGCCGCCCCATTCCACTGGCGCACATTGCCACGACCCTGCCGGCTGTCCGCGTGCAACATGAAACGATTGTCCAGTGGGGCGTGCCAAACGAAATGGTTGTGATTGATATTGAAAGCGATGAGTAGCCCTTTCCACTCGCACTTGACACGCCAGACCAAAGCCGATATACTCCCCCCGTGTACAGCGATTGCGGAAGAAGGAGGTGCCAACATGAGCACACAAGTCACCTACGGCATGACCAAAAGCCTGAATGTCCCCTTTGAAACGGCCGTCGAACGTGTCACCGAAGCGCTCAAAGAGCAAGGCTTCGGCATTCTCACCGAAATTGACGTGAAAGCCACCTTGAAGAAAAAACTCGACGTTGATTTTCGGCGCTATGTGATTTTGGGGGCGTGCAATCCACCGCTGGCGCACCGTGCGCTTTCGACCGACATTCACATTGGCTTGATGCTCCCGTGCAATGTCGTTGTGTACGAAGACGAGAGCGGGACGGGAAGCGTGGTTGAAATCGCCGACCCCATCGCTATGCTGGGCATTGCCAATTCGCCCGACCTGATGCCCATTGCGCAGGAAGCCCGCGAACGCCTGCAAAAAGCACTCGACGCCCTGGATCAATAGACAAACCAGAGGGTTGCGAGCCCACACAAAAACGGGACGCCGCGCGGCGTCCCGTTTGACGTTGTTGCCTAGGGGTCAAACGCCTATCTCATCCAGCACCGCCAGCAAGCGCTCGATATCCGCCCACGTGTTGTAGAAATGCGGCGAGACGCGAATCCCGGGACCACGCACGGAGACATGCACATCCGCGGCTTTCAGGCGCTCCCACACCTGCTCGGCGGGGACGCGCGGATGCTGGAAGGTCACAATCCCCGCGCGCTCCTCATCACGGGCGTGCGGCGTGACGACCTGCATACCACGTTCCAGCAAGGCTTCGATGAGCCGCCCCGTCAACGCCAGCACATATTCGGCAATCTGTGCCACTCCCACCTCGCTCAGCAAGGCAATGCTCTCCATCAAGCCGACCAAGCTGGGCCACGCCAGCGTCCCATGCTCGTAGCGGCTTGCGGTGGGGCTGAGCGGCATATCGTAGTCAAAGAAGTTCATGGGGTTGACCGTTCCCAGCCAGCCATAAGCGCGCGGGTCGAGCAGGTCGAGCAACTCACGCCGCACGTAGAAAATGCCCGCGCCCAACGGTCCCATCAACCACTTCGGTCCCCCAGCCGCCATGAAGTCAATCCCCATGGCTTGCACATCAATCGGCAACACACCCGCTGCCTGAATCACATCCACACAGACCAACACATCGCGACGATGCGCCTCTTCCGCCAACTCGGCGATTGGGTTGCGATACCCCGTAAAAAACTCCACATAACTGAGCGCGAGTAAGCGCGTGCGCTCGTCCATCGCCGCGACAATCTCGCGCGGGTCAATACGCCCATCACGCGCGGGGACACGCCGAATTTCCACGCCCGCCGCTTCCAGATTGCGCCACGGGTACACATTGGCGGTAAACTCCGTCTCGGCGGTCACCAGGTTGTCGCCCTCGCGCCAAGGCAAACCACGCGCCACCAGCAACAACCCTTCCGACGTGTTGCGCGTGAAGGCAATTTCATCGGGGTGGGCGTGAAAAAAAGCCGCCACACGTTGGCGAAACGAAGGCAACAAGTCGGGGTTTGCGAACGCCGGTGGGTGTCCATGTTGCATACGCGCATCAATCCAATCTTGCACGGCTTGCGCAGTGCGGACGTTCAACGGCGAGACAGCGGCATGGTCAAGGTACGCAGCATGCTGAGTAATGGGGAACAACGCCCGTGCGGCGTCACTGCCGGGTACGAGTGCCATGTTCGACTCCTTGATGCTTCTTCAAAGTTGGTTCTTTTGGGAACAAAGGAGCACCATGAAGCGAACAGGTGAGAAAAACATGGCGCTCCCAAGGGGACAGTATAAGCCGAAATGCAGCGGAACGCACACTGTGTAGAGGGTGAATCACAAACCTGGAAGAAACAAGCGGATGAAAAATTGACGCCCTTTAGGGGTGCAAAATACCCAGAAGAGCCTTCGCCTTCTGCCAAAGAAAGAAGATTCTCCCGCCTGGTCCTTTTGGTTGAGGAAATTCCAAAAGCGGCGGTTTGTCATAGAGTGCATCTTCCGCCAAGGTCAATTGAAGATCCTCCAACGAACGAGAAGGTTCTTCAAAAGAAAGTTGGTATAAAAGTCTTGCACATCCCCAAAGCTTTTCTTTTTCTTCCTGCTGGGGGCAAATAATTTCATAAAGCCTTCCATCAGCGGCCACATACACATAGGCGCTGGGATCCATACCGGGTACACTATCAACCATAACGCCCCGGTAACCATCCACCAACACTTGTTCAACACCAAACTGCCAGCCCGGGAACTCTCGAATCAATTTTAGAACACGCAATTCTATCTGGTTTGGTGCATCGCGGTGACGCCACGCCACCCGCAATACCATACGCCCATCTGAATCCACAAGCGTAAAGCCAAAATCGTCGGCAAGATACTGATCTTCAACAACACGTGTTCCTGAGGGGAGCGCCCGTAGCGAGACCCCTAGAACGTCATTACGATAGATGGGAGTGCTTTTTTCTCCAACAATGGGAGATGTCCCCTGCACCATTACCCAGTTGTTTCCTGAACCAAGCAGAGAAAGCAGAACACATATGAAAACAGATAGCAGTTTGGCCTTGCGCATATTTGTCTCCTTTCTTTTTCAGTTCACTTCCTGATAAGACAACCATCAATCTGCGCAGATTGACGCCAAACACTTTATCCAAAAAAGTTATCTTTTACAATCCCCTTTTCCGAGGATTTTTCTCATCTCCCCCTGAGTATTAGGGGTACAATCGAACCCAAAACCCACAAAACGCGCTGACCTCAACCAAGAACGCTGAACAAGCAAAAGTGCACGCACGGAGATGTGAAGCCCTGAGAGGAAAGCCTGCGGGTACGCATTGCCAACAAAAGGGGCATGCAGAAACGCGCCCACCACCTCGCGAAGTGCGCGGCGGTGGACGCGCATTGTTCACTGCCTGATTGCGTCGCGTTGACAACTCCGACGCTATGCGTTATTGCGCGCGGTATTTGTGCCAGTAGCGGTACATGCCATCCGCAGACATCCAGGGGGGCGAGACGACCTCGTACATGTGCCACCACGCTTCATCTAACCCCTGCGCCTCGGCTTGCGCCCGAATCCAGTCGGTAAACCGCTTGCGCAGCGTCTCGCGATCGGGATTGTCGCGCATGGTCTCCACCAGCCACGCCTCGGCGGCGTCCAATGCTTCACGCGCCGCCGCCAGATGAAACGCGACATCGTCGTAGATGCCAAAATGCGTCGGCGCAATACGTGCCACGTCGAGCTGTTGCAAACGGTCAAGGCTGGCGCGCCATCGCTCAATGTGAAACTCCGGCGGCGGCATGGGCAAGCTGACAAAACGGTTGCCGAACCGCATTCCCCCCACGTCTCCCGTGAAGAGCACATCGCCCAACCGGTAGCTCACGTGGTGGTTGGCATGCCCCACGGTTTCCAGCACCTCAATCGTCAACTCTTCGATGTGCAGCGTCATATTGTCAGCCAGTTCGTGCACCTGCTCAGCCGGCACCGGCAAAAATTCCCCCCACAAGCGGTCCATGTCGTCGCCGTAGATGCGCCCTGCGCTTGCCAGCAACTTTTCGGGATTGATGAGGTGCGGCGCACCGCGCGGGTGAACATGCACGCGCGCCCCATGCCGTGCCACCCATCCAACCGCGCCGGCGTGGTCCAGGTGAATGTGCGTCAACAAGACGTCGGTGATGTCCTCCATGGTGAAGCCATGCGCCCGTACACCGGCTTCAAGCGCGGCGGTGGTTGTGCCCGGACCGGTTTCAATGAGCACCGCCCCCCGCGCATGTGGAATCAGATACGCAGCAATAGTGCCGGGAAAGCCCTGAAAATTCAGGTCGAGTGTGTGTATCGTGGTCATGGTTCTGCCTCGCGTTGTTTTGGATTATGCGCCTCTGTGTCTTCTCTGTTATAAACTCGCTTGCGCAAAGCGACAAAGAGGCCGCAAGGGCCTCTTTGTCATCCTCATCGTCTGCGGTCACCGACAGGCTCAGCCCGCCACCCGTTCGAGCAAGGCTTTGGCACGCGCCACCACGTTTTCCACCGTGAAGCCAAATTGCTCTTGCAGTACCTTGTACGGGGCGGATGCGCCAAACCGGTCAATGGCGATGATATCGCCGTCCAGCCCCACCCAGCGCTCCCAGCCCAACGAAGCGCCGGCTTCAATCGCCAGGCGGGCTTTCACCGCGCTGGGCAACACGCTCTCGCGGTATTCCGGCGATTGCTCGGCGAAGAGTTCCCACGACGGCATGCTGACCAGGCGCACGCGCACCCCTTCAGCCGCCAACTGCTCGTAAGCGGCAGCCGCCAATTCCACCTCAGAACCGGTCGCGATGAGAATCAGGTCGGGGGTGGCGGCGTTTTCAGCGAGCACATACGCGCCATAGCGCAGGTTGGCGGCGTCGGCGTAGCGTGTGCGGTCAAGCGTGGTGATGCTCTGGCGAGAGAGCGCCAACGCCACCGGGCGCGACGTTTCCGCCAGCGCCACCCGCCACGCTTCCACGGTTTCGTTGGCGTCGGCGGGGCGAATGACAACCAGGTTCGGCATGGCACGCAACGACGCCAAATGCTCGATGGGCTGGTGGGTCGGGCCGTCTTCCCCCAGCCAAACGCTGTCATGCGTATAGACGAAAATCACCGGCAGATGCGACAACGCCGCCAGGCGCACAGCCGGGCGCATATAGTCGCTAAACACCAGGAAGGTGCCGCCGTAGGGGCGCACGCCGCCATGCAACGCCATGCCGTTCATCGCCGCGCCCATGGCATGCTCGCGAATGCCCCAGTGCACGTAGCGCCCATCGTAGGCGTCGCGTGCGAAGATGTGCGCCCCCTTGAATTTGGTGTTGTTGGAAGGCGTCAAGTCGGCGGAGCCACCGATGAGGTAGCCCAACTTGGGCATGATGGCGTCGAGCACTTTGCCGCTGGCTTTGCGTGTGGCGAGTTTTTCACCCGCGGCAAAAGTGGGCATATCAGCGTCCCAGCCTTCGGGCAAGGCATACGACCAATAGTGCCGCCAGGCTTCGGCTTCGGCGGGATACTCGGCGGCGTACCGCTCGAAGAGCGCCTGCCATTCGTGTTCCCACGCTTCGCCCCGCTCGACGGCTTGCCGCATGTGTGCATACACCTCATCCGGCACGTAGAACCATTTATCCTCAGGCCAGCCAAGGTTGCGTTTTGCCAGGCGCAGTTCTTCTTCACCCAAAGGCGAACCGTGCACGCCTGCTGTGCCCTGCTTGTTGGGCGCGCCGTAGCCGATGGTCGTGCGCACCATAATCAGCGATGGGCGGCTCAGGTCGGCGCGGGCTTCGGCAATGGCTTGTTCGATGGCGTCCAAATCATGGTCGCCATCCTCAACCTCCAACACTTGCCAGCCATACGCCTGGAAGCGCATGGCAACGTCTTCGGTGAACGCCAGCGATGTATCGCCGTCAATGGTGATGTGGTTGTTGTCATAGAGATAAATCAGGCGCCCCAGCCCCAAATGCCCGGCAAGCGAGGCGGCTTCACTGCTGATGCCTTCCATCAAATCGCCGTCGGAGACAATCGCGTAGGTGAAGTGGTCCATGATGTCATAGCCAGGGCGGTTGAAGACAGCCGCCAGGTGGCGCTCCGCCATTGCCATGCCCACGCCATTGGCAAATCCTTGCCCCAGCGGGCCGGTGGTTGTTTCCACGCCGGGCGTCAAACCATATTCGGGGTGGCCGGGGGTGATACTCCCCCACTGGCGGAAGTTCTGAATGTCTTCCATGCTGACGTCGTAGCCTGTGAGATGCAGCAATGAGTAGAGCAGCATGGAACCGTGCCCGGCGGACAGAATAAAGCGGTCGCGGTTGGGCCATTTGGGATTGCGGGGGTTGTGTTTCAAGAAGCGCGTCCAGAGCACATACGCCATCGGCGCAGCCCCCATGGGCAAGCCGGGGTGTCCGCTGTTGGCTTTCTGGACGGCGTCGGCTGAGAGAAAACGAATGGTGTTGATTGCCAATCGGTCAAGGTCGGTGTATGGCATAGGTCGCTCCCTTTGTGTGTCCACGTTTCGATTTATTCACCATCAAGCAACGCCAGTTGCACAACGTCGCGCAAGACAATTTGCGGCGTCCCTTTGTAGAGTTGAACCCGCCCCTGAATGGCAATGCACCGGTTGAGCAGGTAGGTTTCGGGGGGGTCGGGAAAATCTTGCCAGCGGTCTGGGAAAATGACCACGTAGAAGTGCCCTTGGTAGGGGTCGTGCGAATTCAAGAAGACCGCCTTGCCGCTGTTGTGCGTGGAGACGACGCGAAAGACAATCGTTGCGGTTTGGTCAATCACGTTCCGCGCCTCTTCGGGACCAATGGCGCCGGGCACGAGCGAGGGGTCGCACGCCTCGGCGTTGGCGGGAGCGGGCGCAGCGGCGGCTTCCTCGGTCGCCGGTGTTGGGGCAACCGCGCCGCTGCCCCCTGCAATCGGCTTGAATTCCGACCAGACGCCGCGCCGCTTTTCGCGCGCCACAAATTCGAGGTCGCGCAGCAGGTCGGCGTAGCGGTCATCCGGCGGGACAATGTTCACAAAAGCGTAGCCCAGGCGCACCATTTCGGCTTCCACAAGCGTGCCGTCTTCGAGGAAAATCCAGCGTAGCAAGCGCCCAAAATGGTCACGGTCGGTTTGGTCGGGTTCAAGATAGACGATTTTGCCTTCCACCAACTGGCGGTTGAACTCGGTCGCTTCGGGTCCGTAAAATTCCGCACTGCTCAGGTTGGGGTTGACGTCCGATTCAGGCGTGTCAATGCCCAGGTAGCGGACATGCTCGCCGTTCTCGATTTCGATGGTATCGCCGTCAATGACCCGCACCACGCGCGCCGGCTGTCGGTTGTTGGGCAAGGCGGGCACGGTGGGCGTTGGCGCTACCGCCGCAGAGGGTTCGGCGCGATTTTGCAAAACCAACACCGCCAGCGCGATGTTGGTCACCGCCAGAAAGACGACTGCAAGCGCCAGAAGTTTCCATGCGTTTTTGGACATGTTCATTCACCTTCGGAGACACAATTGGCATACACCCCGCGATAGGCGGGGGGCAACAGGCGCGCAATTTCGCACATGATGCGCTGTGTGGCTTCGGCGCGTTGTTCACGCCGACGAGCGGGGTCGAGGGGGGGCAAGCGGAACGGTTCGCCAATGTGGATGACGATATGCCCGCGGCGACCATGCCGCCAATCGTCGAAAAGACGCTCGGTGCCCCACATGGCGACGGGCAAAATGGGCACGCCCGCTTTGAGCGCCAGATAGCCCACCCCTTCGCGGGCTTCGCGCAGTTGGGCGTCGTCGCTGATACCGCCTTCGGGGAAAATGGCGACGCGCTCGCCCCGTTCCAACGCTTCCAGCACCTGGCGGATGGTGTCAAGCGTCAATCCGCCGTCGCGGCGCACACGAATAGGCGCATAGAACGAGAGCAAAGGCGGGAGCAAGGGACGCTCCCACAGGTCCGCCGCAGCCACGTACTCGATAGGTTCGGGCATGGCGTGGAGCAGTGCCGGCGGGTCGGCGTCGCCGATGTGGTTGCATGCAATCAACAAAGGACCGGGGGGAATGTCGCGCCGACCGCGAATTTCCACCTTGACAAACAACCGCGCCACCAGGCCAACCGCCCACTTGGCAAGCCAACGCCGCAGACGCAAAAAACGCCTCATGAGGATGAAACCTCCTCGCGTGCTCCCAGCAGGTCGAGCAAACGTTCGACCACCTCATCGCGCGAAAGCCCGGTGGTGTCCACATAGATGGCGTCGGGCGCGCGGCGCAGCGGCGCCACGGCGCGCGTGCTGTCCAACCGGTCGCGTTCGCGCAAATCCGCCAGAATGGCGTCGTAATCGGCTTCTTGCCCACGCGCCACCAATTCATCGTAGCGGCGGCGGGCGCGTTCTTCGGGTGAAGCGTCGAGATAGAACTTGATATCCGCATCGGGCATGACCACGGTGCCAATATCACGCCCTACCATGACGACCCGCCCACGTTGCCCAATGCGGCGCTGTTGGGCGGTGAGCGCCAAGCGCACGCGGGGGTGCGCCGCCACATACGAGACACTGGCATCCACCTGAGGCGTGCGGAGCGCCCAGGTGATGTCGCGCGCGCCGACGAGGACGGTGTAGTAGCGCCCGTCATCGTGCCCGGCGGGTGGTTGAACGTCAATGATCGTTGTTTCCGCCAGCACGCCTAACGCCTCTTCATCATCCAAGGGAACCCCCTGCTCCAACGCCAACAAGGTGATCGCACGGTACATGACACCCGTATCGAAGAAAAGGTATCCCAAGTGCTGCGCCAACGCCAGCCCAACACTGCTTTTTCCAGCCGCAGCCGGTCCATCAATCGCTATGGTCTTGGCTTTTCGATGTTCAGGTTTCACAACAACAATGCTCCTCGCTCTCAAAGTATGGGTGATGTTGTTATACCGCAGGCAAGCAGAAGAGCAAGCAGGGGGTGGTTTGCCAACACATCCAACACAAACGGGGCGGCGCGTCTCCCGCGTCGCCCCGCTCGGCTTCACTGCGCCCCCAGTGCCTCCCAGACCGGCGCCAGCACAACCTCCCACACGTCATCCACCGACTGCGTGGCCTCTTCCCACCCATCGGGCACGTCGGGGAAGGTGAGCGTCTGCCCCGTGAGCGTCTCCAAACGCGCGAACCCATCCACACTGTTCGCAAACGTCGGCGGGGGCGGTGCGCCGTCGTTCACAACCTGAAACACCCAGACCCCCGTGCCGTGCGTTTCGCCGTCTTCTTGCAACATGCGCACCCACTGCGCATGCGTGGGCGCGGTTTCGGGCAATTCGCGCGCCACAGCAAAAGCGCGCCCCTGCTCGGTGATGAACCAATGCTCGTAGTACATGCTTTCCGCCTCGGCGTACACATCCACGCCCAGGTGCTCGTTGTACTGTTTGATGAAGGGTTGCCCATCCGCGGCTTGCCGCAAAACAGCGGTCGTGCAGACCACCGCAACGCGCTCTTCCCGCAGGGGCGGCGTCAGCCCTTCATCCGGCTGGTAGCAGGCGTGCGGCGCAACCGAGACGGTAATGGGCGACCATGAACGCAAGGGAAGATGCCCAGCGATAAAACCGCGATTGTAAGCGACGGGCTTGGGGCGTGCGCGCCCATCCGGGGCTTCCACAGGCACAAATGCCGGCCATTCTTCATACGGCGGGTAGCGCCCAGCCAAAATCTCATCGTAGGTGACCACCGACGAAGACCACAGCCCCGTGATGGCGTAAATTTCCGGCGCGCTCAAACCGGTGTGGTAGAGCATATCGGTGGCGGTTGCCAGAAAAATGGCGTCGTATGCGCACGGCGGCGATAGGCGATACATCATCACGGCTTCCACGCCGGTGGTGTTGGTCAACGTCCACTCGGCGGGCGCAGGACATCCCGAAGCGGTAGCCGCCGCGGACGACGTCGGTGTCGGCGCAGGCGTCGGCGTCGCCGTTGCGAGCGGACGGCACGCCCCCACCACCAGCACAGCACACACCCACCACGCCATTGTGAAGACACGTCGCATAGAACGCCCTCCTTCATGCGGACTTCACGGCGCCAGACTATAAACAGGCTCGCCGCGGAGACAAGTCCCGCTGTTCAGCCAGTGCGCTTTGCCCAAGCAACGCCCTCGGTGATAGAATGGCGCTCCATTTGGTGCGCAGATGCGCCCGCCCAGCAGTCTGGTTGCGAAAATGCCCACACCTGAAACGCAAAACGGAGGACCCTATGCAAACGTACTTACGCGGTCGTGACCTCATCACCACGCAAGAATGGCGCAAAGAAGAGATTGAAACCCTGCTCGACGTCGCCTTTGACCTGAAGCGCAAACGCGCGCTTGGGCAACCGCACGCCTACTTGCGCGATAAAGTGCTGGCGATGCTCTTTTTCTTCACCAGCACCCGCACCCGCGCCAGTTTTGAAGCCGGCATGGCACAGTTGGGCGGGCACGCCGCTTTCATCGAATCGCGCACCACGCAAATCTCGCACGGCGACACCGCCAAGGAAATCGGCGAAATCCTGGGGCGCTACTTCGACGGCATTGCTATCCGCCAGTGCGATTGGGGCGTCGGCAACCGCTACATCCGCGAGGTGGCCGACGCCAGCCGCGTGCCGGTGCTCAACATGCAATGCGACATCTACCACCCCTTCCAAATCCTCGCCGACCTGATGACCATCATCGAAAAGAAAGGCGACCCGCGCGGCAAAACCATCACCGTCTCGTGGGCGTATGCGTCCAGTTATCAGAAGCCGCTTAGCGTGCCGCAGTCGCTCATCCTGTTGATGACCCGCTTTGGCATGAACGTGCGCCTCGTCCATCCCCCCGAATACAAACTCATGCCCGACATTGTGGAACAAGCCGCCGAAAACGCCCGCAAGCATGGCGGTTCGCTGGAACTCATGGACGATTTCGATGCCGGCTTCAAAGACGCCGACGTGGTCTATCCCAAATCGTGGGGATGCTGGCTCACCACCGAAGACCCCGAAGAAAGCGCCCGCATTGGGCAAAAGTACACCGACTGGATTGCCGATGAACGCCGCATGGCGCTCGCCAAACCCGACGCCATTTACATGCACTGCCTGCCCGCGGACCGCAACATTGAAGTGACCGACGGCGTTATTGATGGTCCGCAAAGCGTGGTGTACGATGAAGCCGAAAACCGCTTGCACGTGCAAAAAGCCGCTATGGCGCTCACCATGGCATAATCCCAAAAAACAACCTGCATTTTGATGCAACAAGGAGGTTGCAAAGCCTATGAACGATCGTCAAAAACCCGTTGCCGTCGTCGCGATTGGCGGAAACTCGCTCATCAAGGACAAAGAGCACACCGCTGTTCGCTACCAGTGGGAGGCGGTGCGCGAAACCGCCACCCACATCGCCGAAATGATTGCCCAGGGGTGGACCGTCATCGTCACGCACGGAAACGGTCCGCAAGTTGGGTTTATTTTGCGCCGTAATGAACTCGCCGCCCACGAAGTCCACACCACCCCGCTCGACCTCATCGTTGCCGATACGCAAGGCTCTATCGGCTACATGCTCCAACAGGCGCTCGACAACGAATTTGCGCGGCGCGGGCTCTATCGGCGCGCCTTCACCATCGTCACCCAGGTGCTGGTAGACCGCGACGACCCCGCCTTCCAGAACCCCACCAAGCCCATCGGGGGTTTCCTCACCAAAGAAGAAGCCGAACGCTTTGCCGCCGAAGGCTGGCCGGTGGTCGAAGACGCCGGGCGCGGCTGGCGGCGCGTGGTTGCTTCGCCGCAACCCAAAGCCATTCTTGAAGAAAACGCCATCCGCGCCGCCGCCGAAGAAGGGTGGATTGTGATTGCGGTGGGCGGCGGCGGTATTCCCGTCGTGCGCAACGAGAAGGGGGAACTGCGCGGCGTGCCCGCCGTGATTGACAAAGACCGCGCGTCAAGCCTGCTGGCGCGCTCCATCAAAGCCGACCTCTTCCTGATTTCGACCGGCGTGGAAAAGGTGGCGCTGCACTTCAACACCCCTCAACAGCGCGACCTCGACCGCGTGACGGTCTCCGAATTGCGCCGCTACATGGCCGAAGGGCATTTCGCCCCCGGCTCGATGCTCCCCAAAATCGAAGCCGTCATCGAATACATGGAAGCCGGCGGCAAACACGCCATCATCACTAATCCGCCCAACATTGTGCGCGCGCTGAACGGTGAAACAGGCACGCACATTGTGCACGGCTAACCACGCCACCCAACGGCAGCGGGGCGAGCGCGACTCGCCCCGTTCTGTTTTGAAAAACGTCAGGGCTCTTGCTTCCACCTTCATCTGCGGTATAGTCTTGCCCATCACAAGGCAATGCAAGGAGGCTGATGGCTCATGCGCATTTTGGTGACCGGCGCCGCGGGATTTATCGGGAGTCGGCTCAGCCGCGCCCTGCTGGAACGCGGCGATACCGTTGTCGGGCTGGACAATTTCAACCCGTATTACCCCGTCGAACACAAACGGCGCAACGTCGCCGACCTGACGCCGCACACGCGCTTCACACTCATCGAAGGCGACTTCCGCAACGCCGCCCTGGTTCATGACCTGTTCGCCCGCCACCACTTTGACGCCGTCGCACACCTGGGCGCAATGGCCGGCGTGCGCTATTCACGCACCCGCCCCCATCTCTACACCGAGGTCAATCTGGTGGGCACCATCAACATCTTTGAAGCCGCCCGCGAACACCAAACCCCCAACGTGGTCTATGCCTCAACTTCCTCGGTGTACGGCAACACGGCGCGCATTCCCTTCCAGGAAGACGACGCCGCCGACCATCCGCTGGCACCCTATCCCGCCAGCAAACGCGCCTGCGAACTCTATGCGTACAGTTATCACAACCTCTGGGGCATGAACCTGACCGGGCTGCGCTTTTTCAGCGTGTACGGTCCACATGGTCGCCCCGACATGATGCCCTGGCGCTGGACGGAACAAATTTTGCGGGGCGAACCGCTCACCCTCTACAACGGCGGCCGCCTCAGCCGCGATTGGACCTACATTGACGACATCGTGCAGGGCGTCATCGCCGCCCTCGACCGCCCGCTGGGCTACGAAATCATCAACCTCGGCGCGGGGCACCCGATCGAAAACCTGCGCTTTGTCGCCCGTCTGGAAGAACTGTTGGGGCGGCAAGCCATCATCCAGGACGTTCCCGTGCCCCCCACCGAAGCCCTGCACACCTACGCCGACATCTCCAAAGCGCGCCGCCTGCTCGATTACAACCCAACCGTGCCCGTGGAAGAAGGCTTGGCGCGTTTTGTCGAATGGTATCAACGCAACGTCTTGGGGAAGGCATGAGCACGCAGGTGCAAAGCCGCATTCGTCTGCAACGACCACCCTGGACGCTCCTGGTGCTGGTGGTGCTTTTTCGGCTGGGGACGCTCCTCTTGCTGCGCCCCGGCGGCTTTGTGTACGACTTCTCCGATTACGGGTGGTATCGCCAAATGGCGCAGTATTCCAACGAAGGGTTTTACCCCTTCATCCACTACTGGATGGAATACCCGCCGCCGTTTCCCTGGCTGAATGTGCTTGTCTATCGGCTCAGTCTCTGGCTGCCCCCCGCGCTGGACGCCCGCCTTTGGCACCACTGGCTGTTAGGGCTGGCGCTTCTGCCTTTCGACATCGGCATTCTGGCGCTTTTGCACACCCTGGCGCGCGCATTGCACGGGCGCGGCTTTGCGCTTTGGGTGGCAAGCGTGTACGCCCTGCTCTTCATTCCGCTTTACACATGGGCGGGCTGGTTCGACAGCATGGCGGTTTTCATGCTGCTCCTCGCCGTCTGGCTGATTCTGGCTGAGCGCCCGGCGTGGGCTGGTTTTGCGTTGGGCGTGGGGTTTTTGGTCAAAGTCTCGCCCATTTTGCCCATCGTGGTCGCTGTGCAACGCTTTCGCCAGCCTGAACAGGGCTGGCGGGGCTGGGTAAGCCGCGCCAATGTGCGCCTGGTGCTCGCCCTTGCCGCCAGCCTCGCCGCGTTGAGCCTGCCCTGGCTCTGGCTGAACGCGGACATGTTCCTGGCAACCTTTCGCTCACTTACCGGGCGCTCATCGTGGGAGACCATCTGGGCGTTGCTGTCGGGCTACTTTGGCTACGGCGTCGTCAGCCCCGAACGGTTTATCCCCGCCCCGCCCCAAGCCATTCACCCCGAACGGGTGCCCGGCGTGCTCATCCTGTTCATCACCGCGCTTTTTGGGTTCTGGCTCTGGACGCGCCCCCTCGACTGGAAACAGCCGCGTGTGCAAATTGGCTTTCATGCGCTGACGCTTTCCATGTTCTTGCTGGCAAGCCCCGGCTGGAGCCCGCAATTTCTCACGTGGGTGTTGCCCTGGGTGTTGCTCGTCATGCCCCTGGCGCCTTCACCACACCAACGGCTGACGCCCGCCTGGCACGCTGTTGGGCTGGCGCTGCTGCTTTCGGTGGTCAACACGCTGGAATGGCTCTATTTTCCTCTGTGGTCGGCGTATCCGCTCGTGCTGGCGCTCATCGTCATCATCCGCACGGCGGGGCTGGCGTGGCTTGCATGGCACGCCTGGCGGCTCTGCCGGGAAACAACAAGGAGCAGTGTCGCATGAAGAACCGTGCCACAACCGACGGCCGTATCGCGCTCCATCTTGCGTTCCTTGTGCTGGCGGCCACCATGTTCTTGTGGAGCGGTCGCCTGCATTCGAGCGATGGCTTTGCCATGTACGCCGTCAACGACAGCCTGGTGCGCTATGGGCGCTACGACATCGAACAACTGCACTGGATGGACATCCAGCAAGGCACTTATGGCCGCGGCGGCTGGCTCTATTCGCGCAAGGGGCTGGGCACCAGCATGGCGGGCTTTCCGCTGACCGTGCTGGGCTTCGTCCTGCCCGGTCTTGGGCCTGTGCAAACATCCCTGCTTCTCGCTCCCCTGCTGACGGCGCTCAGCGCAGCCTTGCTCTACCTGGCGGCGCGGCGCGCCTTCCCCCATACACCACGCGCCGCCGCCTGGCTTGCCACTGTGGCATGGGCGCTTGGGAGCGTCGCCTGGCCCTACACGAAAACGTTTTTCAGCGAACCGCTGGTTGCGCTGGCAACCATTGGCGCTTTTGAGCGCCTGCTGGCGCTGCGCGACCACCCACAGAGTCGCCGCGCTGCGTTCGGCATTGGCGCATGGGTCGGTCTGGGCATTGTGACGCGCTCCGCCCACGCCATTGTTGCGCCCTTTTTTGCCCTGACGGCGCTCTTCATCACCTGGCCGCGCGACCTTCCCCCTCGCGACATCGTGCGCCGCTGGCGCGCGCTGCCGTGGGGCGTCTGGTTGAGTGCGGCATGGCCGCTGATGGTGGCGCTGGGGCTTGTGCTGGGCTACAACTGGGCGCGCTTCGGCAACCCCTTTGAGAGTGGCTACCTTGATTTTGAAACGTTCAGCGCCAACTGGCTGATTGGCATCAGTGGGCAACTCATTTCGCCGGGGCGCGGGTTGCTCTGGTATGTGCCGTGGCTGGTGCTTCTGCCGCTGGGTGTGCGTGCGGCATGGCGGCGCGCGCCTGAGGGAACAGGTGTGGCGCTTGGCGTGTTCGCGGCGTATGTCCTGCTCTACGGCAAATGGTACATGTGGAGCGGCGGCTCGGCGTGGGGTCCGCGTTTTCTCGTGCCCACTGTGCCCTTGCTGGCGTGGCTGTCCACCCCCATCGCCGCGCGCCGCCCCCGGTTGTTGGGGCTGTTTGTCTTGCTGGGTATCGGCGTGAATGCGGTGGCATGCTGTGGGATTTCGACATCCACGAAGCATGGCTCGCCAATCTGGGCTTTGAACCGTACGCGCTGCCAACGTTTTTTGAAGCGCAGTACGCCCAAATCCCCAACATGGTGCGCCTGGGGCTGCACGCCCCGCTCGACGTTGCCTGGGTGCCGACGACGACCATCCACCCGCCCACCTTGCTCGCGGCAAGTGTGGTCAGCCTGCTGGCGTTCGCCACAGCCGTCGCCAGCCTGGAACGCCCCCGACGGCAAACCGTCGCACTCATCGGGCTGGTCATCGCCGCCACATGGGGGCTGCTCTGGCAAGCCCACGAAGCCCAATCGCCGCATTACGCCGCGGTGGCGGCAACTATCGAACGCATGCCGTCCGCGCGCCTGCGCATCTGGCAAGATGGCCCACCCGGCACCGAACTCTTTTTGAACCACTACCGCGGGCGTGCGCCCATTCTGGGCGCCAATGTCGCCGGGAGCGACCTGCCCGCGCTGGAAGCCACGCGCGTGTTCGATCAAGTGGAAGAGCCGCGCGCCCTCTGGATTGTGAGCGATGGTCCCTCACGGGCGGCCAATGCGCTCGACAAAGTGGCATCCACGCGCAAAGCGTTTGTTGATGAAATCACCTTCGAGGACGTGCGCGCCACCTTCTACTTCGACAGCGCCACCTGGCACGCAACCGACATCAACACGCCCCTGGCGTTGGACGGCCAACCGACCTTGCACCTGCAAACCGTCGCCTTCACCCCCTCTCCCGACCTCGGCATCATCGGCGCGCGTCTGACATGGCGCGTGCTAGCATCTCCAGGCGAACCTGTGCAAACCTTTGTGCACCTGTTCAACGAACAGGGTGAAAAAGTCGCCCAACATGACGGCGCGGCGCAAAACGGCTGGCGGTCGGCCGAAACGTGGCAAGTGGGCGACGTGCTGACCGACACGCATGCCATTCGTGTGGCGACACTGCCGCCCGGCACATACACCGTGGTGGTGGGCTTCTACCGTCTGCGCGACATCGCGCCCTTGACAACGCCCGACGGCGCGGGTAGCCTCACAGTAGGCACCATCACCATCGCACCCTGACGCCCGATTTGATTGCTCAGCCAAGGGGCGCTTATGACGCACCCGCTCACACCCGAACAACTGGCGCGCTACCGCGAAACGTACCGCAAGCGGCGCGAAGCGCGCGCCCGCGCGCTGGCGGCGCGGCGCGAGCAGGCGTGGGCTGAGGCGCGGAAGGCGGCGCGCCTGCTCAAAGAAGAATTTGGCGCGCAACGAGTCGTGCTCTTCGGCTCGCTGGTACGTGAGGGTGGCCGCTTCTTCGATGAACGCTCCGACATTGACCTAGCGGTGTGGGGTCTTGCGCCGGAGCACTTTTTTGACGCTTGGGCGGCGGTTGAGCGGGCGACAAGCCAGCCTTTCGATTTGGTGGACGGGGCTCACGCTTCCGCCAGTCTGCTTGAAGTGATTGAAGCCGAAGGGGTGGCATTGTGACCTACGTAGCCTTGGCGGCACGCCTGCAACGTGAACTGGCCGATTTGGCCCGTGTGGTAGAACGGGTGCAGATACACTTCGGCGAAACACCATGAGCCACCACATCTCTCCCGAACAACTGGCGCGCTACCGCGAAACGCACCGCAAGCGGCGCGAAGCGCGCGCCCGCGCGCTGGCGGCACGGCGCGAGCAGGCGTGGGCTGAGGCGCGGAAGGCGGCGCGCCTGCTCAAAGAAGAATTTGGCGCGCAACGAGTCGTGCTCTTCGGCTCGCTGGTACGTGAGGGTGGCCGCTTCTTCGATGAGCGCTCCGACATTGACCTGGCGGTGTGGGGCATGGGCTGGCGTGATCTGCTCCGCGCATGGAGCCGCCTCAACGCGTCCCCCTTCACCTTTGCTTTTGATGTCATGCTCATTGAAGACGCGCGTCCCTCGTTGCGCGAGCGTATCGAACACGAGGGGGTGAACCTATGACCGGGACGCTGCTTTTCAACATTGACCGCTCTCGACGAGGAGAACGCGCATGACGCATAAGCCCCTACCAGCGCCGACCGCTTACGACGCCATCACCGCCCTGCGCTGCCTCATCTGCGGCGCGGAATACGCCCCCGGCGAGGTGCGCTATGTCTGCCCGCACCACGGCACCGAAGGCATCCTCGATGTGGTGTACGACTACGCCGCCATCGCCGCCCACACCGACCGCGACGCTCTGACGGCAAACCACCGCCGCGACATGTGGCGCTATCTGCCACTGCTTCCCATTGCCGAGCCGCGTTTCATCCCCCCGCTTGACGTGGGATGGACGCCGCTCTACCACGCCCCACGCCTGGGCGCCCTGCTCGGCCTCCCCAACCTTTGGGTGAAGGACGATGGGCGCAATCCCACCGCCTCGTTCAAAGACCGCGCCAGCGCGCTGGCGGTTGTCAAAGCCCAGGAAGCCAACGCGCGCACCATCACCACCGCCAGCAGCGGGAACGCCGCCGCCGCCTTGGCGGGCATGGCCGCCGGGGTTGGGCTGGAAAGCGTGATTTTTGTGCCGGCCAGCGCCCCGCAAGCCAAAATTGCGCAACTGCTCATCTACGGCGCGACGGTTGTGCTCGTTGAAGGCACCTACGACCAGGCGTTCGACCTCTGCATTGCAGCCGCCAACCAGCAGGGGTGGTACTGCCGCAACACCGCCTACAACCCTTACATGACCGAAGGCAAGAAAACCGCCGCCTACGAAATCGCCGAGCAGATGGGCTGGGAAGCGCCCGACCGTGTGTTCGTGGCGGTTGGCGATGGCTGTATCATCGGGGGGCTGCACAAAGGCTTTGCCGATTTGCACGCGCTCGGCTGGATTGAGCGCATGCCCCGCCTGATGGGTGTGCAGGCGGAAGGTAGCGCCGTGCTCTACGAGGCGTGGCGGCGCGGCGTGAACGAGATTCGCCCGATTGTGCCCCACACGATTGCCGACAGCATCAGCGTGGGCGTCCCGCGCGACCGCCTGAAAGCCCTGCGCGCTGTGCGCCAGACGGACGGCGCGTTTGTCGTCGTCTCCGATGAGGAGATTTTGGCCGCCATGCGCGACCTCGCCCGCCTGACGGGTGTTTTCGCCGAGCCGGCGGCGGCCGCGGCGGTTGCAGGGGTGCGCCGCGCTCTGGCTGACGGGCAGGTGGGGCGCGATGAGCGCGTGGTGGTTGTCATCACCGGCAACGGGCTGAAAGACATCCCCGCCGCCATGCGTGCGGTTGAAGGCGAGGGCAAAGCGGTGCGCCTGCCACCGACGGTGGACGCGCTGATGGCGTGGTTGCATGTTCAAGAGAAAGACTAACACGCGAAACGTATGCACTCACCGAAAGGCGAGCCACCTTCGGGCACAAACCAATCTCACTATGACGACCAACTCGCAGCGCTAGCGGCCCGCTACGACCTTATCGCCATCTACGCGTTCGGCAGCCGCGCCAAAGAAGCCGCTGCGGTGGTGCGCGGCGAACAGGCGCGCCTTTCCCGCGACACACCGTCCGACCTGGATATTGGCGTTGTGCCGCGTATGGGGCGGCGGCTCTCGCTGGACGAAAAAGTCAAACTGGCGCTGGCACTGGAAGACCTGTTCGACGTGCCGCGCGTGGACCTCGTCGTTGCGCCCGACGTCTCCATCTGGCTGGCGGTGGACATTGTGCACGGCGAGTTGCTCTACACGCCCGACCCGGTCGCCGAAGCCGAATACCAGCTCTATGTGCTGGCGCGTGCGAACGACCTCTATCCGTGGTCTCGCGAAGCCATTGAAGCGTTCAAACGAGAAGGCATTTTTGGGAAGAAAAACGATGACGCCCGGTAAGATTCAGGCCAAAATTGTGCGCGAACGCTTGCTGTGGATTGCCGACATGTAAAACAAGGAGCGCCTATGTCCACCCAACCGTCCATCATCCCCGGCCCAACCTACGCCGAAATGTTACACCCGCTCAAACTGCCGCGCGACCTGCGCGAGCGTGTAGCCGCCGTCCAGGATGAGTTCGACCCGCTCAACCTCTTCCGCATCACCTGGAAGCCCGACGGGCTGAGCGTGCACCACGTGGTGCTCCCACCCCAATTGACGGGCGTGGCCTGCAACATCATCGTCATGTTGGGCGACCACTTTCCCAGCGGCAGCCACAAAGTCGGGCCGGCGTATGCCACGCTGGCCGAAGCCGAGGCCTTTGAAGGGTTGCGCCCCGGCCAGAAAACTATTGTGGGACCGAGCACGGGCAACTTCGGCATCGGCACGGCGTATGTGGCGCGGCTGAAAGGCTACCGCGCGCTGGTCGTCATGCCCGACGACATGAGCGACGAACGCTATGAGCGCATTCGGCGCTACGGGGGCGACCTCGACCTGACGCCCGGCACCGAAAGCGACGTCATCCTCACGCTGGAACGCACACACACGCACTACATGCGCAATCCTGAGTACAAAGTGCTGGCGCAATTCGAGTTGCTGCCCAACTACCGCTTTCATCGCTACGTCACGGGCAATTCGGCGCTGGAAGTGGCGCGGCAATACGGCAATGGGCGCGTGGCGGCGTTCGTCAGCGCACCGGGCAGCGCCGGCACGATCGCCGCCGGCGATGAAATCAAGCACACCTTCCCCGATGCGGTGGTGGTGGCGCTCGAACCGCGCGAATGCCCGACGCTCTTCAACGGCGGGCAGGGCGTGCACCGCATCGAAGGCATTGGCGACAAAATGGTGACGCTCATCCACAACGTGCTCACCACCGACTACGTGATGCTCATCCACGATGAGGATACCATCCGCGGCACCAAAGTGCTGCAAGACGGCACCGATGTACTCGTGGAGCAGTTGGGTGTGCCGCGCGAAGCCGCCGAAGCCCTGCGCGGGCACTTTGGCCCGAGCGGGGTCTGCAATGTGATTGGCGCGATCAAAACCGCCAAACTGTTGGGGCTGGGGCCAGGCGAGAATGTGGTCACCATCGCCACCGACGGCTTCGACCGCTACCCCAGCGTCATGCGCGATTTGGAAGCGCGTTGGGGGCGTCCCATCACAACCGACGACCTGGAACTGTGGGCAAAAGCCGTCTTCCTGGGGGCGACGACGCAAGAGGTGCTGGACGTGCGCGGAACGCGCCAAAAGCAGCGCCTACACGAGATGAAGAAAGCCCTCTGGAAACACTTCGGATACGATGAGGAATATCTGGACCGCATGCTGACACCGGATTTTTGGGAAGCCGAGTATGCGCGCATTGCCGAGATAGACGCCGCGATTGCAGCGGGGCGTAGCCAGGCTGTCTGATACCCCCAACACCATCATGCAAAAACGCGCCGCGGGAAGAGCTCCGCGGCGCGTTTTGTGTGCCTCTTCACTCGCCTCTTATTCGCCACTGCTGAACTCAGCCTCCAGCGCGCGAATACGCGCCATCTGTTGCAGATTCCACTCATCCTCTGAAAAGGGCGTCTCGAACCAGGCATCCAAAATTTCCTTGGCAATGGGGATTGACGTCGCACGCAAACTGAGCGCCAAAACGTTGGCATGATTCCAAATACGCGCACCACGCGCCGTTTCGGCATCATGGCAGAGCGCAGCACGAATACCGCGCACCTTATTCGCGGCAATGCTTGCGCCCGTCCCCGTCCAACAACAGACAATGGCCTCGTCCGCTTCACCATTGACAACAGCGCGCGCTGCGCGACTGCTCGCCAGGGGCCAATCTACGTCGGGGTCGTTTTCGGCAATGGCGCCGAAGAGGAGCACCTCATGGCCGCGTTCACGCAATTCGCGAATGAGAAAATCGGTCAATTCCGTGCGTTCGTCACTGCTCAAGGCAATGCGCATCGTCCACCTCCCTCGCTCATCGCTTGTAGAAGCCTCCCCAACTGTAGCACAAACGGGGCGACCATCAAGGCCGCCCCGTATCGCGCGAAGTCAGCGCCAATGTTTAGCGGATAACCAGCGGGAGATAGATGGCATACGTTGTTGGCTGCAAGAACACCCCCTTGCGCGTGCTAGCCGTCACATTGCCCGCTTGGTCAACCGCTTGCACGAAGAACGAAACCGATGATTGATCAACAGGCAACGTCCCAACCCACAACCTCGAAGCGTCATCATAACTGAGTGGCAGCGAGCGCCAGGCGCCGTCGGTATCCAAATACGTCACATACACACGATACAGTGGTGCCGTTTCATTGTCGGGATCATAGGCATTCACCGCAAAAGTCACCGTGTTCTGGAACTGTACCGCTTCGACTTGCCAGATGGCGGGGGGCGTCCAGTCATCACTGGTCGAATAGAAGATTTGCGTTTGAGCGTAGGTGTACAGCCGCTCGGAGTCTGTTTCAGCGTTGTATTGCCCCGCCACGAATGTGAGATAATCGCGGTCGCCAAAGCGGTTGACGTAGAACGGTTTATCGGGATACCACCCCGGCACATCGAACGCCGGCTCAGGCAAGGTCACATCAGTAACAGGGCGCGTGATATAGGGGTCGAAATTTTTGAACGTGGTGTATTCGGCTTCGATAAGCACAATGCCATGCGGTTCCCCCGCTGCCTGCGCCAGCGGTGTGGCAATTAAGGGTTGAACCGGCAACCCGGGGCTGCTTTGCACCACGCCATCGGCGCTGAAATAGGTGCCCAGCGAGGTCGTTCCGCTGAAGGCTTCATGTGCTTGCAAGGTGGGCGTAATCGTTGCCGTGAGCACCTGCAAGCCCGTCGTGCTTTGCGGCACTCTGGTTGCTGGTGCAAACGAGACGGGCGAAGAAGCCGCCTCAACGTCTGCCATCGTTGCTTTTGTGTTGAAGACAAGGCGCGTCATGGGCAAACCGTAAAGCGTGGCCTCGGCTAACGATTTTTCATCATAGAGACCAAACCCACCACTGGGGAGCGTGCCGACATAGCGTTGCTTGGCAAGTCGCCAGGCATCACCAACCGTTGTCACGGTAGGATCTGTAAGCACGTCTGCAAAAGTTGCCATCAAGCGCTCTGAGAAGGCGATAGAGTCATCCATGCCGTAGCCATACCCCGTATTGGCAAACCAAAGCGATTGGCGCTGCGCCATCGCCTGCGGGAAATCTGGGCTGGTGGCGCCGGCACTCGGCTGTACATCGCGGTCAACCACGTTGAAGCCGCTATGGCAGCCCATCGAAAACGCCAGTATGTTGACAAAGGTCGCGTTGACGACATCCGTATTCAAGAAGGGGGGCGAGGTCGTCAACGCCGGGTAGGCTTCAAAGTGTGCAAAGTGCGCGTTAATCGAAGCCAGGTCAGGTTGGGGGGTCTTCTGCGTCCAGACGTTCCGCAAATCGGCATTATTCCATGTCTCCCCAACGAGCGGCGTGATTGGAAGCCCCAACGAAGCCAGCGTATTGCTGATATGTTCAGCACTATCGGTCAGGAAATCGTAGCCTGTCACGGTCGCATTCGTCACCGTGATGACCCCACCCGTGGCGATGAAGTTTTGCACAACGCCCTCTATTTCGCCGGGCGTCTCAATCAAGCGCCCCACGGCGACATCGGGCAGGGCAAATGCACGATTGCGCCAATAGAGAGGGTCGCGGTCGCCATAGATGTCGTCCGAGAGGATGAAGCCCCCCGCCAACGCTGCACGCAACGCGCTCAGGTTAAGGCGCGCTTCTCCTTCGTAGGTGCGCTCATTGGCGATAGTTGTTTCGTCGAGAATACGGCGGAATGGCACAATCTCATCATTCCCCACAATCACAACAGACTTGATAGATGGGTAGGCTTCCAGGTAGGGCACAATAATCGTCTGCCAGATTGCCTCAACAGGCAGGTTGGCGCTTGCCGGATTGCAATAGTCGCTATTCCATGTTTCGTAAGCGCCAACCACCGCCGGCTCGGTTTCAACCGGATAGACCACTCCCTTCACTTGGGACTGGTCAGCCAACAGGTTGAGAGTGGTCCATAGGTTCAGTGTTTGGGTATACCCATACACGGCAGCCAGACGTTCAAAATTGCTGACAATGAGCGTCTCAGGCGGCGTGGCTTGTGTACCCGTGTAGACCGGGAACTGTGCTGTTATGGGTGGGTTGGGTGCCGTCCACGCACACATTTGGAGACTCAGCGGCGTGACCTGGATATCAAGCGCATAGGGTGATGTGCGGTTGTAGACGCCATTATCGCCTAAAATCAGGATGTAGTAGGTGCCAGGGGTGAGGGCGAGCGTGGATGCTTGCTCATCGAGTGTACCTGGATTGGCGGAGATGGCACTTATCCTTCCTATTGCGCTAATACGACCTATCGCGCTTATCCTTCCTATTGCACTAATTCGGCCTATCGCACTAATACGTCCTATCGCGCTAATACGCCCGGCTGCATCAACCTGCGAATTATCTCCCAACTCACCTAACACTTGTGTATCGCTTATCGCTGGCTCAGACAAATCACCAAAAAGAAACAAATCGTAATCTTCCGCCAAATTACTCAGAGTCACCGTGATCAATGAGGCGGTTTGGACATCCAGACGATACCAGTCTATGTCTTCTTCAGAACTGATGTAGGCGTTGTACAGCGCATTCGGCAACAAGGGGTAGGCGTCCTCCCATGTATCGTTTGGCTCATACGGGTCAACAAATCCCCCTTGTTGGTTCACAAAAGTAGTGTTGACAATCGCATACAACCCGCCATTACTACCACTCCCTACAATATGCAGCGCCCCGCGAAACGGCGGCGGAACATCCTTTGCGTGGATAACCAATTGCTGATTGGGGAAAATGGTCCGCTGAAACGAGCCGTAAAACGAACCATCTTCATTGTATAACGAAAACGTGAGCGTATCTGTGAATATCGAGTAGAGGTAGAGGAACGATTCCTGCTCAGACGTTTGATCAAAGTAGGGTATTTCGAGCGCCGGCACACCAGCAATGCCCGCCGTCCCATTATAGGCGGCACGCGATTGCCCATCATCATTCACTACCGTACTCATGAGCGCCGGCACTGTCGTCGTTGTCGGCGAAAATAGATTGAACCAGGCCGTACCTTGCCATGCATCGGGCAAAAAGGCGACATTTGAGAGGTCTTCTTCAATCAGCCCAGTCCCACTGAAATCATAGAATTGTGAGCCGGCGGGGTTTCCATTCATTTCCGAATAATCTACGGTCAGCGTCAACGGAAACGTCAGGCCGCTGCGCTGATACGAATACGGGTAAAGAATATCTTGCGGAATGCGATATGTCGTCCAGATGGAGTCAAGCGGTTCACCCCCCGTACCTTTTGAAAGCCACCCCAAAAATGCGCCTTGATACACATCATATGCCCCTATGCTGGAAACAGCGAAGGCGTCACCTGTTTCGGGCACATTGAGCACAACCCCTACAGGCGCTACATAGGCTGTCAAATCATCCATCAGCGCCATCCACCCTTGAAAACCTGAGGGGATGCCTGGAATCATGCACAAATCGAAAATATCGTTTCCCAACGGGGGCATGGCATACGTATCAGTGTAGACAGGCGCACCTGTACCATCAAACAATACCAATTGACCACTTATAAAAAGTGTTGTCGGATTTTGTATGTGAACCTGTGAGCATACATCCGTGGTTTTGTACAAACCGGGAAAGAGTGAGGTTTGCCCAGTGGGGAAGGGTGGGGTATACGCCACGGCGCCATCAATATTGCTCCCTGACTTTGAGACAATATGCACGACAACGCTTGCAGGTCCCACATTTTCTTCAAACAAGAGCCGACCACTGCCAATAAAAGGCTGCACGCCCAATGCGGCTGGACTCCATTGAAGACGTGCATTTGCGGGAATCATCAAAGGAACCGTTACAGAGAGCGGGCCTTGATGTTCAACAATCTGCAATGTTGCCGTCAACGCAACCGAAAAAGGATTGTAAACGGAAACTTTCGACTCCAATGAGCCTGAGTAGATCAGCAAAGGCAATGGTGTGTCCAAAGAAAACCACGGCGGTGTTTCATATGCTGCGGCAGCGATTGGCGTAGATTGGGCGCTCTTCGTTTCCAGCGGCGTTTTGAGCGCCGAAGGTGTAAAAGATGTCGAAGAAGAAGCTTGCACAACGGAAACACGTTGGATGACCAACACACTCAGGGTGGCCAAAACGAGGATGAAACCCACATAGAACGCAAACGTGAGAGCCAGCAACCGGCGCGAGGGGAACATAAGAAGCCTCCTTTTGAGATACAGAAAAAATGAAAAGTGTCAAGAGCCTGTCTATCCTTTCGTATCCCGGCACCTCCGCGAAAATCACTTTTACCCTTTCTGCGCCATGCGGAAACCATTCACCACCTTCACCCTACTCCCAATCCTCATCTTGCAACTGCGCCAGCTCATGCATGGCGCCTATCTGCTCAAATAAGGCGCGTGCACGCTCACGGTATTGATACGCCTCATCAAATGCCTGGCGGGCGATTGCCAGCCGACTGAGTACGACATAGGTTTGCGCCAATTCGTAAGGCGATTCCACATCCTGTAAAGCGTCCAACGCACGCTCCAAACAGCGTGCAGCATCTTTCAACCGCGAAGCATGCAAGGCAATCTGCCCCAAAATGCGTAAAGCAATTCCCTCTTCGAGTTGCATTTTTTGCCGGCGTGCCATCTCCAGCGAGACCTCAGCGGCCGCCTGCGCCTCGGTCAAGTGCCCTATACCAAGCCAGCATTCCGCTTTGTGCCGCATAACCTCCACTAACCAATCTTCCACCCCCAATTCATGCAGCAACGCCTCACTGGCGTTCAAATGCTGCATAGCTGCGTGCCACTGCTGTTTCTTCATCGCAACGACCGCCAAATTGTTATGCAGGACAGCCTGACCAAATGCCGAGCCTAATTCTTCCCAAATCTGCATACTTTGCTCATACGCTTCTTGCGCACGCTCAAAATCCCCCTGGTAGAGATACACTTCACCTAAATTATTTGCCATTACGCCAACGCCATATACATCACCAATTCGTTTTTTGAGCTCCATCCCCTTGTTATAAAAAAGCGCCGCATCATCTAAACGCCCCCAATCAAAATACACGTTTCCTAAAGTAATATGGGCTTGAGATAACCCTTGAATATCTTCCAATTCCTCATACATTTTGGCGCTTTGATGCGCCAAGTCGGCGGCTTCTTCCAGTTTTCCAAAACGCCGTGCAATTTCCGCCATGAGGAAGAGCAAGTGTGCGCGGGTACGTTTGGAAGAGTCGGTATCCAGGTGTGCCAGTTCCGCTAATCCACGGCGGCACCATGCAAGCGCTTTATCGTTCGCGCCCAGACGATGATAAATGCCCGCCCCAAGACGATAGAGACGCGCCGCCTGCAAATGCGCTTCAGGCGCTTCCTGCAACTCGGCCAATCCCTGCTCGACAAGGGCAAGCGCTTTCTCAAACTCGCTCTGTTTCTCCATCACTTCGGCCATATGCAAGAAGAGGTCGGCACGGCGTGGGGCATGTTCCGACGGTGCAAAGGCGTGCGGCAATACGCTTTCGGCCTGCCGATAGGCGGCCATGGCCTCATCGTATTCGCCAATCAGGCTGAGCGACGCCCCCAAGTGCGCCAGGGCATCAAACTGCAACGCGAACATCTCGGAAGGCGAGGGGGACAACCTGGCAATGGCTTTCAACGCCCGGCGAAACATGGCCACTGCGGTCTCATTCGCGTATTCCCGTTGCGCCATTGCCCCGGCTTGAAAGGCATAAACCGCTGCTTTTTCCCACACTTCCCCTTCGTAGAAGTGGTACGCCAGCATCGCGGCCACGGCTGCTGTGAAGTCGTGGCTGCTGGTACGTTCGAGGTAGTCGGCAATTTGGCGGTGAAGCACACGACGCCGCGAGAAGGAGAGGCTCTGGTGCGCCACTTCCTGCGTCAATGTGTGGGCAAATGTGTATGTCGGTACGGTGCTAAACGATTCGCTCAACAATAAACCCCGTTCAACAAGGCGCGCCAAACTCTGGTGAACATGCTCGTGGGGATAAATAGCGGTCAACAAATCAAGCGAGAAGGTTTGCCCAATACAGGCCGCTGTCTGCAAGACACGCCGTTCTTGCTCTGGCAGGCGATCAATGCGACTTTGAAGCAAGTTGTGAATGGTGTCCGGAACTTGCTCATCAAAAGGTGACTCAAAGATGAGATGCTCCGCCTCGTGGCGTACCATGGCGTTTTCTTGCAAAGTGCGCGCCAACTCCTGAGCAAAGAGCGGATTGCCTTGTGATTTCTGGAAGACAAATGTGCGCAACTCTTCGGGAATATCCAGCGTGTGCAAAAGATTGGCAATCAACTGCGCGATATCCTCAACGGTCAGCGGTTCAAGGCGAATGTGGGTTCCCCACGGTTGCCATTGCTGCCCGAATGCGTCTCTTGGGCGATGGACAGCGCACAGCAAAATGGGTTGGCTGGAGATACGTGGCAAGATGGTGTTGAGCAAATCAAGCGAGGCGTCATCCGCCCATTGCGCATCTTCAATAAAAATTGCCAGCCCAGGAAGCGGGATATTCGCTTCGAGGAGCCGCCACACGACTTCAAAAAGGCGCTGGCGTCGCAATTGCGGGGGCAATGCAGCGGTAAACGAGGTATCCGGGATGGGAATGCCCAGCATTTCGCCGACCAACGGCGCCCACTCCTCGGCGTCAATTTCGGCCAGCGCCGCACGCACATGGGCTTCGGTATTTTCGTTGGGGAGATCGAGCAAGGTGCGCAAAATATCCACCCAGGGCATATACGGCACTTCGCGGCTGTATGAGAGACAAATGGTGAGGATGGTCACCAGGCCGCGCTGTCCCATCCGCCGCACAACTTCCCCCACCAAGCGCGATTTGCCCACCCCCGCCTCGCCTTCAACATGAATGAAGCGGCCATGCCCGCTGAGCACCGCATCTATGGCTTCATCGAACAGGCGCAATTCTTTCTTGCGGTTGACGAGAGGGTATTCCCACCGCCATTCCATCCCGCCACTTTTGGGCTCCACCGCGCGATAGAGCATCAATGGCGCACGTTTTCCTTTGACGCGGCGGGCTTCCAGCGGCCAAATCACGATATTCTGGCGCACTTGCTGCATGGTTGCCTCTGTCAGCACGACCGTGCCCGGCTCGGCAACACTCATCACCCGATATGCTGTGTTGACTTCGTCGCCCATGACGGTGTACTCACGGCGTTGCATGCCACCCACATTGCCGGCAAACACAAAACCGGTATTCAAACCGATGCCATGCGCCATCTCATCAGGCCACCCTTGCCGCAATGCCTGCTCTCGCACGGCGCTGAGCATGTTCAGCGCCGCCAGGGTTGCCCGCTGTGCATCGTCTTCATGAGCGCGTGGCGCGCCAAATGTTGCCATGATCTGCAAGCCGGTGGGGCTGACACTGAGTTTGTTGACAATTCCCTCATAGCGACGAATACAATCGCTCATGCATGTGAAATAGCCGTTCAGAATCTCCGACACGTGTTCAGGTGTATAGTGGTCCAGTGCCTTGCTGATGGCGGCGATGGCCGGCATTTCAGCAAACACGATCGTCGCCCAGCGTACTTCATCCAACACATCGGGCGTTTCCGGCGAAAGACGCAAACGCTCCAACAGGCCAAACGGCAAAAATGGTGTGAGCAGGTGCAGACGATGCGCCAGCCAGGCGATATCATCTTCCAGGGAGGCGTTTGGAGGGGTATAGGTCAATTGCGGCCACACGACACCAGCATACTCCGGCAGCGGCGATTCAGGAATATGGAGATACGCGAATGATGGCGCTTCGGGATGGGGTGTCAGACGTAAACGCGAAGATACGCTTTCCGCTGTATAAGCGTCAACGACAATTTCACCCGCGTTTGCGAATGATTCAGCCCGCCCCATACGCTGTAACGCGGGTCCCAGAATGGCGAGTTCGCGTTTCCTTTCATCCCCCAGAATATCGAGAAAGAGGGTTCCACTGCCAATACCAATGGACATGAAAAGCGGAAACGTCTCGCCTTCAACATCAACGGCCATTGGGGAATGGCGTAACTGTTGCTGCACACGCAAAGCGGTCAAACAAGCACGCCAGGCATGGTCAACGCCCTCAAAAAAGATGAGCGACGCATCACCGCCAAATTTCAGCACAGAGCCACCGTAGCGTGCTGAGATGAGCGCAATGCGATCGAAGTAGGCGTTGACGGCTTGGGTAATCACTTCCGCCCCTTCGCGCGCCAATTCCGACTGACGCAAGCGCTCCGAAAGGCGCGTGAAGCCGGACACATCAGCAAAAAGAACGCTCCCCTCGCACAGTGTGGCGCGCGGCAAACGCCCTTCTTGCACAACCGGCATACGCACCCATTGCGGCACATACGTGCTCACGGTGCGGAGAAGAGTTTGCAAACGCGCACGCACGGCAGGAAGTGCAATGCTCGCGGGCTCGTCTCCCAAAAACGGCGATACGTCCACATAATGCGTATGCATCCTACCCCCTTATAGGCGAAAAAGAGCCCCCCCACGTCAAAAATACAACACAAAAAGAGAGTGCTCAATTGGACTTTTGTACCTTATAAAACGCTAGGTATTGGGGACTTTTGAGGAAAAAGGGGTTTGTAATCTTAAAAAGAGGGGATAACAGAAGATTAATATCAAAAGGCATATCAGCTGGCAAGAAAAAAATGATCTGACATGACAATAAAGGTATTTAAAAAATCAGCTTCTCACTTCGGCAAAGTGAGAGGCTGATGCTTTGCTACACGCCGCTTTTCAGGGACGTACCGCATAGACACGCCGGTCGAAACTCCCGAAGTAGAGCACATCCCGCGCAACAATCGGCGATGACCAGATCTCGCCATAGGTGCGAAAGCGCCAGCGTTCCTCCCCTGTATGCGCATCCACTCCGTACATGACCCCATCCCAATCGCCGAAATAGACCACGCCGTCAGCAATGGCGGGCGAAGTGAAAATAGTATCCGACGCCTGAAAGCGCCACCGCTCATCTCCGGTAGCGGTATCCAGGGCGTAGAGTAGGCCGCTTTCATCACCGATGTACAGCAGGCCGTCTTGAATCGCGGGAGAGGAAGCGACTTCGCCAGCGGTTTGCACACGCCAACGCTCCACACCGCTTTGCGCATCAAGCGCATAGACATACGTATCGGCGCTTCCAAAGAAGACCATGCCATCCGCTACGGCTGGCGAACCTATCACTTCACCTTGCACATTGAATTCCCACACCAATTCGCCGTTTTCAATGTCCAGTGCATAGAGCCGCCGCCAGGAATCGCCAATGTAGAGCACGCCATCGGCAACGACGGGTGATGACCAGATTTCACCGCCGGCGGCAAACGACCAGCGCAATGTGCCGGTTTCCAGATCAAGCGCGTGGACTTTGCGATCCTGACCGCCGTAATAGAGCGTTGTCCCGACAAGCGCCGGTGAAGAGACAATGCCGCCGCCCGAACGAAACTCGAAGCGCTTTTCGCCTGTGCGGGTATCCAGCCCATAGATGCGGTTGTCCAACCCGCCAACATAAACGGTATGCCCTTTCACCACCGGCGAAGAGACCACACTCCCCTGCGTTTCAAAGCGCCAGCGTTCGCGCCCATCGGCCAACTCGATGGCGTACAGATGATTGTCTGTACTGCCCACAAAAAGCGCACCATCCGCGATGACCGGGGATGACAAAATGCGCCCATCGGTTTTGAACTCCCACGTCCCTTGGGGTTGGTCGGCGGGCACGGAAAAAACGCCCGTATGCGCAGCATTCCCCCGAAACATAGCCATCTCGGGCGCACGCGCGGCACACGCCGTCAACAGAAGCACCCCCACCACGCCCACCCAGCGCAAACTGTTCATGCGCGCTCCTCTCTCTGTTTTCATGTGGCAGTCCTTAGACAGCCCCCAAATGCGGGTTTCTTACCTGCCCGGTAGCGGCAACCAGTACAGGCTCAAATCAGTTGCGGAGACATACACCATCCCGGAACGGTCGGGCGCAAAGGCAAAGTTGTTTTGCGCCACCTTGAAGGGCGTTTGCGCCGGGTCAGTGAGGGCTTCATCAGCCCCCGTGGAAATGGTATAGCGACGTATCTGGTGCGATTCAGCCGCCGCCTGGAATGGCAAATACAGAATATGGTCGCCGTCTTCCCACGCATACGCGCCAAACCAGGGCAATTTTTGCGGTTCGCCGCCATCCAGCGGCAACAACCACATGCCATTTCGTTCGCGCACCTGGTCTTGTGCGACAAAAAAGAGCAGAAAACCCCCATCAGGCGCAAGACGCTCGGAACGCATCCGCGCCGCGCGGAACAGTTCCACGCGCGTCTCTGTGGCGGCATTGTAGCGCTCCAAGACGCGCACAGTCTCATCATCCTCAGCGGTGCGTTCCAGCAGCCACGTGCCATCCGGCAGAAGCGCCACCACACCGCCCCCTTGCAGGCGCAACACCTCGCGCGCTTCGCTGCCATCAAGCCGCGCCTGCCAGACACGAGTGATACGCTGGTCGAAGGGGATACTGCTGTCGGAATCGCGCACACTCCACAAGATATGTTCGCCGTCGGGCAGCAGGCTCACCGAGCGCCCTTCTGTGGGGGGGCGATACTGCATACCATCGCGGCGGTCTTCAATCACCACCTGCTCGCCTTCCCAAAACACAAAATAGCGCCCATCGCCCATGTAATAGCCGATGCGTGTTTCGATGCGTTCCGGTGCCCCTCCGGTGAGCGGTACGGCATAATAGCCTGTGGGGGCTTCCGGCGACGGCTTGTCAAGGAACGCCACACGCCCATCATCGAGAAAGAAGGGCGCCCAGCAACAACCGGGGGCGTTGGTGAGTTGGCGCGGCTGTGGCACCGGGGTGGGCGTGGGAGACGGCGACGCCGTGGGCGTGGGCGCGGGCGTTGGGGTGAACGTGGCGCGCGCCACAATTTCGGCAGGCGTCATCGTCGCGCTGGGCAGGTCGGCATCAGCAGACGTGGGCGCTGTGGGTGTCGGGCGTGCAGTACACGCCAGCATGAACGCCAGCGCAAGCAAAGGGACGAGCAAAGCAAATCGTTTCATCGGCGGAACCCCCGCGGCCATGATTCGGCATAATCGTTGAGGAGTGGACCGCCAAAGCGCACATCGGGTTGGTCGTCAATGCGTTGCCAACGCCGCGGGTCGGTCAAATCACGCGCAAATTGATGGCCGCCCGTGCCGTAGAGCAGCAGGCTATCCCAATCGGCGTCAATGAGCGGCACAGGGTTGTAGGCTTCTGTGTGGGCGTTGTTGCGAATTTCAAGGTGCAAGTGTGGAGCGGAATGGCACGTGCCAAACGAATCACCGCTGAGCGCCACCACTTCGCCGGCGCGTACCCGTTGCCCCACGGCGAGCGCAGGCTTTTCGAGCAAGTGCCCATAAAATGAGGAGTACCCGTTGGCATGGTCAATCATCAGGTTGTGGGGTGCAGCGCCATGCGGACCATCCACCTCGCTGACCACACCGTCGCCAATCGCCACAACGAGCGTACCACACGGCGCGAGAAAGTCTATGCCAAAGTGTACCCCTTGACCGGCGCGGTAGGTGCTGGTGCGCTGGAAAAAGGCGCCGATGGTGTTGCCGTACATTTGCCCAACAAGCCACGTTTCGGGACCGGGGGGCAGGTTGAACGGCAGGCGGAAGGGCGGCGTCGCGGATTGGGCGTGTGCGGGACGCCACACGAGCGCCAGGCTGAACCAGACCGCCACCAAGAGCCACTTTTTCATGCAGAAACCTCCGCCGGATAATGATGTTTCAAGAAGCGCACAACCTCCAGGTCGAAGCAGTCGCGCCGCCAGGTGTTGGCGGCTGTGACGTGAGTGGCGTTTGGCAGCACCCAGAGCGCCGCGGTCGGGATGGTGCGGTACATGGCGAGGGCGGCGTCAAGCGGCACCAACGGGTCGCGATCGCCCACGATGATGAGCGTCGGCGCGGTAATGCGGCGCAGGTCGTCCAGTGTGTGGCGGTGGTCAGTGGTCTCGGGGTTGAAAAGGTCGGCGACACGTTGAATAACCTGTCGCCAGGCGTCCGGGCCGCCTTGGGGCGTGTGAATCTGGCTGAGCCATTTGTCCAATCCCACCTGTCGCCACCGTTCGGGGTTGGCGATGTCGAGCGTGTGCCGATAGAGCGCGGGGTCTTTGGTGTAGTGAACGCGGTACAAAATGAGCCGCGAGACACGCTCCGGGGCGTCAAGGATGAGCCGCAAGGCAACAGCGCCGCCCATCGAAGAGCCGAGGACATGCGCTTCAGCAATGTCCAGGTCGTCCAGCAGGGTGCGTACAGCACGCGCCATTGCCCCGATGGAGAGCGGTTCATTTTCCGGCAAGGGGCTACGCCCATGCCCGGGCAAATCCGGCGCGATGACGCGAAAATGCTTGGCAAATGCGGGAATGTGGCGCCGCCATTCTTCACTGCTCATGCCGCCACTGTGCAATAGCAGCAGCGCAGGACCTTCTCCCTCTTCAATGAAGTAAAGCGTTGTCATTGCCTTCCTCCTGTGTGAGATGGGGCATAGTGTAGTCAAGCCGCGTCAGGCAACAATCGGCACGCCGCCAAAATGGACGAAAACGCCCACCAGCATGCGCCGGTGGGCGTGGTTCCGCTCTCGCTGATGGGCTGGCTGGTTATTGCTGCGGACGCAACTCCAAACGCTGGGTAGCCGCCGCTTCAACCGCTTCGCGGGTCCACGGGAGCGGTGCGTACTCCATTGTCAGCCACATTGGCGCAAAATCACCATAATGCGGATGGAAGACATGCCCGCTTTGCCCCACGGTAATCACCACACGCGACGCGTCCCAATTGCCCACGTCAAAGAGTTCGCGATAGCCCGGACCACCACGCACAGCAAACGAGTTGCCAAACACAAAGGAGTTGGCATTGGGCGTCTGATTGTCGCCGGGGGTGGGACCGGCTTCAACATTGAAGAAGCGATTGAGGGGTGAAATGTCGCCAAACACGTTGTGCTTGAAGGTGGTGGTGTGCAAACGCCCCCATGTCCACTCGTGGACCAGGTCGCCTTGTTGACGCCCCCACCATTCCACAGTGGCGGCAAGCGCGCGCGCCATGATGTCGTCGCGCGTTTCTTGTTCGGGGGTCGTCTGGTCGTCCCACCATGCATTGTCGGCGGGCTGTTGCAAGAGCCATTCCATGAATTGGTAATGGCGATGTGTTTGAGCGAGATAGTCGTCGCGCAACGCTTCGGGCAAGTCATCGGCGACGGTGGCTTCAATCAGTTTCCAGTACGCCACTTCAAAAATGCCCGCCGCCGCCGAATCGGCGTCCAGGCGGTAATCCCACTCGCGCAAGGCGTCTTGGGCGCGCTGGGCGATGATGTCATCCGTCTGGACAGCCAGCAAGTGCGGCACAATCTGCTGTGCGGGAATGCTGACGATATCAGCCTGGATCGCCGCCATATCGTCCAACGAGAGGCGCTCTTTGGCGGTCAACCCCTCTTCGATACGGCGGGCACGGTTCGGTGTAGACCAAAACGTGCTGATGTAGTAGGGGTATGAATCGGGTACGGGTTTGTGGTTGGCGGTTGCCACGTACCCGCGCGCCGGGTTGAAAGTGTGGGGCAGTTCATCAAAGGGGATAAAGTCCACCCATTCGTACTCATCCGTCCAGCCCGGCACAGGCGTATCCCCCACCCCGTTCGCACGAATGGGGACTTTGCCTGCGCCGTAGTAGCCAATGTTGCCGTCCACGTCGGCATAGACGAAGTTTTGCATGGGCGCATCCCAGTTTTGCAACGCGGCGCGGAATTCGTCCCAGTTTTGGGCTGTGTTGACGGGGTACATGGCATCAATCAGCGTGTTGGGCTGGGCGGTGGCCAGCCACTGCATGGCAACCGGTTGCTCCAGGTCAAGCACATCGTTGACCAGTGGTCCATGGCGCGACAGTTTGACGTCTACCACAACCGGTTCGGCGCGCCCTTTCACACGGATTTCTTCATGCACGATCTCAAAGGGCACGTATTCACCGTTGACTTCGTATTCGTTGGGATTGTCGGGGTTGAGCCGCTCGATGTAAAGGTCCATCACGTCGGCGGCAAGGTTGGTCATGCCCCAGGCGATACGCTCGTTATGCCCGATGACCACACCGGGAATGCCCGGCAACGTCGCGCCGGTGGAGTTGTAAGTCGGCGCATGCAGCGCCATCAAGTACCAGATGGCGGGCGTACCAAACGCCAGGTGCGGGTCGTTCGCCAGCAAGGGGCGTCCCGTTTCGCTGCGTGAGGGCGCGACCACCCAGTTGTTGCTCCCCCACCCTTGGGCGACGCCATCCAGCAGAAGCCCGGCTTTGGCAAGCGCACGCTCCACCGCCTCGAAATCGGGCGTGCCAAGGGACAGGTCTTCTTCACGCAGAATGGTGAGCGCGCCGGGCGTGTAGCCGGGGAAGAGTTCGGCGGCACGCTCAGATCCCAAGGCGTCGAGCAGTTGGGCATACAACAGTTCCGAGCGGAAGGAATTGGTGAGGTCCCACTGCATCATCTTCGCCCACGCCAGCGTATCCACAGGCGACCAGGGTTCAGGCTCAACGCCGAGAATGCGGTATTCCAGCGGGTAGCGGCCGCGGTGCGTCGCAATGTAGGCGTTGACGCCGTCGGCGTAGGCCTGCAAGATGGCTTTCGTGGCGTCGCTGGCGTTTTCATAATCTTGCTGCGCCGCGCGATTGGTGCCCACAGTACGCAAAAACATATCAGTTTCCAGCGTGGCTTCTCCCAAAATCTCGCTCAGCCGCCCCAGTCCCACACGGCGCTGGAAATCCATCTGCCACAAGCGATCTTGGGCATGAACATAGCCTTGCGCAAAGAAGAGGTCATGCTCGTTTTCGGCGTAGATGTAGGGGATGCCGTGCGCGTCGCGCAAAACCGTCACGGGGGCTTGCAACCCTTCCAGCGTGAGTGTGCCCTCTGTTTGGGGCCAGGGGCGGCGGATGAACCAGACCCCGCCAACGACGACCACCATCAGCAGAACGAGGAGCGCCCCTACAAACCAACGCAGTGCCCGGCGTGCCATAGCCTCTCTCCTGTGGGTTGATGAGTTGCGGGTTGCGCGCATTGTACGCTGAACGAGTGAATTTGAAAAAAGAATGCACAACAGGCGGCTCTCTCGCAGGCGGCTGGTTGTGTACATGGGGAGAGCGCTTGCAACAGAGAACAAAACGGCGCATCCATGCATGGCGATGCACCGCATAGCGGTTATTTCAACATTCAAAAGCGTGAGACACCACAAGGTATCCCCACGCGCTCAGGCTGAAAGCGACGCCATCAGCACCCGATTGCGGCCACTTTCTTTTGCTTCATAGAGCACGTCGTCAGCTTGCTTGAGCAATGTATCGTGGTCTTGGCCATGGACGGGGTAAATTGAAACACCAATAGAAGCTGTGAGCTGAATGCGCTGGTCATTGTATCGAAAATCCAGCGCTTCGAGGGCTTGTCGAAGAGCCTCAGCACGCTGCATGGCTTCTTCCTCACACACACCAAACAGAACGAGCAAGAACTCTTCACCGCCATAGCGGCATGCCAGATCACCGGAGCGAATACTCTCGCGGAAGAGCGTAGCCGCATGAACAAGGGCGGCATCGCCGGCGGCATGCCCGTATGTATCGTTGATACGCTTGAAGTGGTCAAGGTCTATCAATACAAAAGCGATACACGCATTTTCACGCTGGGCACGACTGAACGCACCTGGTAAAAACTCATCCAAATACCGCCGATTGTGAAGCCCTGTGAGCGGATCCCGAATTGCCTGCTCGCGCACTTTCTGCTGCAAAGCTGTAATCTCGTCCAATTGAATTTGCAAATGGGCGTTGGCGTCCTCTAACTCCTTTTGCGCCTCGCGAAGTTCAGCAGTACGTGCACGCACCCGCTGTTCCAATTCGATATTCCTTTTGCGCATCGTGTGATATCGCCACTGAATGCCGCCAACCAGCATCCCGCTTGCCAGCAAAATGGAAAGCGTACGGAACCACCATGTCGCCCACCAGGGCGGTAAAATCTCAATTTCCAAGCGTGCAGGTTCGGGATTCCATACACCATCATGATTGGCGGCACGCACAAGGAACGTGTATGTGCCCGGAGGAATATTGGTATATGTCGCTTGATGATGAGACGTGGGCGGAGACCAATCTTTGTCAAAGCCTTCCAGTTTATATTGATATTGGTTATGCGTGGATATTTGATAACTTAATGCCGCAAAATGAATTGTAAACACTGATTGGTCGTGCGAAAGCGTTATCTTCTCAGTGTATTCAATGGGCTGCGACAAAATCGCACTGCCAACCTCTACAGGTTTGTTGAACAACTCAAAACCGGTAAAGACAACAGGTGGTTTATATGGGTTGGGCGTCAGACTGTCGGGATAAAAATACACAAGACCATTTGGGCCGCCAAAAAACAGTTCACCGCTCGGAGCGCGATACGTGCTGGCAATATTGAATTGGTCGCCGGGTAATCCGTAGTCCGAATCAAAATTCATAAACGTCTCGGTCTCCACAAGAAAACGGCTCAAACCTCGACCAGTACTCACCCACAATTCCCCAGATTCACCACGCTCAATGCCCATGATCATGCTGGTTGGTAAACCGTCTTCCACGGTATAGTTTCGCCATGTCCCCGTGCGTATATCAAGCCTGCTAAGCCCAGCAGCAGTCGCCGCCCATACGATTTGCTGCTCTTCATCTATGTACACATCATGCACGGTATTGCTCAAGATGCTATTGGGGTCATCGGGATTGTGCCGATAGTGCGTAAATGTTTCCGTTTGCGGGTCGAACACATCCAAGCCGCCTCGCGCTGTGGCAATCCACAGTTGTCCACGCGAATCTCGCTCAATTTCGTAGATTGTGTCCTCACTCAATGAAGTAGGGTCTTGAGGGTCATGCTGATACATCGTGACGACTTGCTCGCGTTGGGGGTCAAAGAGCAGCAAGCCAAACCCCAGCGTACCAACCCACAGACGGCCATTTTCGGCGTCTTCCAGTGCCGTCAGGTATTTTGTCGGAATGCCCGTCTGGTCATTCGGGTCATCCGTGGGGTAATGGCGAAAACCATTCAACAGAGGGTCCCAAAGATTCAGCCCACCACCCGAGGTTGTTACCCACAGTCGGCCATGGGAATCACGATGAATAGAAAAGACATTATTATGCGCCAAACTCAACGGGTCGTTAGAGTCCTTCTGAAAAACTTGTATATCTCTCGCTTTACGATCAATCCGATGCAACCCACCCCCAAACGTGCCAACCCATACAATACCATCTGGTTCTGCCAATATGCCAAATACGTTACTTGCTGAGAGTGAAAGCGGTTCATTCGGGATAACACGATACACCCCAAAGCGCTGAAGCATCGGCGCGAGGATATTCACACCCCCATACCGGCTGGTAATCCAGAGCGCTCCAGAACGGTCTTCGGTCATCCAGAAGACATCATTATGGCTCAGACTAAATGGGTCGGTGGGGTTGTGCTGATACCGTGTAAATGTCCCTGTTTCCGGTGAAAAGAGGTGCAGACCGCCGGTCTCCGTCAACACCCACAATCGCCCGGCGCTATCTTCAAATACATTCCATATGTTATCACTGCTGAGCCCATGTGGGTCCGACGGGTTGGCGCGATAGGCGATAAACGTCCCCTTTTCGCGATCCATCAGATTCAAGCCGCCGCCGCGGGTGCCAACCCAAAAATTACCGCGGCTATCTTCCAACATAGCCCAGACGTTACTCTCGCTGATACTCGTAGGATCTGCGGGGTCGTGCGCAAACGTCGTGAAGTCATCAGAAGCGGGATTATACCGCTGTAATCCATTGCGAGTTGCCACCCAAATTGTACCGGCACGATCTTGATATATGCGCCACACGACGGCGGCCGCCGGCCCACGGGGGTTATCAGGATCGTAGGGGTAATTGTGGAAAAGCCCCGAATCAGGATCGAAGCGGCTTATACCGGCGCGTGTGCCGACCCAAATATTGCCTTCCTGGTCTTCCATGAGCGCCCATACATTGTTATCAATCAGGCTATAGGGGTCGTTCGGGTCATGCTGATAGACTGAAAACACGCCGGTACGCGGATCATATACATTCAAGCCGCCTGTATCAGTTCCAATCCAAATCAAGCCATCGCGGCTTTGGATAATGGCAAAGGAGTTATTCGCGCTTATGCTGTTCTTGCCGGGAATATGCTGGAAGATTTTGAAAGAGATTCCATCGTAGCGTGCGACACCGCCTTCCGTAGCGAACCACATGAAGCCGTCTCGGTCTTGCATAACACTGAGAACAGTGGCACTTGGCAAACCATCCTCGACCGTCAAATGATCAAAACGAAGCTGCGCCCCCGGCACAATGCCTTGCGAGACGCCACGTGCAAAAACCAAATTTTTGCCATACAAAAACAGACCAAGTCCCAACAAAAAGAGGACAACAAGGCTCGCCGCACGGAAGAGACTTGACTTTCGCCGTATTCGCATTGGAGCACACCTACCACATGAGTTTTGGGAGTAGTTTTATATTTATAAGAAAAATATTACAAATTACATTAAATGTTACGATTATTTGAAAGCCAAGCACTCTTTACCGCGCGCCACGCCGTCGCTTTTTCGCCTGCTTGAGGCGCGCAATGGCATCCATATCCTCTTCCGCCGACGGTGCAGGCGGTGCAGTTTTCGTGGTATGAGAAGATGGCGCAGAGGGCGGAGACGTCGGTGGGGAAGGCGGCGGAGCATAGGGGCGCCGTGCCCGCGTCTTCGCCTCAAAAAGGTGCTGTCGCTCAGTTGAACGCTCAGCCGCAAGCGCCGGCTCCACACGCCACTGCTGGATACGTTCTTGCCACCATGCACGCCACGCCGTCAGTCCTTCACGGCGCACGTCCAGGCGGCGCACAGCAATATCCGGCACCAACAAGAGCGCCGACAGAACCAGCAAGAACGGCCAAAGGTCGCGCACACGCACCGCACGCTGACCGGGAGCCGCCCACACCTGCTCAGCCTCAACCGGCAGACGCCCCCCTGTTTCGAGCGCCAGCGTGCGCAAGGTGGTTTCATCTTGCACGGTCAGCTGGTACTCCGGCGAATAGGGGATGACAAACCCCGCCTGGCTTTGTTCAAGCGGCGTCCCGTCTTCATCCGTGCGGATGATGGTCGCCAGATAGGCGCCCGGCTGGTCAAGTTCGAGGAATGTTTCAAACGTATCCGGCGCCACGGGGGGAATCACCATGTCGCGCACAGCGCCGTCAGGCGCAACCAGCCGCAAGCGCGTTTCTCCCGGCTGCGCCGCCAGTTCACGCTCAGCCACCACGCTGATACGCACACCACTCCCCTCAGGCAGAATGCTTGCCTGCAACGCGGTTGATTGCGGCGGCGGGAACGTCCACGCCACAATCTGGCGCATCAACGCCGCGCCTTCTTCATCCTGAATGAGCGCCTGCGCCCAGCGCCCGGTAAAGTCGCTTGTCCAGGCGGCGGCGCGCCCCAAACCATAGCGCCAATGCGCCAGCAGGGGGTCGCCTTGCGGCGTCAACAAGGGCGCAACAGCCGCCGGCTTGCGAGTTGTGCCATTGTAGCCCAGCAACACCGGCCATTGCAGGCGCAAGCCACGCAACACAGGCGAAGGCGACGCCACAACAGGGCGGAACGGTTCCTCAACGATATACCGCCCATAGACACGAATGGTCTCTTTGAGGAAAATTTGCGGAATATCGCCAACATTGGGCGCAGGATAGAAACGCCCCCCACCTTGGGCGGCCAGTTGCGACAATTCTTCAACCGCCGAACCATTGCCGGCGGCGACCACGCTCAACGTAATGCCTTCTTCACGCAAGGCGGCAGCCAGCGCCTGATAGTCCCCCGCACGGCTCCAACCATCCGTCACCAGGATGATATGGCGCACCTTGGCGGGAACGCCCGCCAGTTCTGTTTCGGCGGCTTTCAAACCGGCAAAAATGTTCGTACTCCCTTCGGCGATGAGCGTGCCAATTTGCTCTTCCAATGCCGCACGTCCAGGGAACCGTTGCGGCTCCAACACCCAGCGGGCTTCGCTGTCAAACGCCACAACGCCAATGTAATCGAAATCGCCCAGGGCGGCGGCCGCCTGCAACACAGCGGCTTTGGCGATATCCACCTTGGGAATCCCCGCCAACGCCCGCTGACGCATCGCGTTGGTATCGTTGGGGTCTTCACAATGGCATTGCCCCATGGAACCGCTCTTGTCCACCGCCAGCACCAGCGCAATGTTCGGTTCTTGCTCGCGGGCGCGCACACGCATCTCAACCGGCAACGCCGCTTCCACGGGTGTATCGCTCCACAAGCCCGCGCCAAAACTTTGCGGCCCGCCAATCATGACCAACCCGCCCCCGGTATCACGCACGAACGTCGCCAACGCTTCTTGCGCCGCCGTGGAAACGTCGGGAGCGGGCACATTCACCAGCACCACGCTCTGGTAGCCCGCCAACGTCGTCGCCGAGGTTGGCAACGCCGACGGGGGAATCTGGTCAACCAGCATGTTGGCGGCTTGAAGCGCGGCGACCAACGGCGCGGCCTCTTCCGTCGAACGTGCAACCACCAACACACGCGGCGGACCTTCGACAATCGTAAAGGCTTCGGCGCGGTTGTTCTGCGGGAAGGTATCGCTGTTTTGGGGTTCCAGCACGGCTTGCAAGCGCAAAAAGCCTGTTTGCGAAGCCGGCACCTCAAAGGTCAGCGTCGTTTCCCCCGGCGTCAGTGTCACCTCGCGCGTGGCCCACACCTGGTTCTCGCGCAGCAAGTGGACGCGCACAGCGCCGTTGGTATTGCTCGCCAGAACAACGCGCACATCAAGCCGCTCGCCTTCGCGCGCTGTGGCGGGAACATCCAGGCGCTTCAACGCCACTTCGGGCCCCTGAATGCCCCCTTGAAGCGCTACCACATCAATGGGAATGGCGTAAGCCTGCACGATGGGCAGCAAGGCGCGCCAATCACCCTCGTTGGCTTGCCCATCGCTGAGGAGCACAAAGCGCTTCTGATACTCCGCGGGGAAGAGCGTCAATCCCACTTGCAGCGCCTCGGCAATATCGGTGCGCGTGCGCACGGGAATACTCTCAATGCCCGGTACATCCTGCAACGCGCCAACGGTACGCTCAACCAGCGCATTTTTCCCAAAGACCACGATACCGGCGACATCATGCTCACCCCGCGCCTGCAAAGCCCGCCGCACAAATGTCACCGCCGCTTCCTGCTGAGCGGGGGGCACGCTATCCGAAAGGTCAATGAGAAAGACCACCGCGGTATCGTCCACCGGCAAGCGCACGTGCAAGCCGGCGAGCGCCAGCACCAAAGCGCTCATCAACAGACCACGCAACGCCATGGCGGCCAGTTTGCGCCCCCGTTGTGCAGGGCGGGGCGCACGCCACGCCAGCCAGAGCAACGGCGGCACCAGCACCAAAAGCCAAAGCATGTTGGGGTGGGTTACGGCCAAGCGCATAGGCGATACCTTGTGTGTGGTTGGTTCTTGCGGCTATGATGGCACGAACGCGCGGGGGTGACAAGCAGGTTCATCTATGAAGCCCCTTTCAAGCGAGTAATTCAACACCCCTTATTTGCAAACCTTGCTCAAATCTCATATACTGCCCCCACTTCTGCGAGCCCAAATCTCAACAAAAGGGGGGTGGTGAATCTTCGTATTTCTATGCATTCCTGCTCACATTTTTGCATGCAAATGAAGACCTCTCAAAGGAGCGAGCCTTATGCACGTGCGCCATTCATTCGTGTTCACCTTCGTTGCGCTCTTCATCGCCGCCACTTTTGCACTTTTCAACATCCCCGCTTCGCATTCCGTCGTCGCAGAAAAAAGTGATATCGTCCCTGGGCAGTACATCGTCGTGCTGAATGATTCTGTTTCGGCTTCCGCCCTGCCCGCTGTGGCCAACGAAATGGCCTTGCGCCATGGGCTGGCTGTTGGGCGTTCCTATACCCACGCCATGCGCGGCTTTGTTGCCACAGTCCCGGCCGGGCGCCTGGCCGCCCTGCAAGCCGACCCCCGCGTGCGGGTTGTTGCCCCCGACCGCTACGTCAGTTTCAACCCGAAACCCTGCCGCAACAACTGCGGTGGCGATGGCGGCGGCAGTGGCCCGCAAGAAATCCCGACCGGCATTGACCGCATTGACGCCGAACTGAGCGCCACCGCCAACATTGACGGCGTGGACGACCGCGTGGACGTTGACGTCGCCGTCATTGACACCGGTATCTCGTCGCACCCCGACCTGAATGTGGTGGGCGGATACAACTGCTCCAAAGGCAAACCCTCGAATTACAGCGACGGCAACGGGCACGGCACCCACGTCGCCGGTACGATTGCCGCGCTGGATAACGATTTTGGCGTCGTAGGGGTTGCCCCTGGGGCGCGCCTCTGGGCGGTACGTGTCCTCAACAACGCCGGTTCGGGCACGTTGTCCGACGTGATTTGCGGCATTGACTGGGTGACCGCCAATGCCGACATCATCGAAGTCGCCAACATGAGCCTGGGCGGGAGCGGCAGTGACGATGGGCTTTCCTGCGCCGAAACCAGCGACCCCGAAAAGATTGCACTCTGCAACGCCACCGCCGCGGGTGTGACGTTCGCTGTGGCAGCCGGTAATGAAAGCGACGATACCGCCAACCACACACCAGGGGCGTATGACATGGTCATCACTGTCTCGGCGCTGGCCGACTTTGACGGCAAGCCGGGCGGGCTGGGGTCGCCCACCTGCCGTACAGACGAAGACGACACCTTTGCGAATTTCAGCAACTACGGTGCGGACGTGGACATCATCGCGCCGGGCGTCTGCATCAAGTCCACGTGGAACGACGGTGGGTACAACACCATTAGCGGCACGTCCATGGCGACGCCTCACGTCGCAGGTGCCGCCGCCCTCTACAAAGCCACGCATCCCAGCGCCTCACCCGACCAGGTGAAGAACGCTTTGTTGAGCAGTGGCACGACGGACTGGGACAACAGCGACGATCCCGACGGTATCAAAGAACCGTTGTTGAACGTCGGCGGCTATTGAGCCACACGCACCACCCCTTTGGGCTTGCAGAAAGAAAACGCCCGCTCGGATGAGCGGGCGTTCTCTTATGCGCGTCAGCCTACGCAAGCGGCAGATTGGTGGTGAATTTGATTTCATCCGTCGCCAGACTGGTGGCTACACGAGCGAGCGGGGCGACCTTCGCCAATTTCGTATGGACAAACGTCTGCACATCCGCAGGCGACGGTAACACCACGCGTATCATGTACTCATACTCCCCCGTCAGCGCCACAAACTCCTGCACTTCGGGCATGGCCGCAACCGCTTCACGGAATGCGGTTAACGTTTCGGCATCGGCGGACGCCAGCGAGACGAAGAGATAGGCGACCGTTTCATACCCCAACGCTTCGCGGTTGAGCACGGTTGTATGCCCGGCAATCACCCCCTCTTTGTACAAGCGCCGCACACGCGACAAAATCGCCGGCGAAGACATGCCCATCTCGCGCGCCAGTTGCGCCCACGGCACGCGCCCATCTTCTTGCGCGCTCCGAAGAATTTGCACATCTTTTTCGTCAAGGCGAACTTGTTTTTTAGGCATAATGCGTTTCCCCCATATTTTTTATTTTTGAAGCTGTTTCCCCCAAAAAAAGAAGTTTTGTAAAAGAAGGAAAACCGCCCGCCATTCTATCCGTTTTTTTGGATAAATCAAATAATGCAAAAGTAACTTTTGGGTATAAAAACCGACAACATGTTTTCCAAAAGGGGCTTTCAGGCAACGGCGCGGCACGCTTTCTACACGCACCGCGCCGTCGTTCCAGCACGTGGGTTAGCGGCAAACCTGCGCCAATTGGAACATATCCCCCAGTACCCCCGCCGCTGTGACATCAACGCCTGCGCCTGCCCCTTGCACCACCAGGGGGCGCGCCGCATAGCGAGCGGTGGTGAAACTTATCAAGTTGTCGGTACCGCGCAAAGCCCCCAGCGGGCTTTCACGCGGCACGGCTTGCACCCCCACCGACACGCCCGCCTCGGAGACATCCGCCACATAGCGCAACACGTTGCCTTCCGCCGCCGCCGACGCCACACGGGCTTGCATCTCGGCATCCACCTCATCCAGCCGCGCCCAAAATTCATCCCGCGAGAGTGCGGCAAAGTCGGGTGGGTAGAGCGGCTCAACCGTCAAGGTATCCATGCTCAACGGAAGCCCCAAGGTGCGCGCCAGAATGAGCGCTTTGCGCGCCACATCCATGCCGCTCAGGTCGTCGCGTGGGTCGGGTTCGGTGTAGCCCAGGCGGTGCGCCTCGCGCACAGCCGCCGAAAACGATTGCCCCGCTTCCAGCGCCGACATGACAAAGCCAAGAGTCCCGCTCAGCGCTCCCTGCACCTGCTTCACGCTGTCGCCGGTATCCAGCAAAGTGCGCAATGTGGAAATCACCGGCAAACCCGCGCCCACCGTCGATTCATAGCGCAGTGGTCCCGCATGCAACAGGTCCCACAGGCGCAAATCGCCGGTAAGCGGCTTCTTGTTCGCCAGCACAATGCCATAGCCCAGGTCGCGCGCCCGCTGGAACGCCGGCGCAACGGTTTCGGCTTCGGCGGCGGTCACATCCACCACAATCGCACCCGGCCAGCCGGCGACATCCACAAGCGCCGCCAAATCCCCCTGCCAGTAGCCTTCGGGGTGCTCCGCCAGTCGCTTCCCGGCCGCTTTCCATTCGACAAGGTCTTCCAACAACGCCCGTGCCAGCCCTTCGTCTTCGTGGCGGGTCGCCACCACCGCGCCGTCGCTATCAGCCAGGGCGGTGTACACGAATTGAAAGCCATAGCGCGCCTGTTGCTCAGCGGTCGCCAAAACCTGGCGAATGAGCGCGCGCCCCACACCGCCAACACCAAATTGGATAATTGGAATGTAGCGCATCGGTGCTTCTCCGTTCAGCATCTATTCAGGCACAACCAGCGTCGGCTCCTCCTGGCGAGGTGGTTCACCCAGCGAGAAGGCATCATGAATGGCACGCACGGCATCGTTCGCATCGGCGGCTTCAACCACCAGCGACAAATTGTATTCGGAACTGCCCTGGGCGATACTCACCACGTTGATTTCTTTTTCACCCAGCGCCCCAAACACACGCGAGGCAATGCCCGGTGTGCGCCGCATACCGCCACCCACCACCGCCACAATCACCACATCATCCTGCACCCACACGCGGTCAATCGCGCCAATGTGCAACTCGTGCGCAAACTCCTGTTCCAACGCCTGCACTACGCGGCGGCTGGCATCCGACGGGACGACAAAGCAAATGGACTGTTCGGATGAACTTTGCGAAATCATGAGCACACTGACATCCGAACGCGCCGCCGCGCCAAACACACGCGCCGCCACGCCGGGCACGCCCAGCATCCCGCGCCCTTCCACTGTGACCAGCGCCAGGTTGCGAATCGCCGTCACAGCCTTGACGGCGCGCCCATTGACGGTGTCATCAGGCACGATGAGCGTGCCGGGGTGGGTGGGGTTGAAGGTGTTGAGAATGCGCACGGGAATGCGCTTTTCAACCGCCGGGCGCACTGTTTTGGGGTGCAGAACACGCGCGCCAAAGTAGGCCATTTCGGCGGCTTCGGTGTAGCCAATGCGGCTGAGCGTGCGCGCGTTGGGCACAATGCGCGGGTCGGCTGTCAACACGCCGTCAACATCCGTCCAAATCCAAATCTCGTCGGCGTCCAGTGCGTGCCCCAAAATGGCCGCCGTGTAGTCCGAACCGCCGCGCCCCAGCGTGGTAATCACGCCGTCGCGCGTTGCCGCCAAAAAGCCCGTCACCACAGGAAGCGTGCGCTGTTCGAGCAAGGGCAACAAGCGCGCCCGTGTGCGTTCGCCCGTTTCATCCAGCAAGGGGTTCGCCGAACCAAAGCACTCATCAGTGACAATCAGTTCGCTGGCGATAACGGCTTCCGAAGGGACATCCAGCGTTTGCAAATACGAAGCCACCAGGCGCGCCGAAAACCGCTCGCCCAGCGAGGAAATGAGGTCCATGGCGCGCGGCGTCACTTCGCCCAGAATGGCGATGGCTTCGCACAGGTGCATGAACATGGACAATTCCTGCTTGATTGCCGCCAAATCGGGGCCTGTGGTGCGCCCCAGCAACACGCCGGCGGCTTCCGCATGACGTTCCCAAATGGTTGTACTCGCGGAACGCGCCGCCGCATCGTCGCCCTGCGCCGCGGCTTTGGCGGCATTGATGAGCATATCGGTCACACCGCGCATCGCGCTCACCACAGCCACGACTTCATGTCCGTCGGTATAGGCTTTCTGCAAAATCTCGCCCACCTGGCGAATCGCGTCTGCATTGCCCACCGACGTTCCGCCAAACTTCATCACCAGCCGACTCATGGAGCACCTCCTTTGTTTCGATTATTGCCACCCTAACGCCCGCACAGCATCGTCAAGCGTTGCTTCAATCGGGATGACCGCGCCACTGTTGGCGATGGCGGTATCGGGGTCTTTGAGACCATGCCCTGTCAGCACGCACACAATGCGCTCTTGCCCCGTCAACCACCCTTCATCGAGCGCGCGCCGCAAGCCGGCCACACTCGCCGCGCTGGCGGGTTCGCAAAAGATACCTTCATACGCCGCCAGCAGACGCTGCGCCGCCAAAATCTCCTCGTCGGTCACGGCTTCAATGCGCCCGCCGCTTTCATCGCGGGCTTGCACCGCCCGCCGCCACGACGCCGGATTGCCAATGCGAATCGCGGTGGCGACTGTTTCAGGCTGTTCAACCACTTTTCCGTGCACAATCGGCGCGGCGCCCGCCGCCTGAAACCCAAACATGCGCGGCAACTGTGTCGCGCGCTGGGCTTCGTGATACCGTTTGAACCCCTCCCAGTAGGCGGTAATGTTGCCCGCATTGCCCACCGGCAAACAGACCACATCGGGCGCGTCGCCCAACACATCCACAATTTCGTAAGCGGCGGTGGTTTGCCCTTCAATGCGATAGGGGTTGATGGAATTGACCAGCGCCACGTCGTACTGCTCATGCAATGCGCGCACCAGGCGCAAGGCGTCATCGAACGAACCGTTGACGGCGAGCACTTTCGCGCCGTAAATGAGCGCCTGCGCCAGTTTGCCCAGCGCAATTTTGCCGCCAGGCACCACCACAATGGCGTCCAGCCCGGTGCGTGCGGCATACGCGGCGGCGGCGGCGCTGGTGTTGCCCGTGCTCGCGCAGATGACGGCGCGCGCGCCGTTTTCCAGGGCGTTGGCCACTGCCATGACCATGCCGCGGTCTTTGAATGAGCCTGTGGGGTTCGCGCCTTCAAATTTGAAATAGAGGTGCGGCACGCCCCACGCCTCCGAGAGCCGCTCGGCGCGAATCAGCGGTGTATCGCCTTCGTTGAGCGTAATGAGCGGCGTGCGTTCGGTAATGGGCAAAAAATCACGATACCGCGCGAGCACTCCTGATTTCATGGTGGTGTTGGCCTCCTTTGGACGTTGCGTCTTGGCATCAAAAAAGGCTCCCACAGAAGCGGGAGCCTCGTTGCTCAAATCCAGATGTGACTGTGGTCAATCCTCACCGCGCATTGCGGTGCGAGTGCGTTCCAGCATGGTCTGGGCGTCGGTATCCTCTGGATTGACGCGCAAGGCTTCGTTGAAATAGTGTTCGGCTTTGGCGTAGTCACCCCGATGGTGATGCACCAACCCCAGCATGTAGTGCACGTTGGGCGCTTGCGGATTGGCGTCCAGAGCGCGCAACCAGGCTTCGATAGCCCCTTCCTGTTGTTCAGGCGTGCTGATGTCCAGCGGTCCCAAACGCGCCGCCGCCAGGTTGATCCAGGCGTTGGCGTTGTCGGGCGCCAGTTCAGCGGCGCGTTCCAGCAACGGCAACGCTTTTTTGTGCATTCCCGCCAGAATGTACGCGCCCCCCAGGTTCAAGAGGATGTCCACGTCATCGGGGTCGGCGGCGTGCGCGGCTTCCAGCGCCTCGATGGCACGCTTGAACTGCCGCTCGTGCAAAGCGCGAATACCTTCTTTGAACAACGTTTCGGCTTCCGGTTTCATGGTGATGGCGCTTTCTTCCTTTACATTGCTAGAAGCCAGTTTAGCAGAAGTGCAAGCGTGAGCAAACTTGCCACGGTGGTGACCAACACTGCCAGCGTGGCAAACATGGGGTCGGAATCGAATTCAATCGCGAGAATGGTTGTGTTGACGGCGACGGGCATGGCGCTTTCCAGCACGAACACCGCCACCGCCAGCGGCGACAATCCAAAGGCGGGCACGAGGAGAGCAGCCAGCGCAGGCGCGCCGATGAGCCGCAAGCCGCTCGCGACTCCCAACGCGGGCAGGTATTGCGTTTGAAGCGGTGCGCGCATGGCGTTCAACAGTTGAATGCCCAAAATCACGAGCATGACGGGCACAGCGGCTTGCCCCAAAAGGTGCGCTGCCCGCCCGATGGGTGTGGGCAACGCTACGCGCAAGGTGCTGAGCAACAGCCCAACCAGCGCGGCGTACACAACGGGCACACGCACCACGCGGTGCATCGCTGCGCGCATGTTGGCACGCCCACGCGCCGAAAGGTAGACCGCCAGCGTTGAGGTGATGATGGCGCTCACCGTCATGTACACAGAGGCATACGCCAGCCCCTCTTCGCCGAAGGCAAAGAGGGTGACGGGGAGACCGTAGTTGCCCGAATTGGGGATGAGCACAGCAACGATGAAAGCCGCTGCGGTATGGGGCGGCAAGCGCAAGAGGCGCGCGCCGAGGGCGGCGATTGCCCACAACATGAGCGTCAGGACACAGAGCGCCAGCGCGATGAGAAAAAAGGTGCGCCCGCCGATGGTGGAACGCACCAGGGCGTCAAACACCAGGGCGGGCGAAAGGATGTAAAACGAGAGCCGTGAGACGGTTTGGATATCAAGGTTGAGACGTGCTTGCATGAACGCGGCAAACAACGCCACGAGAAAAACCGGCAGCACGATGTTGAGCAAGGTGGCCATGGCACTGTTTGGATTTGGCTATTTGACATTCGGCAATGCGCGACAACAGGCTTCGCATGCGGAGTAACTCGCGTTCAGGCGTTTTTTATATCCAGTCCTCGTCGTCTTCTTCCTCGTCCTCGTCTTCTTCATCCCACAATTCTTCTTCATACGCATCGTCGTAGGCTTCATCGTAGGCTTCATCGTAGGCTTCGTTGTCAAAGTCCTCGTCTTCGTCCTCGGGTCCCCATTCAACGTAACTTTCGGGGTCGTCCTCAAAGGTGAAGAAGTCGAGCATGTCGGCCACCTCCATGGTATTGAAGCGTGCCATTTCAATGGCGTCTTCGATGTATTCAGCCAGTTCTTCGTCGGTGGTGCGGTTCAACAGATTTTCCAGCGCCTTGATGGCGCGTTCGGTGCCGATTTCGCCCAGCGCCCAAATCGCTACGTCGCGCACTTGGGGGTCAACATCCGCCAGCAGGTCAATGAGCGCCGGGACTGCGTCCTGGTCGCCCAAGTGCCCTGCGGCACGCGCCGCTTCGTAGCGAATTTCAGCGCTCGGATTGTTGAGTTCGCGGCGCACAATGGGCTCCCACTCCTCATCGCCCGCACGCCCCATGGCGAAAATGGCGCTCACGCGCATATCGTGTTCGGGCGAGGCGTAGGCCTGACGAATGGCGGCGCGCACCGCATCGTTGCTGAAAGCGGCGGCGCTTTCCAGCGCACGGCGGCGCACTTCCAACGGTTCGCTTGTATCGTGAAAGATGCGCAAAAGCGTTTCCAGCACTTCTTCAAAGTTGGCGAGTTCAAAATCAGTCCAGACATGCTCTAAAAGCGGTCGCGCCAACCCGACAGCGGCGCGCGCACGCACACGCGGGTCTTCGTCGGTGTCGCGCAAAAAGGCCAGCAAGCGGCGCGCGAGGCGCAACAGGCTGGCGGTGTTCGTTTCCCACAGCCCATCTACCGCCTGCATGCGCACTTCCGGGTCGGGGTCGTCCAGCAGGACGAAGAAAAGCGGCGTGAAGTCGGTCGCCGTGTCCACTTCGGCAAGGTCGAGAAAAGCCGCCGCGGCTTGCCGCCGACGTTCGACGGGCAAGGCAAACCAGGTGTCGCGGAAGGCTTGTTCGTCAAAGCGGTAAGCATCGCCCAAAGCCGCCAACTTGGGCGTGGAAAGCGGTTCATCCGATTGAAGGTGCTGCAAAGCAGCCGAAAATTGCTTGTCCATATGGGTCTCCCTTCCGACATTCTCCCTTGAAGGTGTAGCAAAATTGTACGCAGTTTGCATGAGGTGTCATGTCGAATGCTGAAGCGCCGTCTCAACACAAGCCGGCGCGACAGAGAGAGGCGTTCAACCAGGCGCGCGTCGGGTTGGTGCGCAGGGTTTCAGAGATGAAGATACGCTCAGGCAAGCGGAAGAGCGTGCCAAAGGGCATATCGCGCCAGATGTGCGCCCACATTTGGGTGTAGAGCCGGTTGCGTTCGGCGTCGTTGCACATTGCCACGGTTGCCGCTTCAGCCGCCAGCGCCTGGACGTCGGGGTTGTTGTAGCGTGTCAGGTTGAGGTCGGCGGCCAGCATGTCATCGGTCGGCGGCATGACCAGCGGCGCAATGTCGGCATCGTTCGGCATGACAAACGGCACCAGCGCCAACTGCCAGTCTGGGCTGTGCAAACGGTCTTCGGTGGCGAGGGGCGTCTGGTAGAGCAGTTCGACGGCTATCCCCACTTGCGCCCAGGCGGCTTGCATGCGCGGCGCGAGGCGTTCCCAACGCGCATCTGTGGCGCTGAGCGGCACCACCATCTGCACGCGCAGGGGGTCGCCGTCGGCGTTTTCGCGCACACCGTCACCGTCGCGGTCACGCCAACCGGCTTCGTCAAGGCGCGCGGCGGCGGTTTGCGCGTCATACGCTGGGGCGGTGCCATCCACCACGCCCGGCGGCGCGAGCGCATCCACCAGGTGTGGCTCGCTTTCGTAGGCGTCGCGGTAGAGTGCGGCGCGGTCGAGCGCCTGCCAAAACGCCAGCCGCACAGCGGCGTCATCAAAGGGGCGCGATTGGGTATTGAAAAGCAGCATCGCGATGAGAAAGCCGGGCACATCTTCCGCGGCGGCGCGCAAGGCGGGCGGCGGCGGTTGTCCGTAAAGCCACGCATCCCCCAGCAGCAGGTCAAGGTCGCCGTTCAGCCAGGCGGTGGTGGGCGTGTCAAGCAAGGTGAGATGAAGATCAGGCGTGTTGGGCTGGCGCGCTTGCAAGCGCCAGGTGGCGGCGTCGAGGGGGTCAAGCGTGAAATCGCCGCTCGTGCGGCTCGGCGGCCACGGGTCCGCCACGATAGGCCATTGCAGGAGCGTGCTCACAGCGGCGCATTGGGGCGGCTGCGCCCATTCCACCACCACATCAGTGCCATCCGCGCGTAGGGCTTGCACAAGCGCCCCGTAGGGGTGTTGGTTGCGCCAACCAGCCAGCGCATCATGCCAGAGCGTGAAATCGCCGCGAGTGGGCGTGAGGCGCAACGTGCGGTCATCTTCCCACGCCCAGGTGGCGCTTTCAGGCGCCAACGTGCCATCATCGGCGCGGCGGGCGGCGGTTGTCGCCAGCCACGCGCGCAAAAGGGCATCGGGCGCGCTGGGCGCGGTGGAGAAGAAGGACGGCGATTGCGTGATACCGACACGCCCCAGCGTCAAAGGCGACTGGGGGAGAGGCGTCACTGTGGGCGCAGGCTGGGTCGCAGAGGCCACCCGCGTGGCTGTGGGGCTGGGCGCGGGGGCGGCACGGCACCCCAGCAACACAAGCACCAGGCAAAGCCAAAATGTCCGGCGCATCTTACGAATCCACCTGGATACCCATGGCGCGCAAAAGCGTGCGAATGCGCTCCGTTCTAGTGGGGTCGAGGACCAGCGCGCCGGCGGTGTAGCCCTTCTCTGTGCCTAAAAACGCCTTGTTGACATGCCGCCCCGTGATGGGAAGGAGAATGCGCGTGGGGGCGGCGACCCGAAACCGCATGTGGAGTTCAAGCGGTTTGGGATACCAGACTTCCACGCTGACAAAGCGCTCATAGGCGTCTTGCTGAGAGATTTCGCTAAGCCCGGTGGTTTCCTCAAAGCCGATTGTTGTCCGCAAAGCATCGGCGATAGCCTGCGCCAACGGTTCATACATGTCGTCGCCAGGCCGAATTTCATGGCGAGTGCCTGCTTCATACACGATGATGCGCTCAGGGGGCACATCAACTTCCGGCGGCAAAAACCATGCCGGATCACCGAGCATCAGCGCCGTCACACTGTATCCAATCGCCACCAACGCCAACAAAGTGACAACCAATCCCGAAAACACGTTCGGTTTGATCCGACCATCGTCATAGCGTTTTGCACGTTTCCAAGCCATACAGGGTTCCTCTATTCGACAGCATGAGATGCGCAAGAAAAAGCCCCACCATGCGGCGGGGACTTTTCTTGTAAAGTGTTGGTGTATAGTAGTCAGACTAGACGAGGTGGCAAGCCACAAAATGCCCGGGAGCAACTTCGCGGAATTCAGGTTCCACCTCACCACACATATTCACCGCGATTGGGCAACGTGTATGGAAACGGCACCCAGGCGGCGGGTTGAGCGGGCTGGGCACATCGCCCTGGAGAATGATGCGCTCGCGCGAAAGTTTGGGGTCGGGAATGGGAATGGCCGACATGAGCGCCTGCGTGTAAGGGTGCAGTGGGTTCTTGAAGAGTTCGTCGCGGTCGGCCAATTCCACCATCTTGCCCAAGTACATGACAGCAATGCGGTCGGAAATGTGTTCCACCACGCTGAGGTTGTGCGCGATAAAGAGGTAGGTCAGCCCATACTCTTGCTGCAAATCTTTCAGCAAGTTGAGCACCTGCGCCTGAATGGAGACGTCCAGCGCCGACACCGGTTCGTCACACACAATGAAACGTGGGCGCAACGCCAGGGCGCGCGCAATCCCAATGCGTTGGCGCTGCCCACCGGAAAACTCGTGGGGGTAGCGTTTGCGGTATTCGGGGCGCAATCCCACGGCTTCCAGCACTTCAGCCACAATGGCATCGCGTTCGGCTTTGTCTTTGACCCCGTGGATAATCAACCCTTCGGCAATCTGGTCGCCAATCACGACGCGCGGGTCGAGCGACGAGTAGGGGTCCTGAAAGACAATTTGCATTTCACGGCGCATACGCTTCATTTCAGGACCGCTCAATGTGCTCAAATCGCGCCCGTCAAAATAAACATGCCCAGACGTAGGTTCTACCAGGCGCAAAATCGTGCGCCCCACGGTCGTTTTGCCGCACCCGGATTCGCCCACCATGCCAAGGGTTTCGCCTTCCTTGATGGTGAAACTCACGCCGTCAACGGCTTTCACCCAGGCTTGAATACGTTGCAAGATACCGCCGCGCACCGGGAAGTATTTACGCAAATCCTGCACGACCAGCAGGTCGCCATTTGACGGTGATGTTTGCTCGAGCACTGTCTCGCTTTGCACTGTCATTTCCTTCTTTCTCCTTAGGCTAGTGTCGGCTCAGACGCCGCCTGACGGGCCTGGGATTCCAGTTTTTCAAGGTCCGGTGCGTACAGGAAGCAACGCACGAGATGGTTTTCATCAATCTGGTAAAGCGGAACATCGCGCTGGGTGCACACTTTCAAATTATTTTCAACCCGCGCGACGCAGCGGTTCGCAAAGCGACACCCCGGCGGCAAATCAATCAGAATGGGGACGGACCCCGGAATCGTGTCCAGTTTGTCGCGCAGTTTCCCCAATACAGGCACCGAATTGAGCAAGCCGCGCGTGTAAGGATGTTTCGGCTCCTCAAACAGCGTCTCCACGTCGGTATATTCCACAATTTGGCCAGCGTACATCACAGCGACGGTATCAGCCATTTCGGCCACAACACCAAGGTCGTGTGTAATCAGCAATGTGGTCATGCCGACACGCTCGCGCAAGTCCCGAATCAGGTCCAGAATTTGCGCCTGAATGGTCACATCGAGCGCGGTTGTCGGTTCGTCAGCGATGAGCAGGTCGGGTTCGCTGGCCAGCGCCATGGCGATCATCACACGTTGCGCCATGCCGCCGGACAGCTCATGTGGGTAGGCTTCATAGCGGCGTTCCGGTGCGGGAATCCCCACCATGCGTAGCAGTTCGATAACCCGCTCACGGCGCTGTTGCTCGTTCAAATTCGTATGCACTTCGAGCACTTCGGCGATTTGGTCGCCGACTTTGAAAACTGGGTTGAGATAGGACAGCGGTTGTTGGAAAATCATGGAGATGCGGTTCCCGCGAATGCGGCGCATCTCATATTCGGGGAGTTCGAGTAAATTTTGCCCATCGAAAATAATTTCCCCTTCCACGATGCGGCCAGGGTAATCAATCAGGCGCATGATCGAAAGTGAGGTCACACTCTTCCCGCAACCTGATTCCCCTACAAGACAGAGTGTTTCCCCACGCCCAATCTGGAACGAGACGCCATCCACGGCGGTGACAACACCTTCCTCTGTGTAGAAGTAGGTGCGCAAGTTGCGTACATCCAAAAGGGGGTTGTCGGTTGAGATCCGATATCGCTTTGCCAACGTTCGACTCCTCTCGTCAGGTCTCTCAGACTTTCAAGCGCGGGTCCAGCGCATCGCGCAAGCCATCACCAATGAAGTTGAAGCTCAACGATGTCATGAAGATGAAGAAGCCGGGGAAAAACGCCCTCCAGGGTGCCGTCCACATGTCAGACTGCACGTTTTGGAGCATCTGCCCCCAGGTGGGAGTCGGCGGCTGAATGCCAAAGCCCAAGAATGAGAGCGCGGCTTCGGTAATAATCACCCCACCCACTTCCAAGGTCGCCGCGACGATAATCGGGGCAAAACTGTTGGGTAAGAGGTGCATAAAAATGATCCGCGGTGTACTCGCCCCCAAGGCACGCTCCGCTTCGATAAACTCCTGCTCTTTCAGGGAGAGCACCATCCCGCGGACCAGACGAGAGGTTCCCATCCAGCCAAATGCAACGAGCACGATGATGATGAGCCAGATATTGCCCCCCTTGCCAAAAATTTTGCTGATCACAAGCAAGATAGGCAGGGTAGGAAGCGTCAACATGAAGTCTACAAGGCGCATCAAAATGGAATCCACCAAGCCCCCATAGTAGCCGGAAACAGCCCCCACGATGGTGCCAATCGTGATTGAGCAGAGGGTTACGGTAAATCCAACAAAGAGCGAGATGCGACCGGCATAGAGCAAGCGCGCCAGCATGTCCCGGCCGAGATCATCGGTCCCCAACCAATGCCCTTCCGTCAATGGCGGTAGATCGCTCTTTCCTCTTTCGATGCGCGTGGGGTCGTACGGCGTAATCAGCGGCGCAAAAACCGCCAACAAGACAAAGACAGTAATCACGAACAAGCCAAAGACAGCCAAACGGTGGCGCAAGAATTGGCGCAGGATAACGCGCCACTGACTCTCTTCTTCAACTGTCAGAAGTTGCTGAGCATCAAGTTCTGCAACTGCCACGGGATCACTCCTTGAACCTGAATTGTTTTACGAGTAACGGATACGCGGGTCAACAAAGGTGTACAAAATATCCGCCAACAAATTGGCAACGATTACAAGAATGGCGCTAATGAAGAGATAAGCCATGACAACAGGCCAGTCGCTACGCTCCAACGCATTCACATATAAGCTGCCAATACCTTTCCAGTTGAAGACGGTTTCGGTGAGGACTGCACCGCCAAAAATGCCCGGAATTTGAAAAACGATGATCGTGACAATGGGAATCAAGGCATTGCGCAAAGCGTGTTTCAAAATGACGACACGTTCAGACAACCCCTTCGCGCGTGCGGTGCGCACATAATCGGAGCGCAACACTTCAAGCATCGAAGAACGCATGTAGCGGCTCCATCCCGCCATGTAGAGCAAGCTCAAAACCAGCGACGGCAAGAAAAGGTGCACCAGACGGTCGGTCAAGCTGCCCGGTTTCGCCCCCAACATATAGAGCAAGCTCCCTGGTTGCGGCGCACGCAGGCTCACCACGTCCCCCGTAGGAAAGTACGGCAAGCCCCATTCCTGGAACTTGAAAGCAAAGAGGATGATGAGCATCAAGCCAAACCAAAAGACCGGCATCGCAATGCCAAAGAAGGTGAATGTCGTCAGAAGATAGTCAAACTTGGAATATTGGTGGACGGCGCTGTAAATGCCGGCGGGGATGGCAAAAAGAAGCGAGATAATGGTTGCCGAGGTCATCAGCAAGATCGTATTCCCAAGACGGCTCTTCAACAAGAATGAAACATCCTGCCCCTGTGCGACTGCCCACGATTTGCCCCAATCCCCACGGATAGCCTTTTTCAGCCAATTGACATAGCGAATATGGATGGGAATCGGGTTTCCATTCTCATCACGCAAGCCGAGCAATTGCTCCATACGTGCGATATCTTGCTGTGTCACTTGACTCTTCTTATCACCAGCCCCGGCAAGACGCAATTGAGCAAATGGACCGCCCGGCACAGCATTCAGCAAAGCGAAGATGGCTGCCGACGAAAGCAGTAGCACAAAAATTGATTGAATAAGACGACGAAGAAGATATGTGGTCATTGTCCCCTCCTGCTTGCGCCGCCCACGCGACGGCAATTTTTACACAACACCAAGCAATGGTTCAACCAGATACGGGATACGCGTATCGTATTCACTTTACAAGATTTTCCAAACAAGTGTTTGTAAGGTAAACCAAATGATTCAACTGAACCGAATGTTTGTTTTCACAAGAAGGGGGCGACACGGGGCCGCCCCCCTTGCACTCAGCCAGCTTATTGCTGCGGCACGAGGTCCCACTCTTCAACGTTGTAGAGTTCGCTGTTTTCGGTCGGGTCCATGTTGAAGCCGACCACTTCGGGACGCGTCGCCGCGACCTTCAAGCGCTGGAACAGCGGGATGATCGGCAGCTGGTCTTCGCGCGTGAAGATTTCCTGCGCCTTCGCCCAGTTAGCCGCTTGTTCCTCGCGAATCAGCGTGCTCTGCGCGGCGCGGACAGCCAGGTCGTATTCGGGGTTGCAATAAGCGGTATTGTTCGAGCCAGCCCACCCGTTCGATTCATCGGGCACGTTGTCGCAGGTGTAGAGGTCACCCGGCGGTTCCACACCGGTCAGCCACGCAAACTCGGCGAGGTCGTACTTGCGCGAGAAGAGCGGGCCATCCGGCGGATCACCAAAGTAGACACCAGCAGGCAGGTATTCGAGTTCGATGTCGATACCGATGTCCTTCATGTTCTGCTGGAAGATCTGCGTGACCTGTTCGCGCATCTTGTTGCCCGAAGTCGTGTTGAGCACGAACTTGAGCGGCGTGCCATCGGGCACCTGGTAGGTTTCGGCTTCCTGCGTGCGCCAGTTCACCCATTCACAGGAGACACCGTTGGCTTCGCGGATGCCGTCGCCATCGTTATCCACCCAGCCGGCTTCTTCCAGAATCTGGGCGGCGCGTTCGGGATCGAACGGATAGGTGTGCACAGCGTCAGCCGCGTACATCGGGTGTTCTTCGGGCAGCCAGACGTTCAAGACCTTGCTGCGGCCGAAGAGGACTTCGTCCACCATCGTCTGGCGGTCGGTGGCAAGCACCATCGCCAGGCGCACCGGCGCACAGCGGCCCAACGCGGGGCGATCGTCGCCCGGATCCAGCTGGAAGTCAATGTGTTCCCAGACCGTCCCGGTGACGAAGTAGGGCTTCAACAGGCCTTCCTGTTCCGCGTTGATGAGGAACGGCGCCTGGTCCACACCCATACCGTCCTGGGTACCGACGTCACACTGACCAGCCAGCAACTGCGCCAGCAGCTGGTTCGTGTCGGGGATGAACTTGTAGATGAGGCGGTCCACCTTCGGCAGGCCTTCGCTGGCGCGCCAGTAGTTGGGGTTCTTCACCAGCGTGATGTGGTCGCCGGCCACCCATTCAGCACCTTCGGCACGCAGCGAGAAACCACCGAACGAGAGCGGCGAGCGCGCGAACTTTTCATCGTTGCGGATTTCATCAGGCGTCAAGCCTTCCAGTTCGTGGCGCGGCACGGGACCCCAGGCGTTCAGCCAGTAGGTCGAGTCCACCCAGCCGGGCACACCCGTCCAAACGGTGGTGTAGTCGTCGGTTGCTTCGTAGGAGGCCGTCACGTCATACGTGAAGCGGCTGGGCACACCACTGTCCGGGCGCTTACCCAATTCGTACGCCATGACCGAGTCATGCGCGGTGAGCGGCGTGCCGTCTTCCCACATGATGCCTTCCTTCCACTTGAAGGTGACGCGCATCGCCTGCATGGTGGTGGGTTCACCCGTGTAGGTCACCACCTTGCCCTGGTTGGGGTCATAGACCATCATCCCGTCCGTGACTTCAACGTCGATGAATTCAGCATCGCCGTCTTCCAGGCTGGGGCGCTTTTCAAGCAAGACGGGCTGATAGTCGTACGACAGCCCCGTGTAAACCGGATCGGTCAGGGCATGGAGCACCGCCGTCTTCACAAGCGCGCTTGTCCCACCGACCACGTCGTAGAGCAACGTGTCGGGTTCCTGCGCCATACAGACGACCAATTCTTTCGGCCCGGTTTCAACCGGCTCGGGGGTCGCCGTCACAACGACAACCTTTTCAACCGTCTGACCTTCGACGACTTCGGTGACGACGACGGTTTGGACCACAGTCTCACCGCCACCACCGCCACCGCATGCCGCCAGCGCTAAAAGCACAAAGACGGCAACAAACAACGCAAGTACTTTCCTCATGTTCTCCTCCTTCATTGAGAGACGTTTTGAGGTTGACACGACAGACAACAACGAACAACACTCTCAAATCGCTACGGCGTATCACCCCCTTTCGGGTAAGATCAAGAACAACCGCTCTCCTGTTCTCTCAGGAAAGCGGGACACGAGTGCCTATCGGCACGCCGCATCCAAAATCAAAAAGACCGGGAAGCGCGATCACTTTTGAACAACAACCCATCGCGGATGCAAATCATCGCCGGGGCTTTGTGTGATACGACGCACATCAGTTCCGTCGGCTTTCATGACATAGATCTCAACATCGCCATCCCGGTCAGAAATAAACGCGATGTGTGTACCATCCGGCGACCAAGCCGGGTCGCTATCGCCAAACGTGTTGTCTGTCAATTGGGTGAGTGTGTTGGTATCGAGGTCGAGGATGTAAATTTCCGTATCGTCGCCATCCATATCACTGGAAAAAGCCAAGCGGCGACCATCGGGTGACCAATCGGGGTTTGTGTCGCGGGCATCGTTATTGGTCATGTTGCGCACTGTTCCATGCGCATCACGGATGTAAATGTCGGCGTCGCCATCACGCACCGACATGAACGCCATTTGCGTCCCATCGGGCGACCATGTGACGTACATGTCAAGCCCTAACTCGTCCGTCAGGCGTTCAAGGCTGTTGGTTTGCGTATCCAGCAACCAGATTTTGGTGTTGCCGGGGACTTCGAGATAGCCGCCATTCATAGGCTTGCGATAGGTCCGATTTGATGAGAACGCCAGGCGCACACCATCCGGCGCCCACTCAGGAACAGCACTGAACGAACCATCCGGGCTGGTCGTCAACCGTTCAACGTCGGTACCATCCACATTCATCACATAAATCTCAGCTGAACCATCCCGCTCTGACGTAAACGCAATTTTGGAAAAATCAGGCGAAACACTTGGCGTTCCATCATATGCGGGATGGTTCGTGAGATTGTGAACGAGCTGACCATCCAGATCGGTCATGTACACTTCGGCGTTGCCATCCCGAGAAGACTCGAACACGAGGCGCCAGGTAGTGGGGTCATTCAAAGGTGGCTCGGCTTGCGACGCACGACATCCGAGTATTCCCCCCATCAAAAGACCGGCGCCAACCAACCCCCATACACCTTTCAATAATCGCCACATACTGGCTTATTCACCACGCAATCGCGGGTCAAAGGCGTCGCGAATACCGTCGCCCAACATGTTGAACGCCAAAGTCGTCAATGTCAGTGCAATCCCCGGCACCATCACTTCCCACGGGGCTGTACGCAACGCCTGATACGTCTCGGAAATCATCAACCCCCATGAAGGCGTCGGCGGGTTGACCCCTAAACCAATGAACGAGAGGAAGGCTTCCAGACTGATGTAGCCCGGAATAGCCAGCGTTTCCGCCACGATACACGGACCAAGAATATTCGGAAGCAAGTGCTTGAAAATAATACGGCGGTCGGTCGCCCCTATCGCGCGTGCAGCTTCCACAAACTCCTTCTTTTTGTACGCAAGCGTCTGCCCACGTGCAATACGCGCCATACCCAACCAGTTAATCGCACCAATAGCGATGAAGATGAAGAACATGCCCCCCATCGCTTTGTCAATGTCCAGGAAAAACTGCCAGATACCAGCAGCATCACCACGGCGCGCCTGGGCTTTGAAGAACACCTGCATCAAAATCACAAAGATAAGGAATGGGAAGCCATACAAAAAGTCCACAATACGCATCATCAGGTTGTCAACACGCGAACTCGAATAGCCCGAAATCAGGCCATAGACCAGCCCGATTCCCAGACTCACAAACGAAGCCACAATTGCTACCGTCAACGAGATACGCGTACCATAAAGGACACGACTCAACAAATCACGCCCCAAGTAGTCCGTCCCCAAAAGGAAGAGCTGTCCATCCTCGGTGCGCGTCAGCGGTGGCTTATCCGTGTAGAGAAAGTTTGCAGTGCCGTAATGGTAAGGCGCCAGCAAAGGCTTGGTTTCACCATCCGTGAAGAAGGTAAAAAGCGCGTTGTCTACAAACAGGGCGATAAATACCAAGATGAAAATGAAGATACCGCTGATAACCGCCACGCGGTTCTTCAACAACTGGCGAAACGCATCTTGCAATGGGCTTCGTCCACGGCGCTTTGCCGCTTCCGCCATCCAATCTTTTTGTGTCGTTGCCTGCACAGTCATGGACAATCAACCTCCCAAAACCGCACCAATGCGGCTCAATCGTAGCGAATACGCGGGTCCAGCCACGCATACGCGATATCAACAAACAGGTTCGCCAAAACAAGCAAGACGGAATAGAGCAAGGCTGTCCCCATCACAACAGGGTAATCGCGGTTCGTCACGCTCTGAACAAAGTGGCGACCCAACCCTGGAATCCCGAAAATCTGCTCTACCACAAACGTCCCCGTCACCACACCGGCAAATAGCGGCCCCAAAATGGTTACCACGGGAATCAGCGAGTTCTTCAGCGCATGCACTGCAATCACCGTACGCTCCGGCAACCCCTTGGCACGCGCTGTGCGGATATAGTCTTCACGAATGACCTGCAAGAGACTCGCACGCGTCAAACGCGCAATGGAAGCCGACAATCCTGTTCCCAACGTTACCGTCGGCAAAACGGCATGGCTCCAAAAGTCGCTTGTCATAGGGGGAATAAAGCCAAAATACAGGTCGGTATAATCCACCCCCCATTGAGCGGCGGGGAACCACCCCAATTTGACCGCAAATATCCAGATGAGGAATGGTCCAAGCACAATGTTGGGAATCGAAACCCCCAAAATGGCCACAAAAGAACTCAAATAATCCAGCCAACCGTTATGATTGAGCGCAGCGATAATTCCCGCCGGAATCCCAATCCAAAGCCCCAAAGCCAACGACAAAATCCCTAACTGAAAAGAAATCGGAAAGGTTTGTTTCAAAATATCATTCACTGTCAAGTTACGATAGCGAAACGAAGGTCCCAAATCGCCGCGCATCAAGTCAAGCATGTAATCGGCAAATTGCTCATAAATAGGAGCATCCAGATTGTATTTGCGCTTCAAGTTTTCACGCACGCTCTCAGGCAATGAGCGGTCACCGGCAAAGTCAAAAGGACCACCCGGCAATGCACGTGAAAGCCCAAACGTAGTTCCAGCAATCAAAAATAGAACCGGAATATTCCACAATAGTCGCCGAATGATATATTTGGTCATTGAATGCTCATCTCCTTCCCTAAGGATTGCGTCTGGTGGGGTGGGACATGTCCCACCCCACCAGAAAGAGGCATCTTACTTGCCCATGGCCGCGTTGCGCGCGTCAACGTCCAGTTTCCACATCCAGAGGTACATGCGGCCGGGTTCACCCCAGACGCGGTCCAGCCACGGCTTGGCCACCGCGACGCGGGTGTAGTAGTAAATCGGCGCCATCGCAGCGATTTCATCCACGAGCAGCTGCTCGGCGCGCTTGTAGAGCGCCAGCTGTTCTTCAGGCGACGCCGTCTGAGCGGCCTTGGTGGTTTCAGCGAATTCACGCACCAGGTCGCCCACTTGCGGATCGTCGTACGACATCATCGGGCGGTTCGAGCCTTCTTCTGGGTGGAAGACTTCATGCACCCAGTTGTTGGCGTGCGGGTAGTCCGCGCACCAGCCCAGGCGGTAGACGTTGGGCTTGTCTTCCAGCGGGCTATCCTTTTCGATCGTCTTCAGGTAGACGCGCCATTCCTGCGTTTCGATCGTCACCGTCGCCTGCGGGAAGGCTTGCTGCCACATCGCCTGGATCGCCTGAGCAATCTTGGCGTGGCCTTCGCTCACGTTGTGCATGAGCAGGATATCCAAGCCCGACCCATCCGGGTAACCGGCTTCCTCAAGCAGCTTCTTGGCTTCTTCGACAGCCTTGGCGTAGCCCCAGCCACCCATGTCTTCGGGCAACGCCCAGGGCGCCACTTCGGGGTCGCCAGCGGGCGAGCCGTAGTTGAGCGGGTTGGTGAAGGCGTTCGCCGGAATCTGACCACCCTTCAAGACCGCTTCCACCAACGTCTTGCGGTCAATGGCCATCGAAAGCGCACGGCGCACGCGCACGTCATCCGTGGGCGCTTTCTTGGTGATGAAGCCATAGTAGTAGGTGCAGTTGACCGGGTTATTCACCAGCTCTTTGCTGAGCACCGGATCGGTCTTCACGCGATCCATCTGCTCGAGCGGCACACCGGCCGTATCCAATTCGTTGCTTTCGTAGAGCGCGAATTCCGTCGAAGCTTCTTCGATCATCACGCCGTGCAGGCGTTCGATGTTCCCAGCCTTGTCAGCAAATTCTTCCCAGCCATACCAGTGCGGGTTGCGCACCAGGTCGAGGTGGTCGCCGTGGACCCATTCGTCAATGACGTACGGGCCGTTAGTGACGATGAAACCGGGTTCGACCCAGCGGTCACCCTTTTCTTCGATCACCCACTGCGGCACCGGGAAGGTCACCGGCATGCTGGCGATTTGCGGGAAGAAACCAGCGCCATAGTTCAGCTCAAATTCGACCGTGAAATCGTCCACAGCGCGGACGCCCACGGCGTCGTAGAGTTCCTGGAAGTTTTCGGCATCCGGATCAGCCGTGTTGAGTTCTTCACACCCCTTGATGATGTAGAGGATGTAGGAATAGTCCGAACCCGTGCGCGGGTCGCAGGTGCGCTTCACACCATAGACCACGTCGTGGGCCGTCACCTTGCGCGGGTTGCCTTCGTCGTCGGTCACGACTTCGGTTTCACCACCCGGCACGTGGCGGACCCAGACGGCGTTATCGCGCATCTTGAAGGTCCAGACGGTGTTGTCTTCGTTCGCGTTCCATTCAAGCGCCAATTCCGGAATCGCTTCAGCCGTTTCGGGGTCCAGGTCGGTCAGACCCAGGAAGATTTCTTCAATCACGGCGTGCGAGGTCGTATCGGTCGAAAGCGCCGGGTCAGCCGTCGGCGGTTCCGTACCCCAGTTGATGTTCACCGTCACCGGTTCAGGACCCGAGGGTTCCGGCGTTGCCGTCACGACGACGACCTTTTCAACCGTTTCACCTTCGACAACTTGCGTCACAACCTTGGTGACTTCTTTCACGACTTCGCTTGTTTCACTGGTTTGCCCACCACAGGCAGCCAACACGAGCAGGCTTGCCAGTGCTGCGACGAGAAGTGCTACCCTTCTCATACGCTCTCCTCCTTGCTTTTTCATTCTCAAAATTCAACGACGGCTACACCTGTGAGCACCTTGCGGCACTCGACTCCCAATCGCTGCGGCGTATCACCCCCTTTACAGGAATTTTCAACCAGCCCATGCCGGGCATGGTTTCCACATATCAGATACACACCAGCGTGCCACTCGGTTCAAAATCGGGCGAAAAAGGGCTCAGTGGACGAGGTGACACGCAACGTAGTGCCCACCGCCGGCGTCTTTGAACTCCGGCTCCACTTCCTTGCAAATATCAATCACAACAGGACATCGCGTGTGGAAGCGGCACCCATTTGGTGGATTCACCGGGCTGGGCACATCGCCTGTCAGAATAATACGCTTGCGTTTGGCTTCAATTTCCGGGTCGGGAATAGGGACCGCCGACAACAGCGCCTGGGTGTACGGATGCAACGGGTTTTCATACAGTTCGTTGCGGTCGGCGAGTTCCACGATTTTCCCCAGATACATCACCGCGACACGGTCGGAGATATGGCGCACCACACTCAGGTCGTGTGCGATGAAGAGATAGGTCAATCCAAACTGCGCCTGCAAGTCTTCCAGCAAGTTGATAACCTGCGCCTGAATGGAGACGTCCAACGCCGAAATCGGCTCGTCGCAGACGATGAAATCAGGATTGACGGCAAGCGCGCGCGCAATCCCAATGCGTTGGCGCTGCCCACCGGAGAATTCGTGCGGGTAGCGCGTGACGAAGTAGGGGTTCAAGCCGACGACTTCAAGCAGTTCCGCCACACGGTCGAGTTTGGCTTTCCCCTTGGCGATGCCGTGTACTTCAAGCGGCTCGCCGACAATATCGCCCACCGTCATGCGGGGGTTGAGCGAAGCATAGGGGTCCTGGAAAATCATCTGCATACGCCGCCGCATACGGCGCAATTCTTCCCCTTTGAGTTCGGTCAGGTCAACACCATCGAAGTAAACATGCCCCGCCGTCGGGCGATAGAGTTGCAAAATGGCGCGCCCGGTGGTGCTTTTACCACACCCGGATTCACCTACCAACCCCAGTGTTTCACCACGGCGCACTGTAAACGAGATGTTATCTACCGCTTTGACATCCCCCACATGGCGTTGGATGACAATCCCCTCGGTAATCGGAAAGTACATTTTCAAGCCTTGCACATCCAGCAAAACATCGCTCATCGAGATCCCTCCGTGTTGGATGCGTGCCACTGCCGCATAATTTCTCCCCCTTCGGGCTTGACCCAGCAAGCAACATAATGCTCCTTACTGACTTCTTCCAGCGGGGGGTCAACTTCCCAGCACTTGTCAACCACAAAGCGACACCGAGGGGCAAAGGGACATCCTGTGGGATAGTCAATCAAATCTGGCGGCAACCCGTCAATGGCTTGCAAACGTTCGCGCTGTTTTTCGTCCAGGCGCGGGATACTTTGCAACAAACCAATGGTGTAGGGATGGCGAGGGTTCTTGTAGAGTTCGTACACCGGCGATGATTCCACAATCTGCCCGGCGTACATCACGATAATGCGGTCGGCCAGACCAGCCAACAGCGCCAGGTCGTGCGTAATCCAGACGACTGACATGCCGATTTCTTCACGCAGGCGCTTCACCAATTCGACAATTTGCGCCTGAATGGTGACGTCCAGGGCGGTGGTGGGTTCGTCGGCAATCAGCAAGCGTGGATGACAGGCCAACCCCATGGCAATCATCACACGCTGGCGCATGCCACCAGAGAATTGGTGTGGGTAGTTGTCAATGCGCTCTTCAGCCGCCGGAATCCCCACCATTTTGAGCAATTCAATGGCGCGTTCGCGCGCCTGCTTGTGGTTCATCCCCAGGTGCAGTTCGAGCACTTCGGTAATCTGGCGCTCGATCGTCAAAACGGGGTTCAGCGAGGTCATGGGGTCCTGGAAGATCATGGCGATGCGGTTCCCCCGCACTTCGCGCATTTCTTCCTTGTCGATTTTGAGCAGGTCGCGCCCCTCGAACCAAACCTCGCCGTTGGTGATTTCGCCAGGCGGCTGCGGAATGAGGCGCATGATTGAGAGCATGGTCACACTCTTTCCGGAGCCGGACTCTCCCACGACGCCAAGGGTTTCGCCTTCATTCACGTAGAAGGAGACACCATTGACGGCGTGGACCGTTCCATCCTGCGTGTGGAAGCGAGTTTCGAGGTTTTTGACTTCGAGTATTCGTTCCATACTTTCTCCTTTGAAAGGCACTCAGTCACCTGGCGGCTCGAATTCCAGTTCACCAGTGTATTGAAACTGTGAAAAAGGGCAATTTGCCAGATTGCCTGTCGCACCTTGCGGATTTATGTGATTCGATCTTGTGGATTGAGGGCTTCGTTCAATCCGTCACCAATAAAGTTGAACGCAAAGGTCAGGGCGGCAACCGCCAGCCCAGGCGCCCACAACAGCCAGGGGGCGGCGGGTGAACGCCACGACGCAAATTCGTTGAAAATCATCGCCCCCCACGACGGTGTTGGCGGCGAGATCCCAATCCCCAAAAAACTGAGCGAGGCTTCCGCTACCACAGCGCCCCCCATGCTCATGCTCAGCGCAACAATCACCGGCGGCAAGGCGTTCGGGAAAATGTGCCGCCACATGATACGCCACGATGAAACGCCAGTGGCACGCGCGGCTTCGACGAATTGTTGTTCGCGCAGACTGAGCACTTGCCCACGCACCAATCGCGCCAACCCAGGCCAGCCCACAAAACTGAGCGCGATGATGACGACGAAAAACTCCACATATCCCGCGCGCACCCACGGCTTCAGCGTCTCGAATTGTGAGAGCCACGCCGCCAGCCGCGGCTGCAACGTCGCCGCCAGGAGCAGCGCAAAGAGCAAGCCGGGGAAGGCAAACAAGACGTCGCTCACACGCATGACGAGTTCATCAACCCAGCCGCCAAAGTAGCCCGCCAACAAGCCAAAAAAGAGCCCCAATGTCACGCCGACAATGGTGGCGGTGGGGGCGACGATAAGCGCCGTGCGTGCCGCCCAAATCATGCGGCTGAATTGGTCGCGCCCCAGCGCGTCGGTGCCCAGCGGGTGCGCCAGTGAAGGCGGTTGGTTCGCAGCGTCATAGTTGGTTTCGGCATACCCATACGGGGCAATCCAGGGGGCGAAAAGCCCCACACACACCCACGTGAGTACAATCGCCAATCCCACAACCGCCATACGATTGCGGGCGTACCGCCGCGCAAATTCCACAAAGCGCTGCCACCGTACACGCCACATGCTCACGTGGACATGCGGCGTGTTTTTGGTGCTCACATGTTCTTGCGTTGCCATTGGCATCATCCACTATACACGCACACGGCTCATCTGGTTCATTTGGGCTGTTTATTGGTAGCGAATGCGCGGGTCAACAAACGCATACAAGATGTCCACTATCAGGTTCGCTACGGCATATCCCACAGCAATCAAAAGGACAAGCGCCATGATAACAGGATAATCGCGTGAGAAGAAGGCCTGGAACGCCAACCGCCCCACGCCGGGAATGCCGAAAATGGTTTCGGTGATAAACGACCCCACAACGAGGCTTCCCAGCATGAGACCCAGAATCGTCAGCAAAGGAATCAGGGCGTTGCGGAGCGCGTGCACGAAGAAAATACGCCGTTCGTGCAAGCCTTTGGCGTAGGCGGTGCGGATGTACTCTTGCGATAAGACTTCAATCAGGTTGGCGCGTGTCTGGCGAGCAAAGACCGCAATGGGGCCGGCGCTCATCACCAGCACGGGCAAAATGATATTGCGGCTGAAAATACCGTTCCAGCCGCCGGGCGGCAACACCCGCCACTTGTAGGCAAAGAGCCAAAGCAGAATGGGCGCTATCAAGAAGGTGGGGAATGAGATGGCGATGACCACGCCCGTCATGGAGAGGTAATCCAGCCAGGTGTTGCGTTTGAGCGCCGCCAACACCCCCAGCGGCACACCGACCACCACACTCACCAGCAACACTACGGCGTTGAGTTGCAACGTAATGCTTAGGCTTCGTTTCAGCAAATCGCTGACCGGACGCCCGCGCGACATGGTGATACTTTCGCCAAAATCACCATGCAATGCCCGCCACACGTAGTCGGCGAATTGCACGGGAAGCGGGCGGTCGAGCCCCAGTTCATGCCGCAGGCGCTCGACCGCCTCGGGGTTGCTGTGCTGTCCCAGCAAGAGTTGCACGGGATCGCCCGGTCCATAGTAGCCGAGCACAAATGTGAGAAAGGCGACAATCAGCAACAGGATGGGCAACCAGAGCAATCGCCGTACAAGGTAAGCCGTCATGGCGCCAGTTCCGCGTTAGCGTTCGATACGCACGTATTTCAAGCGCGGCACAATGGTGGGCGGGAAACGCAACCCCTGCACCCACGGTTTCACAAGCCAATACTCTTTGCCGTACGACAAGGGAATCAGCGGCGCATCGCGCAAGATGAGTTCTTCGGCTTGCTGGTACAACTGCAAGCGGCGCGTTTCGTCACGCTCCACGGCGGCTTCTTTCAACAATTCATCCACCTGCGGGTTGCAGTAGCCAAAGTGGTTGTCCAGGCTGTCGCAGGCGAACAAAATTTCCAGGAAGTTCTGCGGGTCGGGGTAGTCGGCAATCCACCCCAGGTTGAACATTTGGTATGGGTTGGGGTCGCGTTGCAGGTCAAAAAGGAAGGTAGCCCATTCGGTCTGTTCGATAGCAACCTCAACGCCCAAATTTTCCTTCCACATGTCCACCATGGCTTCAACCGAGCGCGGTACCGCCCCGCCGGCGCCGGAAATGTGCAAGGTGATGTCGGGCAAGTTTTCGGCGCTCCCGTAGGACGATTCCGCCAATGCCTGCCGCGCGGCGTCGGGGTCATAGTCATAGGCGCGCACGTCGGGGTTGTAGCCGGGCATGCCAGGCGGCAAAATGCTGTGCGCCGGCTCGACAATGCCTTCCAGCACCACGTTGGCAAGGGTGTCCACATTCACGGCTTGGGCGAACGCCTGGCGCACCTTGGGGTCGTCGAACGGTGGTTGCTGGTTGTTCAACCCCACATACCCCAACGAGAGCGTGTTGAAGGTCACAAGTTCCTTGTTGAGCGGGTCGGCGGGGTCCTGCACACGGGCGATGTCCGCCAGCCCCACAGGCACGGCGTCCAGTTCGTCGGTTTCGTACATGGTCATGGCGGAACCGCCTGAGAGCAGGTAGATGACGCTCACAGCCGGTTTGGGGTCGCCATAGTAGCGCGGGTTGGGGTCCAGCACGAGCCGCTCACCAAAGGTGTATTCCTTCAAAACGAAGGGACCGGTGCCGTTCGGGTTGTCGGTTGCCCACGTGCGCCCCCCTTTTTCCACCGTCTCACGGTCCACAACGAAGGCGGTGGGATAGGTGAGTTTGGCAAGGAAGTAGACCTTGGGCGAGTCAATGGTTATTTCCAGCGTGTAGTCATCCACCACACGCACACCGCGCACCTCATCCGCCTGCCCGCGCAATTTTTCGCGGCATCCAACGATGTCGCCCAGGTAGGTGTCCGCCACGGGTGATTGGGTGCGAGGGTCGCACGAGCGTTCCAGGCTGTACTTGAAATCATTGGCGGTGACCGGGCGACCGTTGGCGAAGGTCACGTCATCGCGCAGGTGGAAGGTGTAGACCGTGCCATCGTCGGAGATGTCCCAGGACTTGGCAATGTCGGGTTCGACGGCAAGCGTATCGGGGTTGATCGTCACCAAGCCGCTGAACAATTCGACGATGTACTCGGCGGACGTGGCGTCGCTGGTGAGGGCGGGGTCAAGCGTGGGCGGTTCGCCCCCCGGCAAGCGCAACACACCGCCGCCACCGGTCGAACCGCTTGTTTCGCCCGTTTCGGGTTGTGTGGTGGGCTCCTGGACAGACAACGTCCCCTCGTCCACCACATCGCTCCGCTGCCACAAGAAGAAAGCCCCACCCACCAGCGCAACGCAGAGGAAAAGCGTTATGACAACGCCACCTAAGGCGAGGACAATGGCGAGTGTGCGGTTTGAATCGTTGTTCATGTCTCACTCCTTGCCGTCTGGCATTGGTTGAACAGGTTGGTTCCAGCAGGGTGTTGCACGTGCGCGAAACTATACCGACAGGCGCATAGGGCGTCAAAGGTCTTCACGGTGGGCGTTGGACGCCAGAATGTGCAGGTAGCGCTCGGCGTCGGCGCGCAATTCGGCTTGATGAATGCGCTCGTACATGGCAATCAGGTTGCGCAACATGCGCGCCAGCATCGCGAGGTCGTCCACTTCCTGAATGGCTTGCACGTGGGCGGGCATGCCTTGCGCCGCCATCCAACGGCGCAGGGCGTCGCTATCCATCACACGCCCCTGGCGGAAGGGGTCAATGAAAATCTCATACTCAGGCGGTCCGTAGCGCACGACAAAGTGTCCCGGCAAAGCAATCGGCGCCAGCGGGGCGTTCAAGCGCCGCGCCACGCCCAAATAGACCACGCAAAGCGTGATGGGCAAGCCGCGCCGTCGGGCAAGGGTTTCGTGCAAAAAGGCATTGCGCGGGTGGTAATACTCGTCGGTGTCGCCACGAAACCCATGTTGCGACGCCAGCCAATCGGCAAGCAAGTACGCGCCCGTGAGCATGGCGCTTTGCGAAACGGGAGAGGGCACGTGCCCCACCAACGGCTCGGCGAGCGCATCCAGTTGTTCTTTCAGGTGCAAGGGGTCTATCTCGGGGTCTGCCCAGCGGCTGATGAGGATAGCCCCATCTTCAACATTGGGGGCTCGCGCCAGGCGCGCCCATTCCGCATCCAGCGCGTGCGCCCAAATGCGGCGGTAGAGGTAGGCGGCAAGGTCGGGGGCTTCATCGGCGAGTTCTTCCAAGAGAGGCAACACATCCCGACCGGCGGCAATGAGTTCGGCTTGGGCGCGGCGTGCAATGGATTCGGTCGGATCACGCGCGAGAGCGAGCAGAGCACGCAAATCGTTTTCGTTCAGCGGACGGTGTTCGTGTAGGGGGTGCATACGCCTGTGCCTGCCACATTGACGGTTTGGCTTTCGCGGTCTGAGTGTACCGAGCCTCATCAGGTTTGACAAAAAAGCCCCAAGGGTGGTGTTTCGCGTGCGTCCACATGGGCGCTAATTACGCCCAAACGAATCCCGCGGGTCGTGTTTGGGAGTGTCGCCACGCGATAAGGCGGCGTATTCTTCCTGGGCGCGCAGTTGCAAATCGTACATGTGGGCGTAAAGCCCTTGCTTTGCCAGCAATTCCGCATGTGTGCCTTGCTCTACCAGCCGCCCTTCGTCAAACACGAGGATGAAGTCGGCGTGCTGAACCGCCAGCAGGCGCTGGGCGATGATGAACGTCGTGCGCCCTTCCATCAAGCGGTTGAGCGCCTGACGAATGGCGTGCTCCGTTTCGGTATCCACCGCCGACAATGAATCATCCAAAATCAGAATGCGGGGGTCTTGCAAGAGCGCGCGGGCAATGGCAATACGTTGGCGCTGCCCACCGGAGAGCGTGACGCCGCGCTCGCCCAGCACCGTCTCATAGCCGTGAGGGAGTTCCATGATGAAATCATGCGCGGCGGCGGCTTTGGCGGCGGCGATAATCTCTTCTTCGCTCGCATCGGGGCGACCAAACGCAATGTTTTCGCGCACGGTGGTGCTAAACAAGAATGAATCCTGGAGCACCATGCCGATATGGCGGCGCAGGCTGGCGAGTTTGAGTTGCCGCACATCATAGCCGTCAACCAGCACACGCCCCGCGCTCACATCGTAGAAGCGGGGTATCAGCGACACGACGGTGCTCTTGCCCGAACCGGTGGGACCGACCACGCCAACCACACGCCCAGGCGGCACACGAAACGAGACATCGTGCAACACCGGCACACCATCGTGGTACGCGAATGAGACATGCTCGAACACCACTTCGCCCCGCATGGTCGAAAGTTCGCGGGCGTCGGGGGCGTCTTCGATGGTGGGCGCAGTGTCCAGCACTTCAAAAATGCGTTCCGCGCTGGCGGTCGCATCGGCGGCACGCGCCACCAAAAACCCCAGTTGGCGCACGGGCGCATTGAGTTGCGAGAGGTAGGAGATGAACGCAAAAAGCGTCCCGACGGTCATGGTGCCCGCCAGCACCTGACGCCCCCCAAACAAGAGCACCAGCCCAATGCTCAGCGCGATGAGGAAACTCATGAACGAAAAATTGTTCGCCCATGTGTTCACCAGCGCCACCCGCTGGCGGTAAAACTGCTCGTTTTGTTCGCGGAATTTTTGCAGTTCGTACGGTTCACGCGCAAACGCCTTGACAACACGAATCCCCGTCAGGCTTTCCTGCATCACGCTGCTGATACGCCCCAGCCGCTCCTGTACCGCGTGGGACATGCCCCGCAGCCGCGCCCCCAGGCGCACGGTGATACCGACCAGCACGGGCAACGGCGCAAGCGCGACCAACGCCAGCGTGGCGTTCGCCCGCACCAGCACCACCACGATACCAATCAGCAAGATGGCGACGTTGATGAGTTGCAATAGCCCTGTGCCGGTAAAGCGCTGGGTTTGTTCCACATCCCCCGTCAGGCGGCTCATCAAGTCGCCCGTTTGGGCGCGGTCGAAAAAGTCAAACGAGAGCCGTTGCAAATGTTCGTAGAGGCGTCGGCGCAGGTCATACGCAACGCGGAAAGAGAGCCATTGCCCATAAAACATCATGGCATAGCCCGCCGCGGAACGCACAACCGCAATCCCCAAAATGAACAACGCCGACATCAGCAGCACGCGCGTTTCGCCCGCCAGCAAACCGCGGTCAATGACGTCGCGCACAATCCAGGGTACAAGCAGGTTCAGCGCCGTCACGGTCAGCATCGCCCCATACGCCAGCGCCAACTGGCGCGGATAGGCGAAAATCGCCTGCAACAAACGGCGCAGTGTGCCCACCGATATCCTTACCATGCTACAACTCCAAGCCCAGGCGTTCCCGCCACTCGCGCACACGCGCCCGCCGTTCGGCGCGCACCGCCAGCGCATGCTGGGCGGGACGTATCACGCTTGTTTCGAGCGTGTTCAACAAGTCGGTCAGTTTGCCCAGCAACTGCTCCACAGGCGCCATCACGCCATCAACAAACGGGTCGAGTAAACGCACTTCAACCTCACCCGTGGCGGTACGTGGGAAGAACGTCGCCCGCACCGGTTGCAGCAAGGCGGTGTTGATGGCGGTAATGCTTTCGGGCACATGCGCCAGCAGGTTCGTCATTTCATCGAACACGAGGGTGGCGCGCTCGCCCATGCCGAAGGGGAGATAACCCAACACACGGCGCAAAAAGTCGGCGGTGCGCTGGGCAAGCCCGCCCGTGCGCTCATCAGCAGCGGCAAGCGCCGCTTCCAGACGCTGAACGCCCTCAGCCAGGGTATTCACCGCCTGTTCGGCAGCCGCCAAGCCGGTATCGAGGAGCACCAGCCCTTCATCCAACTGTTTGAGCGCGTCGCCCGCTTGTTGCAAACCGCCCTGGACACGCTGCACCATGTCGCGCACGGTTTCGAGCGGCGTCGCCAGCGTGGACAACCCGCGCGCCAGTGTCTCATCCAGCCCGACTTCTTCCAGCGCTTCGTAGGCGGCGACCAGTTCGCGCCACTCGTCCAGCGCGGCATTGTGCGCCGCCTGCATCTCGGCGCGCACTTCCGCTTCGCGGCGCTCGGCGCTCTCCGCCCAGGCGACACCGCCGCCCACGCTCGCGCCGACCAGCGCCCCAAAGCCCCCCAGCAAAACATCCCGCCGACTCAGATTGTTGCTCATGGCGTCTTCTCCTTTCAGCGCCACGCCACTACGCGCGAGGCTATGAGCCCAGCGGCCACCCCAGCATCAAACCGCCGTCCACCACCAGCACGGAGCCCGTCGTGTAGTCGGAATACGGCGAGGCAAGGTAGAGCGCCGCGCCAATCAGGTCTTCGACTTCGCCAAACCGCCCGGCGGGGGTGAGTTTGAGGATGGGTTCGGCAAATTGGGGTGTTGCCCAAATGAGTTGGCTGAAGCGAGTACGGATGAAGCCCGGCGCAATCGCGTTGACCTGGATATTGTCGCTCCCCAGTTCCATCGCCAGGTTCTGGGTGAGCATGATGACGGCGGCTTTGCTGACGCTGTAAATGCCCATGCCGGGCGCGGGTTTCAAGCCGGCAATGCTGGCCATGTTGATGATTTTGCCGCCCCCAACTTTGCGCATTTCAGGCACAACGGCGCGCGCCATGCGTGCATAGCCCAGCACGTTGACATCCATGATTTTTTGCCATACGGCGTCGTCTGCATCCAAAATGGGACCAAAATGGGGGTTGGTGGCGGCGTTGTTCACCAGAATGTCAATGCGCCCGTAGGTGTCAACGGTGCGGCTGATGAGGTTGGCGACGGCGTCGGCATCGCCCACGTGGGTGGCAATGGGCAACGCTTCGCCCCCCTCCGCCCGAATCTCCTCCGCGACGACGTCCAGCCCGCTTTGCTTGCGGCTGGCGAGTACCACCGCCGCCCCCGCCTGCGCGTAGGCTTTGGCGATTGCCGCCCCAATGCCACGGCTGGCGCCCGTGATAATCGCCACTTTGCCGCTCAGGTCGAAGGTTGGTTTGTCGGTCATGGGAGCCTCCTGTTGGTGTGGTTGGTTAGCCTTCAATGAACCGCCCTTGTTCAACGCGAATCAACCGCGCGTTGGCGCGGACATCAGGCGCTAACTGATTGGGGTCGGTTGTGGTCATGAAGATTTGCGTATCGTCCAGCAACAAATGGCTGAGCAACCGCCGCCGCTCATGGTCGAGTTCGCTCATCACATCATCCAGCAACAAAATGGGGGATTCGCCTTTTTTGTTGCGCAGGAGCGCCACTTCAGCCAGTTTGAGCGCCAGGGCGGCGGTGCGCTGTTGCCCCCGTGAACCGAAGTCGGTCATGTCCACGCCGTTGACGAGAAAGCGCACGTCATCGCGGTGGGGACCTACCAGCGTCATGCCGCGTTCGAGTTCCTGGGCGCGCACAGCAGCCAGTTCCTCGCGGAAAAGCGTCTCCACTTCATCGAGCGAGAGCAGCGAGCCTTGCACGCCCCACATTTCGGGCGCAAAGCCCAGCGACAACTGATGCGCATTGCGCGGTCCCAATTCCAGGCGCGGCACGTATTGCATGTGCAGGCGTTCGCGCCCTCCTGTCAGGTCGGCGTGCATGCGAGCGGCAATTTCATCCAATTGGGCGATGATTTGCTGGCGGCGCACAATCAAGTACGCCCCATGACGCACCAACTGGTCGTCCCACAGCGCCACCACCTCCGGGTCGCCCCCCCGTTCCTGTACCATGCGCAAGGTCGCGTTGCGTTGTTGCAGCACTTCGGTGTACTTCGCCAGGTCGCGGCAATACTCGCGGTCAATCTGGCAGATGGTCATGTTGAGGTAGCGGCGGCGCACCGCAGGGCTACTGGCAATCAGGCTGATATCTTGCGGCAGAAACAGCACGGTGGCGATTTCGCCAATGTAGTCGAGAATGGTCAGGCGCTTTTCGTCCCAAAAGATGGTTTTCTGGGTGCGCTGCTGTTCCACATCGGACACATTCACAATCATGCGGGCGCGGTGCGTTCCATCGCGGCGCTGGACAACCGCTTCAAGCGAGGCGAACGGCAACCCCTCTTCGGCGGCGTCGAAATGCACCAACTGCGCATCACGCCGTGCATGCACCGAGCGCGCCGTACTGAGAAAGGCGATGGATTCCAGGAAATTGGTTTTGCCTTGCGCGTTCTGCCCATAGAGCACAATCAAACCGCGGTCGAAACGAGTTTCGAGGCGGGCATAGTTGCGAAAATTGGTCAGGCGGTATTCGGTCAGGTACATGGGTCTCGTTCTGCGTTGGTGGTCTGGCGGCCGTTGTAGCCCGTGCCGCAGCGTGGTATTATAGCGCAGCAGAGGCGCAAAGAGAAGCCTTTTTGCTCTCTCACAAACCGATAAAAACCGCACGCAGACAACGAACAGAGAGAGGAGTACGAGCATTCATGGACACCACACCACCTGAATTCACACTCGAACACCGCTGGTCGGTGATGATGGGCGACGCCATCACGCTTCTGCTCTTCGCCGCGCTGGGGCGCGCCAGCCACGCCGAAGCCCTCACCATTCCCGACATCATTGACACCGCCTCGCCCTTCCTCGTGGGATGGTTCGTCATGGCGCCTTTCCTCGGCGCGTACCGCCCGATGGCGTTCGACACACCACGCCACACCATCCGCGCCACCTTCCTCGCCTGGGCGGGGGGCATTCCGTTGGGGCTGCTCTTGCGGGCGTGGCTCTTCAAACGCAACGTGCCCCTCTCATTTGCCATCGTCACACTTGCCACCACGCTGGTCATGCTCATGACGTGGCGCTTGCTCTTCTGGTGGCTCCGCAGCCGCCGCGCATCCTGAAGCCATCATCTGGAAGGAGACACCCATGCCAACACTCGACGAAATCGTTGCCGCGATTGACGCCCGACTGGAAGAAAAAGACGCCACGCGCGAACAGGTGCTCTCGCTGTCGCGCAAGGTGGTGCAACACGCTTCCAAAGCCATTCGCGCCACCCACCGCCGCGAATGGGACAACGCCGAACGCCTGCTCGACGAAACGGGGGCGCTTGTCGCCCAAATGAACGTCGCCGCCGCCCGCTTTCCCGACATTTTCTTTGCAGGCTACACCCAGGACGCCCAAAAAGAATATGGCGAAGCCCGCCTGACCTACGCCTTTGTGCGCGACTTGCCCATCCCCACCCCCGACGACCTGGGCATTGAAGACGCCGTCTATCTGAACGCTTTGGGCGAAGCCGCCAGCGAGTTGCGCCGCACCATCCTCGACCTCGTGCGGCAAGACGCATTTGATGAAGTGCATCGCTTGCTCGCCTGCATGGAAGACGTGTACAGCCTGCTCCAAACGGTGGATTACCCCCACGCCATCACCAACAACGTGCGGCGCACCAACGACATGTTGCGCGGCGTGCTCGACCGCACGCGAGGCGACGTGACCACCGCCTTCAAACAGTACGAACTACGCCACGCACTGGCGCATTTTGAAAAACTGGTACAATCATCCGTCTCAAAATCCCTAGATGAGTGAGACGGAGCGAGGAGAACATGGACCGCGAAATTCCGAGCCTGGGAAGCGAAGAAATCGAACTCTATATCCGCACCTACTTTTCCCTTTTGCGCAGTAGCGTGCCTGTGCGCGTCAAAGCGCTGGAAGAAACCCACGCCGGCATGCGTTCCAGCCTGCACGCGCTCGCCGAATCCCCCCTGCCCGACATCGGCGCATTCACCTACGCCTACCTGCGCCTGCCGCCCATCATCTCGCAAACGCGGCTGGTCATGCTTGGGCAATCCGAAGAAGTCTTTGCCCGCCGCGGCTACCACGACGTCCACCTCTGGACGCCGGTGGAAGCCCCCGCCCGCCGCCGCAAACTCTACTACAACGGCAACGGGTTGCTGGCGGCTTTTGTGGCGAGCGTTTCCGACATTGACGACATGGTGCCCACGCTGACCGCCTTCCAGATTGAATGGAACAAAATGCACCACCTCTTGAACACCGACAAGGGGCTGGTGGCACGCCTGCAAGACGTTGCCGAACACGGCGGCTGGACCGCCGATGATTCCGCCCGCGTGCAAGACGCCCTGCAACTTGAAGATGGTCCCTGGCGGCAGTTGCGGCGGCTCTTCGGCGCACAACTGCCCGCCAAACTCGCCGAAATTGCTTCGCGCGAGCAAGATTTGCAGGTGCTCCTGCTGGCAAGTTCACTCACTGACTACGAACGCGCCACACGGCGCTGGTGGGATACCATCGCCGAACACGCCCGCCGCGTCTTGCTGGGCAATCGCCCGGTGTACTTCGTTTCCAGCAACACCCACAGCATCCTGAACCTGCTGAGCGGCTACGCCCTGGCGCACGAGCAAGACATCCTCGACTTTTTACACCAAGCCAACCCTGAGGGGCTTGCCGACGCGCTCGACGCCGCCACCCTTGACGACCCCGACCACTACAACCTGCTCTACTACGCCCTGCGCTACTACCTGCAAGACAAAAAGCGCGCTACCGAACACCACCGCTGGTTGCACGAAAGCGGTTTTCTGCACATTGACAACCCGCTCTACCTGGACGTATCGGCGCAAATTTTTGAACTCAACCGCCTCATTCCCGACCGGTTCGACCCGCGCATCCAGATGAGCGACCTCGACCTGCTGCGCCGTTCCGACGCGCTCATCTTCAACGTGGATTACCCGCTCGGCATGGCGGCGTATCAAGTGCTCTCCGAAGTCGCGGCGCGCTTTGGGCACATCATGGGCGTTTACATCATGGGGAAAGCCGCCACGCTCAACGGGCGCGTCGGCGACGCCATCATCCCCGAAGTGGTGCACGATGAGCACTCGCGCAACACCTTCCTCTTGCGCAACTGTTTCAGCGCGCAAGACGTTGCCCCCTTCATGAAGCGAGGAAGTGTGCTCGACAACCAGAAAGCGCTCACCGTGCGCGGCACTTTCCTGCAAAACCGCGATTTTATGCACGTCTTCTACCGCGAAGGCTACACCGACCTGGAAATGGAAGCCGGTCCCTACCTGAGCGCGGTGTACGAAAACAACTACCCCAAACGCTACCCCGTGAACGAAATCGTCAAACTCTACAACGTGCGCTACGACGTGGGCATTCTGCACTACGCCTCGGATACGCCGTACAGCAAACGCCAGCAGTTGCTCTCCGAATCGTTGCGTTTTCGCGGGGTCGAACCCACCTACGCGGAATCCATCGCTATTTTGCGCCGTATCTTCACCCGCGAAATTGAACGCCAAAAGTACCATCACACAGCCACGTCCGAAGCGCCATGAAAGCACGCTACACACGCGCATCCGAATTGAACGAGTTTGCCTACTGCCGCCGCGCCTGGTATTTGCGCCATGTGCGCGGCTACACTTCCGCCAACCAAACAGAACTCGCCGAAGGTGAAAACGCTCACCGTCAGCATGGGCGTCGCCTTCATCTCGCGCTCTGGGCGTGGCGGCTGGGGCTTCTGCTCATGCTGGCGGGGCTTCTGCTCTGGTGGTGGTAGGCATGGCGGGCGTTCTGCTTCTGCTGGGGCTGCTTTTGCTACTGTGGGGCTTGCGGGTGCGCCACGCCAGCGGCGTGCCAACCGGGCGCATCGTCGCCGGCGACACCAGCGGCTGGCGCGCCCTCGAGACGCCGCTGGTCTCCCATCGCTATCGGCTCACCGGTCGCCCGGACTACCTCATCCAGCAAGGGCGCAGACTCATCCCCGTGGAAGTCAAACCCCGTCGGCGCGCCACCCGCCCCTACGAAGGCGACCTCTTGCAACTGTGGGCGTACTGCCTGCTTGTTGAAGAAACCACAGGCCACACACCGCCTTACGGCGTGCTGGTGTACGCCGAACGTCAATGGGAAATCCCATTCGACGCGGACGCCCGCCGACGCCTGTTGCACACCCTTGCCGAACTTGAAACGGCACGGCGCGGGGACGAACAAGCGCGCAGCCATACGCACGCCGCACGTTGCCGACGTTGCGGCTTCCGCACCCAATGCAGCGAAGCCCTTGCCTGAACAACGCGCGCAATCGCTTGACACATTCCACATCTTCGCTAGAATAGCCGACGCAATGAGCCAAGCCCGCGTGGCGGAATTGGTATACGCAGCAGGTTGAGGGCCTGTGCCCGAAAGGGCGTGGGGGTTCGAGTCCCTCCGCGGGCACCATCAGAAAAGCCACCATCAAAACGATGGTGGCTTTTTTCTTTCCTCGTCGGGGTGGCGTTCTGCATCACACAGAAGACCACCCCATGAGTGGGAACCCCGCCAAAGGCACCCACTGTTCAGAGTCATCCGCAACGTTTCTTCTTACGTGCCCACATTCAAGGTAAGATTGTGGGCGACGGCGTCTCAGAAAAACGAAACAAAATGCACACGAGGAGTCGCCATGCACGACATCACCACGCTTGTTCACGAATTTGAACAAATGGGCCAAGCCCTCAAAGCCATTCTCAACCAATTCGCGCCGGATGAAGAGATTTACCCCTCATGGACCCGTAAAGAGGTTCTGGCGCATTTTGCCGGCTGGTACGACGCCGCCGCAGCCGCACTCGACGCCCTGCTCAACGGTCGCCAGCCTGAGGTCGTCGCACCGCTGGGTCCCGATTATTACAACGCGCGCACAGTGGAAGAGCGCGCCGATTTGCCCTACGAGCATGTGGTGCGCGAATGGCAGATGAACCGCGGGCAGTTCCTGGAACAGGTGCGCCGTTTGCCCGAAAGCCTGCTCACGCAACAGACCGTTTTCCCGTGGGGTGAAACGGGCACGGTGTACGACCTCATCGCCGGGCAACTCCACCACGAGCGCTACCATTATGATGAATTCGTAGAGCGCTTGTCATCGCGCTCGCGGGCGTAATTTCACGTTGCGATTGCCGCGCCGTCTTCGGCATGGCACACATACACCTGGGGCGTGTGCGGCATGCGGGCGGTGTAGCACGCGAGCACCTGCTCGCAAAAAGCGTCCACATGCTCGGCGGCGACAAGCGCCACGGCACAGCCGCCAAAGCCGGCGCCCGTCATTCGCGCCCCGTAGCATCCCGGCGCATCCAGCGCGCACGCGACCATGGCATCCAGCGCGGGCGTCGAGACCTCGAAATCATCGCGCAGGCTGGCATGACTGGCGACCATGAGCGCCCCCATGCGTGTGTAATCGCCGGCACGCAACGCCTCAGCGGCGGCGAGCGTGCGCGCATTCTCGGTAATCACGTGGCGGGCGCGGCGGCGCGTCGTTTCGTCGAGTTCATGGGCGCGGGCGTTGAAGGTGGCTTCATCCACATCGCGCAGGGCGGGCACGCCAAAAAAGGCGGCGGCGGCTTCGCATTGGGCGCGGCGTTCATTGTAGGCGGAATCCACCAATCCGCGGCGGGTGCCTGTATCGAGCACTACCGCGGCAACGTCGCGCGGCAGCGGCACATAGGTGATATCGAGTGAGCGGCAGTCAAGCAGCAAGGCGTGGTCACGGCGGGCGCACGCCGACGCCATCTGGTCCATAATTCCGCACGCCATGCCCACCCATTCGTTTTCGGCGCGTTGCGCCACCCGCGCCATGCGCGGCGCATCCCACGGCGCCCCCGCCAGCGCCACAGCGGCGCGCGCCACCACCAGTTCAACCGCCGCGCTGGATGAGAGCCCCGCCCCGCGCGGCACATCCGACGCCAGCACACCATCCCACCCCACCAGCGGGATTCCCGCTTCGCGCAGCGCCCACAGCGTACCCTGAATGTACGCCACCCAACCGCGTTGCGTGCGGTCAAGCGCGTTGACGTCAAAGGCGGCTTCCTCATCCAGGTCGTGCGCGTAAATGCGCACACGCCCATCGGAGCGTGGTCGCACCGCAAGCCAGGCGGCGCGGTCAATGCCCATGGGCAATACAAAGCCATCGTTGTAGTCGGTATGCTCGCCAATCAGGTTGACACGCCCAGGCGCGCGCGCCAGGAGTGCTGGTTCCCCACCAAAACGGCGGGCAAAAGCAGCCATGACGTGTTCGCGGACAGGTGTCGGCTGGTTCACTGGTTCTCCCCCTCGCGTTCAAGGTAATGAATCTCAGAGAGCGCACGCAAGCGTGCAGCGGCTTGCTCCGCTGTGAGGTCGCGCTGTGGTTCCCCCAACATTTCAAAACCGACCAGGAACTTGCGCACCGTTGCCGAGCGCAGGAGCGGCGGGTAAAAGTGGGCGTGCAACACCCAGTGGGGGGCGTCCTCATCCAGTCCGGGCGCGTTATGCCAGCCCATGGAGTATGGAAAATCAATCTCAAACAGGTTATCGTAGCGCGTGAGCAAGCGTTTCAGAATATCGGCCAGCGCGTCGCGTTCGGCGTCGTTCAGGTCGGGCAGGCGGCGCACAGGGCGGCGCGGCAGCAACAGCGTCTCGAAAGGCCAGACCGCCCAAAAAGGCACCAGCGCGACCCAATGCTCATTTTCGACCACCAGACGCTCCGCCTGCTCGCATTCAGCCGCCAGGTATTCGGCAAGCAACGGCTTGCCGTGTGCGTCGAAGTAGGCCCGTTGGGCGCGGTCTTCACGCGCGGGCGTGGTGGGCAAGGTGTCCAGCGCCCAAATTTGCCCATGCGGGTGGGGGTTGGAAGCGCCCATCATCGCGCCGCGGTTCTCGAAGATTTGCACCCAGCGATAGCCCCGCGCCAGTTCGCTGTACTGCTCGCACCACGTATCCACCACGCGGCGGATATCGGGGCGCGCCATCCGCGCCAGCGTCAGGTCGTGGCGGGGCGAAAAGCAGATGACGCGACACGTGCCACGCACGGGAGCCGCCCGAAAAAGCGGCGAAGAAGCGGGGGAAAAAGGTTCGGCTTCGGGCAAGAGCGCGGCAAAATCGTTCGTAAAGACGAACGTGCTGGTGTACGGCGGGTTTTGCGCTCCGTTCGCACGCCGATTCCCCGGACAAAGATAGCAAGCGGGGTCGTATGGGGGGCGCTCGTCGGTGGGCGGCGTTTCCTGTTGGCCTTGCCACGGGCGCTTGAGACGGTGCGGCGAGACGAGCACCCATTCATCCATGAGCGGGTTATAGCGGCGGTGTGGTCCTTGCATCCAGGTTCCTCAATCTGTTTGGTTGACAAAAGCAGCACAGCGCAGCCTCAGCCGCGCTGTGTCTCTATTCCGAAACGTCGCTCAGGCCGCGGGGGTCGCCGTTGCCGGCTTTCGCAACTCCTGAAATGCAAGCGTCCAGTATGTTTCCAGAAAGCCCTCGAAGGGCGCTTGCAAAATGGCGCTCGCCAGCCAGAGCAGCAGCATACCCACCAGCGCCAACATGACCATCAACGCGATACTCTCAACAGCCATCCAGATGGCAATTCCCACAAAGAGCAATGGCAATCCTACAACAAACATGACCACGAGTTGCGCAACACCGCTGAGCAACCCAATGCCAAACGCTATCAAGAACAGCACCAACAAAGTCTTTACGTTGGTGAGCACCAGGTCCCATGCCACCTGCAAGCCCTCCAGTGCGCCCCACTTTTCAAGGACAATCGCCCGGCTGGCGAGATTGGAGAGCAGCGTAACGATCGCGCTCACGATAAAGAGAGCAAGAAGCCCGATGAGGATGAATATGACTATGAAGATGACGCCTACTACGTCAATCCCTGCACTAAGTGACGCATCGGCGAAAACGAGCAAGCCACACAGCGGTAAGATGAAAAACAGGAGCGCGACCCCTACAACGCCCAGTCCCAACAAGAAATCCGCCAGAAAGAGACGCCAGGCATCTTTTGACCATCCCAAGCGCAGGGCGGCCTTGAATGAGAGGTGTTCCCCCTGCTCGGCGTGCACAACAGTTTGAATAAACCCGACACGCGCCACATAGCGCACTACCGCCAACACAATCATGAGCAAAAAGGTTATACATACCGCCCCCACAATGAGCGCCAGAGACAGGTCGGGTATCTGAGAGGACTCCATCCATGGAGAGGCATTGTCAAATTGCCCCGACAAATCGGGAAGATTGAAATTCCCGAAACTTCGCCCTGACAACGCGAGCAAAAACGCCAGCCACCATAACGTGCGGTTGGTTTTGAAAATGTGCCACGAGCGGGAAAGCAACGCCTGGTATTGCATAAGACACTCCTTTCACAAGTGTCATTGTTTGTTTGAAACATCTGGGGGGAATATACGCAATGCACACAGGCGCCGTTGCATGTGCGCGCTCAACCCAATCAAGGCAATGTTTCATTGGGCAACAAGAAGCCATACCGCTTCATGATGGCGCGCCCCTCTTCGCTGTTGACGAAGGCGACAAAGTCAGCCGCTTCGCGCGGCATGCGGCTGGTGCGCACAATGCCCATCGCTTGATCAATGGGGGCGTGATAGGTTTCCGGAACGAGGACCCACTCTCCATCGGATGGAATCGCCAGCGAAAGCGCAATGATCGCCACATCAACGTTGCCCGTGGCGGCATACTGAAACGCCTGCCGCACGTTTTCGCCCAACACGAGTTTGGGTTGCACTGTTTCCCACACTCCGGCTCTCTGCAACGCCTCGCGCGCCGCCATACCATAGGGGGCGTGGTCGGGGTTGGCAATGGCGATGCGCCGAATGCGTGGGTCGGTCAAATCTTCCAGGCGCTCAATCGTCAATCCGTGCTCAGGCAGCGTCCAGAGCACCAACCTTCCCCGCGCGTAGAGCGTGATGCTGTCGGGGTCAATGATGCCCTTTTGGGCAAGGTCTTCCACATAGGCGATATTGGCGGCGGCGAACACATCCACAGGTGCGCCCTCTTCAATTTGCTGGGCAAGCAAACCGGTGGAGCCAAAATTGAAGACCACAGGCACACCCGTCTGGTCTGTAAAGGCGTTGCCAATTTCGTCAAATGCTAACACCAGGTCGGACGCAGCGGAAACCGTCAACGCAGACGGCGGTTCCGCTTGGGGAGCACGACACGCCAAGAGCCAAAGAAGACCGACCAACGGCACAAGCCATTGTCGAAGCATGCGTCCACTGTGTGCCATTGAAGATTCCCTCTCTCTATTTGCCGGGGGGACTATACAAAGAGGCGCAGATTTTGACAAGGAAATCCCAGACATCATGTTTCAACCTGTTGCTGTTGACACAATGCCGACTTTCTCCATAATGAACAGCACCTTTCGCGAAGTAGACGCAATGTGTGAATGAGTACGTCTATGCATGTCCAGGTCTCTGTTTTGTGAATAGCAAGCCAGTTCCCCCCAAGAATGCGTGTGGGAACTGGCTTGTTTTGTTCAAACAAACGTAGGGGCAGAGAAGTTGTATTGAGTGATAGAGGAGTTTGTCTCATGTATCCAAATGTTCCGTGGGCACAACCAGCAGATGAAGAATACTGGCAAGCCATCGTGACCCAAGGCAAATGGGCGCCCGCCATCCCCTCGCGCGCTGAGGATGAGGCGGAGCGCCGATACGAACCCGTCGAAATTCCCGAAGAACTTTGGGAGCGCCTGGAAGAGATTTTTACCAATGGCGAAACGCTCGACCTGCCCGTAGTGGGCTACAACAAAGGCGGGCTTCTGGTGGAATGGGAAGACGTTCAGGGCTTCGTTCCCGCCTCGCAATTGCGCGACACCAACATCATCAGCGCCCCCGAAGCGCGCCAGGCGTATCTCGAAAGCCGCGTTGGTGAAACATTGCGCCTCAAAATTATCGAACTCGACCGCGCGCAAAACCGCATCATTTTCAGCGAACGCGCAACCCAATGGGAAGGGCGTTGCCCTGATGACATCATCGAAACAGTGCAACCCGGCGACATCCGCCGTGGCATCGTCAGCAACGTGACGCATTTCGGTGTTTTCGTGGACCTGGGCGGCATTGACGGTCTCATTCACGTTTCGGAATTGTCGTGGCAACGTGTCAGCCACCCGCGCGACCTGCTGGCGCCCGGCGATGAAGTCGAAGTCTATGTGGTTGAAGTGGACCGCCCACGCCGCCGCATTGCCCTGAGCCTGAAACAGTTGCAACCCAACCCCTGGCTGAAAGTCGCGGAGCGCTACGAAGAAGGCGATATTGTCGAAGTCGAAATTACAAACGTGGTTGATTTTGGCGCGTTCGCGCGGCTGGATGAAGGCGTCGAAGGGTTGATTCATATCTCCGAACTGGGGAACGGCGACGTCAACCCGCGCATGGTCTTGCATGAAGGGCAACGCATCCGCGCCCGCATCATGAGCATTGACCCCGAACAACAACGCATTGGCTTGACCTTGCGCGAGACGGGCGAATACGAATACAATGAAGAAGCATCTGGAGACGGGGTCAATTACTCAGCGGATATGACTGAATACGATGAATCGCCGGGCACGTTCTAAATCGAAACAGCCAGAGGAGACGCGGCGCACCCTGGTTGCCGCCGACGTCGCCGGTGTTTTGCTGATTGCAGGCGGTTTATTCACGGCACTGGCACTCTGGCGCGATTCAGGGCTTGTCCTCGGTTGGTATGGTCAAGAGGTGCGCCTGCTCTTTGGAACAGGCGCGCCTCTTTTTGCATTGGCGCTCATCCTCGCCGGCTGGTTTCTCTTCGCCCAACCGAACGACCGTCCGATCGACATCCAGGTCTGGCAGCGTTTGCTGGGCGGCGAGATGCTGTTGGTGCTCCTGCTGGCACTTTGGCATGGCATCCGCGCCACCAACCCATTGCAAACCGACGACCTACCGGCGGGCGTCATCGGCTGGCTGGTTTTCTCGGCGCCTGCGACGCTCATCGGCGTACCCGCCACGCTGCTGCTCTACGCCCTGCTGGCGCTGCTGCTCCTGCTTCACCTCCTTCCACTCGAAACCGAAGACGTGCAAGCCCGCTTGCAAGCGTGGCGCACTGCTCTGCGCGAAACCGCACAACGCTGGCGCACCCCGCCACAGCCGATTACCGTTCCACCTGCGCCCATAGAGACTCCGGCCACACCACCCACACCCAACGACGCCGAAGCGCCGTCTCAACCTACCAAACCGACCCGCAAGAACAAAGCCCAACGCCCTGCACCACAGGAAGAAGCCGACGACGTGCCCCCGCTGCGAACCCGTCGCCCCCACCCGCGCGACCTGCCCCCCCTGGACCTGCTCCATGACGGCGAGGACATGGGCGTGGACATGGCGGCCGCACGGGCACGCGCCCGCCTGATCGAAGAAACCCTGGCGGCGTTCGGCGTGCCGGCGCAAGTGGTGCAAATCAACCCCGGTCCCACCGTGACCCAATTCGGCATCAAGCCCGGCTTCATCGAACGCCGTCTCGCCGATGGGACAGTCAAGCGCACCAAAGTGCGCGTCAGCAAAATCACATCGCTGGCGGACGACCTGGCGCTGGCGCTTTCTGCCAAAAGCATCCGTGTTGAAGCGCCTGTGCCGGGACGCCCCTATGTGGGCATCGAAGTGCCCAACAGCGAAGCCAACCTGGTCTCGCTGAAAGGCATTCTCACCAGCGAAGAATTCACCCAAAGCAACGCCGAAATCCCCTTTGCGTTGGGGCGCGACGTGAGCGGCAACCCCGTTGTCGCCGACCTCACCAAAATGCCCCACCTGCTCATCGCCGGCGCGACAGGGAGCGGGAAATCGGTCTGTATCAACGCCATCATCGCCTGCCTGCTCTTCAACTTCACCCCCGACGACCTGCGGCTCTTGCTCGTGGACCCCAAAATGGTGGAACTGATTCCCTACAACGGCATTCCACACCTCATCTCACCAGTGTTGACGGACGTGGAAAAAGTCGTGGGGGCGTTGCGTTGGGCGCTGGCGGAAATGGACCGGCGCTACAAACTCTTCTCCCAACGGGGCAAACGCAACCTGCAAGCCTACAACGCATGGGCGGAACGGGCGGGCGAAGAAACACTGCCGTATCTGGTCATCATCATTGACGAATTAGCCGACTTGATGATGGTCGCGCCGGATGAAGTCGAGCGCATGATTTGCCGCCTGGCGCAAATGGCGCGCGCCACCGGTATTCACCTCATCATCGCCACCCAGCGCCCCAGCGTGGACGTAGTGACGGGGCTTATCAAAGCCAACTTCCCGGCGCGTATCGCGTTCGCCGTCGCCAGCAGCATTGACAGCCGTGTCATCCTGGACGCTCCCGGCGCCGAAACCCTGCTCGGTCGGGGCGATATGCTCTTCATGGCGCCCGATTCCAGCAAACTGCAACGCTTGCAAGGCGCTTTTATCAGCGATGAAGAAATCAACGCGCTGGTCACCTGGTGGCGCACGCATGTGCCGCAAGAAACCATTGCACAACCCGAAGTCTCATGGGATGAGTTTCTTGCGGACAGCGAGATGGTTGAAGAAGATGAATTGCTCCCCACGGCGATTGACCTCGTGCAAGAGTACGAATGGGTTTCAACCTCTTTCCTGCAACGCAAACTGCGCATCGGCTACAACCGCGCCGCCCGCCTGATGGACCTGCTGGAAGAGCGCGGCATTGTTGGTCCACCGGACGACAAAAACCGGGGCAGTCGCCCCGTGCTGCGTGGGCGTTCGGTGGACGATGAGTTTGACGATGAGGACGATATCGTTTACGAAGACGACGAGGATTTTGCCCAACCCGATTGGGACGATTTTTAGTCTGCGCACGCTCAGCATCAAAAAAGACCTGGGAGATTGTACGTGAAGACCCTGCGCACCTTTGCCGCTTTTGTTGCGTTTGTGCTGATGCTGACCGCATGCGGCGGGGGAACAACCACCCCTCCAACCCCCACACTCGACCCGGTTGCCGCACGCGGCAAACGCATTTTCTCGCAACACTGCGCCGCTTGCCATTCCCTTTCCCCCGATACCATCATCGTGGGACCTTCGTTGGCGGGCATCGCCACCCGCGCGGCGGAGCGTGTACCAGGTATGGACGCCCGCACCTACATCGAGCAATCCATCCTCAAACCAGACGCCTACATCGTTGAAGGGTTCCCCAACGCCATGCCGAACGAATTTGGCAAGAAATTGAGCGGCGAAGAATTGGACGCGCTGGTGCATTTTCTGCTCACACTGCAATAGGGTATCGCGGCGGTCGGGAAGGTCGCCGACAGTCAAAAGGTTCAAGCGGCAAGGAGGCCTTTCATGCAACGCGTGCGCACCTGGTTGATACGGTTGGGCGTTGGCGTACTTGTTCTCATACTCGGCTACTGCGGCACCACGGCACTGATGCCTGTCCCGCACGACCCCGTGCCGGAGGTGACCGGTGCCGGCGCCAGCAGTGTCGAACCTTCGTTCAGCGGCTTGCAACGCGAATTCCCCCCACTCAACGAACCACCCGACAACCCCACCACGCCAGAAAAAGCCGCGTTAGGGCGACTGCTCTTTTTCGACCCCATCCTCTCCGCCAACAATGACATCTCTTGCGCCACGTGCCACCATCCCGATTACGGCTTTGCGGACGGTTTGCCGCGCGCCATCGGCGCCGGCGGAAGCGGCGTGGGACCGAACCGCACAGGCGGCGTTGAATTGGCACGCAACACCCCCACGCTCTGGAACGTCGGGTATGCGACCTCGTTATTCTGGGATGGGCGCAGCGCCTCGCTGGAAGAAGAACTCTTCGTGCCGCTCACCCACCCCGACGAAATGGGCGTTGACGATCCCCAAGCCCTGGTTGACGAACTGCGCGCCATCCCTGAGTATGTCGAATTGTTCGACCAAGCCTTTGGCGGCGGTGAAAGTGCGGTTTCGGTGGAAAACATCCAGCGCGCCATTGCCGCCTTCGAGCGCACACTCATCAGCAACATGAGCCCCTTCGACCGCTACGCCGCGGGCGACGTCAACGCCCTCACGCCACAGCAACGCCGCGGGCTCAACCTGTTCCGCTCGGCGGCGACACGTTGCTTTGAATGCCACATCGCCCCCACCTTCGCCAGCGACACCTTCCGCATCATCGGCGTGCCCGACGCCCCCGGTCTGCCCCACGACCCCGGACGCGCCGGCGTCACCCCCGATGGGCAAGATGGGGCGTTCAAAGTGCCCACCCTGCGCAACATCGCGCTCACAGCCCCCTACATGCACAACGGCGTCTTCCAAACGCTGGAAGAGGTGATTGATTTTTACGCGCAAGGCGGCGGGCGGGCGCATGGCGTTGAAAATGTGGACCCCTTCGTGCAAGGGTTCGACCTGACCGAGCAAGAAAAAGCCGACCTGGTCGCTTTTCTCTACGCGCTGACGGATGAATCGAACATGCCGCCGATTCCCCAGGAAGTGCCCAGCGGCTTGCCTGTGGTGCCGCGTCTGGACAATCCGGCGCGCGACCTTGTCGCCCAATTCAACGCCAAAGAGCCGCCGAATCGTGTGGAAAGTGGTGTGCCGCGCATTTTGCGCGTCGAGCCGGGTGAAACCATCCAGGCGGCGGTTGACCGCGCACGCCCCGGCGACACGATCGAAGTGCCGTATGGCGTATACCATGAGCGCGTTGTCATTGACATGAGCGACATCTCCCTCATCGGCGTTCCCAACGAGAGCGGCGAATGGCCTGTGCTGGATGGGCAAGGGAAACTGGCGGATGGCGTGATTGCCAGCGGCAACAACTTTGAGATGGCGTTCTTCCAGGTGAAGAACTACACGGACAATGGCGTGCTGGTGGAAGGTGTGCGTGGTGTTCACCTGCACGACCTCTACGTCGAAAAAACCGGCACCTACGGCGTCTATCCGGTACACAGCACCGACGTGCTGATTGAGCGGGTGGAAGCCACCGGCGTGGATGACGCGGGCATTTACGCGGGGCAATGCGAGAACGTGGTTGTGCGCGACAGTGTAGCGTACGGCAACGTGATTGGCATCGAAATCGAAAACACAGACGGCTTTGAAATGTACAACAATCACGTGTACGACAACTCTGTGGGGTTGTTTGTGGATTTGCTCCCACAACTCACGTCCAAAGTGGCGCGCAATGGCAAGGTGTACAACAACATCTCCGAGCGCAACAACACGCCCAATTTTGCCCCTGCGGGGTCAACGGCTTCGCTTGCGCCCGCCGGCACGGGGTTGCTCGTGCTCGCCGCCGACTATACCGAAATCTTCGACAACGTCATTCGCGACAATCAGAGTGTGGGGATTGCCATCGTCAACCTGGCGTTGGGCTTCGACGAAAACGAAATTGACGTTGGTCCCAACCCTGAGTTCAACTGGGTGCATGACAACGAGTTGGTGAACAACGGCTACGACCCCGTGCCGGAAGTGACCTCGGTGGGGCTTCCCGGAGCAGACATCATTTGGGACGGCTCGGGCGACGGCAACCGCTTCGACCAACCGGGGGCGAGCAGTTTCCCGCCGCTGCTTCCATCCAGCAGTTGGCCGGAGCCACTGTATCGTTCGTACTGGCACACACTCAACATCATCAAGAAGTTGCTCATGTGAACGTGAGCATGCCCACACAAGCACAACGGGGCGGTTGACACCGCCCCGTTTTTGCGTTCACAGCGTTATCACCTGGTCGGGTGGGTTTTGGGCAAGCGCCGCGTACAAATCGGGGAAACAGCCCACTTGTACGCCTTCAACCGTGTTGACGGGGCGCACTTCGCCGGGTTCGGTACGCCCTTGCCCAGACGCATCACACCAGCGCGGTTCACCTTCGGCGAGATGACGCTCCAAGGCGCACATATCGCACATCATCAGCAAAATGTTCTGCTCGCGCGCAACACGCGCCAGCCGCTCGCCAATGGGGTCTCCCTGACGCAAGACAAAAACGTTGTCATCAAAAAAGAACATGCCCACCACGTCAACGCCATGTGTGCCGGCTTCCAACTGCGGCAAAATCATTTGCCCCAACTTATAACTAGCGGAACGTGGCATTGCAAAAACATACGCAACTTTCATCGAACCAATCTCCTTGTGGTTGGTTGCCAAAAACAAAGGGCGTTTTACGCCCTGCTTGCCGATTGTATGGAAAAGAGAAACGCCAGCACGAAACAGGCCGTTGCGACCAGTACAATCGCCGCGCCGGACGCCATGTTGAAATAGAACGAGAGATACAAACCGGCGACAGCGGAGAACGCGCCAATGAGCGACGCCAGCAGCATCACGCGCGGCAAGCGGTGCGTCAACAATGTGGCCGTAGCGGGCGGTGTGATGAGCATGGCGAGCAGCAACGCCACCCCAACCGCTTCAATCGCCACGACAACAGTGACGGCGATCAGCAAAAGCAGCAGGTAGTGCAAGGGGCGGGTTGGCAATCGCAAGGTTTCCGCCAAGATGGGGTCAAACGAAATGAGCACGAACTCCTTGAACAAGGCGAACACCACCAGCAAGACACCACCGCCGAAGAGCGCCATCATGCCCACCTGGCGCAGTGAAACGCCCAGCACGTTGCCAAAGAGGATATGCGCCAGGTCAACCGCGTAATTCCCTGAGAGTGAGATGAGGGCAATCCCCAAGGCAAACATCCCGGCGAGGACAACGCCAATCGCCGTATCTTCACGAATGTCGCCACGCTCGGTAATGGCGCCAATACCCACCGCCGCCACCACAGCCGACGCCAACGCCCACCAAAAGAGATTCTCGGTCACACCGCCGTTGACGAGATACCCCACGGCGATACCGGGTAAAATGGTGTGTGCAAGAGCGTCTCCAAAAAACGCCATGCCGCGCAAAACCACAAACGTCCCAATGACAGCCGCCACAACACCCACAATGACGGCCGCCGCCATGCCGCGCACCATGAACGAATACGCCCACGGTGCGGTCAACCATTCGACGAGACTCATTGGTGGACGCCTCCTTCGCAACAGGTATCACTGAGCACCATGACGCTTTCATCCTCGGCGGGTACAAGGTGCAAATGAGGACCATACGCCGCCGACAGGGTAGCGGGCGTAAACACTGCACGCGGCGCGCCATACGCCAGCAATCGCCGATTGAGCACCATCACCCTGTCAAACATCGTGTTGGCCTGGTCCAGGTCGTGCGTCGCCACCAGCAGCGTGACGCCGCGGTCGCGCAGCATGTCCCAAATACGAAACACCATGCGCTGAGAGGGGATATCCAACCCGTTGAGCGGTTCATCCATCAGCACAATGCGGGCTTCCTGCACCAGCGCGCGCGCAATGAACATGCGCTGTTGTTGCCCGCCGGAGAGTTGCCCAATCTGGCGGTCGGCAAGGTCGAGCAGGTCTACCTCGGCCAGCGCCAGGCGCACCGCCTCATGGTCTTCTCGGCGTGGGCGGCGCAGCAAGCCAATGTGCGCCGCACGCCCCATCATCACCACATCGTACACGGTGAGCGGAAAACGCCAGTCCACGTCTTTGTGTTGCGGCACATAGGCTATCTCGCGTGTGGCGCGGGGAGAGCGCCCAAACACCCGCACTGTGCCTTCGGTAGGTTGAATCAATCCCGCCACCACTTTGAGCAAGGTGGATTTGCCGGCGCCATTGGGACCAACAATAGCCACGCGCGTCGCCGGCGCGACAGAGAACGTCACATCTTCGAGGGCGACACGCGCGCCATAGCGCACGCTCACATGCGCCGCTTCAACCGCCGGCATCGCCGGTTCAGACACCTCAACAGGGCTTCGCTGGTACGCCACACTCATAGCACACTCCTTTTCACTCAACGCCGCGCAGGGCGTCCACAATCACAGTGGTGTCATAGCGCATCAACTCTTCGTAGGTGGGCGCGGGACCATCAGGCGCTGAAAGCGAGCCGGTGTAGATGAGCACCATCTGCACACCGGTATCCTGCACCACACGTTCAACAACGCGGCGATTGATCATTTCGCTGACGAAAATTGCCGGCACGTTGTACGCGCGAATGGTTTCATACAGTTGACTGAGCGCTTGCGCCGACGGCTCCGCCAACGTGCTGACACCGGGAATGACCGTCGCTACCTGTTGAAAGCCATAAGCGTTGGCGTAGTAGCCCAACACGGCGTGATCGGTTATCAAAATGCGCCGTTCAGGCGGAACCAGCGCCACCTGTTCGCGAATCCAGGCGTCGAGGGCGTCAAGTTGGCGGCGGTATTCGGCGGCGTTGGCGCGGTAAGCGTCGGCGTGCGCCGGGTCAAGCGTCGCCAGCGTGTCGGCGATATGGTCCGCCCAGGCGGCAACGTTGCGCGGATCGAACCAGACATGCGGGTCATAGGGACCATGCGCATGTTCATCGGCATGGGCTTCGTCATGGTCTTCTTCCTCATGCCCGTCGGCTTCGACAGGCAAGAGCACCGGCACATCTTCACCAAGCGCCACCACCCGGTCGGCAAACTCCGGCGCGTCGAGCATTTTTTCCAGGGCGGCTTCCAACCCCAAGCCGTTGATGAAGATCACATCCGCCGTTTGGAGTTGCGCCATCAATTGCGGTGTTGGTTCAAACCCGTGTGGGTCTTGTCCGCGGGGGATGAGCACTTCGACGGCGACATGTTCACCGGCGACCTGCTGAACAACGTCGCCGATGATAGACGTGCTCGCCATGACCCGCACCGTCTCCGACGATTCAGGCGCGGTTGAAGTACACGCCGCCAAGGCGAGCCAGAGAACGGAAACAAGCCATACGATGCGAAAACGCATTGCGGAAACCTCCTCTACTCTGTTGTTGGTGTAGAGCGTGTCTGCGAGCAATCGGGGCATTTGCCGTACACTTCCACCAGGTGCCCTTCAACCACAAAACCAAACTTGCGCCCAATGGCTTCGGTGGCTTCATCCAAAATGCACTCATCAATCTCGATTGTGCGGTTGCACACCAGGCAAACAAGGTGGTGATGATGACCGGCTGCGGTGAGAATGTAAGTAGTGGTGGTGCTCCCCAGCGTGCAGGCTTGCACCACATTGAGCCGCACCAGCACATCCAGCGTCCGATACACCGACGCCTTGCCAATCTCCGGCACACGGCGTTGCACCGCTTCCAGCAGTTCAGCCGCTGTGACATGGCGGTCCATCTCCGCCAACGTCTCGATAATGACGCGCCGCGATGCCGTGATTTTCAAACCGGCGTCACGCAACGCCTGAAGCGTCTGTTCAACCATGCTCATACGACACCCCCACGCTGAAACACAGTTCAATTTGAAACAAAGTTTCATTTAGTCTATGCGAGAGTAGTCATGTGTCAAAAATCGGTTTCGCGTGAAAAGCGAGCGCGTAAACAAGTGTCATTTTTCACTTTGCCATGCCAGCGCCAGACTCGTATACTCGGAGCCAGAGCGTCAACAAGGATGAAAAGAGGTGTAGGATGAACGTGGTGGTACGCTTGTTCGCCGGTTATCGCGAACGTGTCGGCGCTCCGACAGTCACACTGGACTTACCCGAAGGGGCGACATTGCAAACAGCGTGGGAAACACTCGTCGCGCAGTATCCGGCGTTGGGCACGGTGCGCCACCGTGTGGTGGGGTCGGTCAATGCGGAGTATGTGCCCTTGGAGCATGTGTTGCATGAAGGGGATGAGGTGGTGTTTATCCCACCAGTTGCAGGCGGCGATCACCATATCCACCACTATTTTGCCATTGTTGAAACGCCCATTGACGAACGCGCATTGCGGCACGTGGTTGAGCACCCCTCCGCCGGGGCGATTCTGACGTTCCTGGGGACCACACGCAACCAAACCGGCGGGCGCAAAGTCGAATACCTTGAATACGAAGCCTACGAGCCGCTCGCCATCAAGCAGATGCAACGCATTGCGGCAGAAATTCGCACGCGCTGGCCTGACGTCATTGGGATAGCGATTGTTCATCGTGTGGGGCGTTTGGAGATTGGCGAGGCAAGCATTGGGATAGCGATTAGCAGCCCCCACCGCGCCACAGCGTTCGCGGCGTGCCGCTACGCGATTGACCGCGCCAAAGAGACGCTACCCGTATGGAAGAAAGAAGTCTGGGAAGGCGGCGAAGAGTGGATTGAAGAAGGTCCCGGCACACCGTTGGAAGGCTAAACCGCTCAAACCAGTGATTGAAGCACAACCTTGTGCAAGCGCACCTGCTCGCCCTCTATGGCTTCCGCCATAAACGTGCAATTGCGCCCCGCTTCTTTGGCGGCGTAGAGGGCTTTATCCGCCCAGGTAATCAATTGCATGAGCGAAACCGGTTCTCCATGCGCAGGCTTCATTGCCAAACCAATGCTGATAGTAATCGGCAAACTGCCGGCTGATGTTGTGAACGGTTCGCTCCCAATACGGTGTCGCAAGCGCTCTGCGACGCGCCTGGCGATTTCAGGTGAAACGCTCGTCAGCAAGATGACGAACTCCTCGCCGCCGTATCGCGCCACGACATCACGCTCGCGCAACAATGTTTGCGCCCGGTGTGCCAATTCGCGCAACACCTCGTCGCCGACATCGTGCCCAAACGTATCGTTGACTTGCTTGAAATGGTCAATATCGAACAAGAGCACTGCGGCGTCATCCGGCATACGATCAGTCCGCCCCAACAAATAATCCGCTGTGTAGAAAAACCCACGGCGATTGTAAAGGCCCGTCAGCGGGTCAATGCGGCTGGTATGCTCAATCTTCTGGTGCAGGCGCGCGTTATGTAAAACCAGGCCGGCGGTTGCCGCAAAGGTTTCCAGCAAACGCAAGTCCTCTTCAGTGAACGCATAGGGGCGCGTCGCGTCAAGGGAAAAGACGCCGAAGATTTCTTTACCACTCATCAGCGGAACCACAACCGCCGAGCGCACTTCGCCCACCTCGCGAATATTGCCCCGATAGCGAATGCGGTAATCCGCCCACACGTCTTCAATCACAAAACCGCGTTGTTCACGCAGGGCTTTCGCCGCGTATGAAGGCGTATTTAACGGCAACGCCAAGGTCTGCACGCGTTCATCACGATAACCACGCGACGCTAACATGCGCAAAACCGTTCGATCGTCATCCAGCACCATCAACGAGCCTTTTTCGGCTGTTGGAATCGCTTCCAGACAAATATCCAGAAATGTTTCAGCGACTTGTCGGACATCCAGTGAGTGGAGCAACAGGCGTGTGGCGCGATGCAGGGCTTCTAATTCGCGCGTTCGCTTCTGCTGTGTTTCATGCAAGTGAGCATTGCGCAAGGCAATGGCGGCATGTTGGGCAAAGAGGAACGCCAATCGCTCGTGTTCGGCGGTGAAAAAACCAATCTCTTTGTGATCAAGCGCAATCATGCCCATGAGGCGGTCTTCAAAAAGCAGCGGCACCCCTAACCAGGAGCGAATGGCATACGATTCAAACGAGGGCATGAAATACCCAGCTGAGAGCACATCATCAATACGCACGGGTTGCTTGCGCCGCCAAACGAGCGTATTGGGATTAGGACCCGGCACCAAAAAACGAATGCCTTTCACCAGTGTATCATCACCCCAACCGCGACCGCCAACAATCTCAAAATACTGTTGCTCCTGCTCTTGCTTGAGTAATTGCACTGTTGCCGAGTGATACGGAACGAAAGCGTGCATGCTCTCAAGCACACGTTGGACGGTTGTCTCAAAATCCAGGCTTGCCGTGAGCATCGCCGCCGCCTGGCGTAACAGGTCGGTTTCTTTGAAGCGCATCGCCAGTTCTTCTTGCAATCGGCGGTGTTTGACGGCGAGCGCAATTTGCGAAGCCACTTGCTGACCTAACAAGATGTACGATTCCGGCACGGTTCGCTTCCGATGATAACTAATCAGCAAAGCCCCAATTTTTTGTCCTTCGACAATCATCGGCAATGCCAGCATCGTTTGCGTGGGGAACTTTTGCGCAATACGCCGGCTGACCAATGGCGAATGAAAAGCGTCTTCAATAACCAAGGGCTTGCCGGCTTCCAAAACGGCTTCAGTGATTGTCGGTTCACCCGGCAGCGCACGTACTTGGCGATACGACTCCTTGTACGGACCATATGCCGCGCCTGGCAAAGGTACGTGTTCCACGTCATCCCACAGCGTCACAAATGCGCTATCGGCTTCAAATAACACCCCCACCGTTTCAGCCAAGCGATCGAGCATCTCTTCAAAAGTCGGCGCACGCAGTGTTTCAAGCGTAATCGTATTGAGGAGTTCGAGCGTGCGCATCTGCCGCTGACGCGCAATTTCATCTTCGCTGCGCTCAATAGCGGCGCCAATCAGCGCGGCGGTGGTATTCAGAGCATACTCTTCCTCAGGCAAAAGCCGCTCTGCCCGCTGCTCCAAAACGCCCAAGACGCCCCACACTTCCCCCCGCACAAAGAGCGGCACCATACACATCATGCGGGCGCCCGTACGGGACAACAGCATCATGGCTTCGAGGGGCGCAGTCGTCGTTTTCGTAAAGACGACACTTTCCCCTTTCTTCAATTGTTCCAATGCCGTCGCTGTGAGGCCGTATTGTGTCAGCGGTACTTGCCGTTCTTCAACAAAAGAAGAAACGTGTGAAACCTTGGCAACCAGACGCCCGCGCGGGAATGGGTCTTGTTCTTCTTCGATGGCAAGCAGGTACACACACGCAAACCCACCCTGATTTTGGGCATGCGTCAACAATGCCTGCACATTCTCTTGCCACTGCACAGTGTGTTGACGCAAAAACTCAACCCCAGCCTGCCCCGCAAGGGCGGCAATTTCGCGGCTACGCGCCAATGCTTGTTGCACCTTGCGATGCCGCCCCCAAACCTGCATGACATTGCCCATCTCTTGAGCAAAGCGAATATCGTCTGAAGCGAGGTCCTGTGTGCGGCTCAAGAGCGCCAGCACCACATTTTCCTCCTGCACCGGAACGAGCCATGCCACGCGAAAGCCCAATTCATGCACGGTATGTCCCCACGCTTCCTGGGAGAGTGAGACATCGGTGAGGGGGAACGGTGCGCCAAGGTGCAAGAGATGCTGCCAAAAAGAGATGTCATCAATTGCGTGAAAAATGCGCGGCCATACGTCCTGCATGCCCTCGTCGGTTGCCACCGCCCGAACAATCATCTGCGCCGATTGCTCGTCCACTTCCAACACCACACATGTTACAGGATGTAAAGCAATCGCCCGACGTACTTCCTGCGCCAGCGCTTCATAAAATGCATCGGTTGGACAGCGCTCCACCAACAACGTGAGCAGCCGTGCAACGGCTTCAACACGCCGCTGCGCCAGCACATGCGAAGTCACATCCTCCAACGTCAACACCCAGAGCGGCGACAACCAATGTTCCAGACGTATCACACGCACATCATAAACACGTCCGTCGTGGAAAAGTGTGTGCACCTCATGAGGCGAGGAGCGCCAAATCTGCGCCAGCTCCGGAGCAAGTGTGGCTAACGGTTTGCCAACCGCATCAGCAACGCCCAAAAAAGCACGCGCCGCCGCATTATGCTCCTGGATGATTCCAGCATCGTCGATCACAAAAATGGCATCGTTCAAATAGTGCGAAACATGTTCCAAAGAAATATACTGCGCCCGCAGCAAATGCGTGCGGCTGAGATAAAAGGCCAAACCAATCACACTGACAACGCCTGCAATGGCCGTTGGACGAATATACCCCGTTGGCAAAATGTTCGACTGCCAGAGCTCCAACACAAGCCACGGCAATGCAAGCAACACAAAGACAATCAACACATCACGTATCCGGCGTTGGCGATGCCAGATAAAGCGCACAAGCCAGACGACGCCCCCCAGAAAGAGCAAACTTTCCCACAACTCCAACAGTGCATTCCAGGGCGCAGCCAATTGGGGCATATACAGCCAATAAGCATCCTGGCGCACCAGCGAGAACGTCAGAATGGTCGGCGCGAAATTGATCAGCATGCCAAAGAAAACCACCACGCCAATACAAACAACAGCGATGATGCGCCACAAGAGCCTGCGCCAACGCCCATGCATAAAGCCGGTATAGTGCGCCACGAACGCCAGCCAAGCATAGACCTGCAACCGCTCTAAAATGTAGGTCAAATGGGCAAAGAAGAGTTTTGAAGGCGAAAGGGGAAGCAGAATACTCGTAGCGTCACTCAGTGTGCGAAGCCCGGCAAGCCCTAACAATACAACTATTCCATACCGCACAGGGGCTTTACTTCGCCAGACACGCCCGGCAATCCAGAGGAGAAAAAACCCCGCTGTAATCAAAATTACAACGTACAATGTTGCCATCAAACGACTTTCCTTGAAAACCTACTCATCTACCAAAAGGACACCTGCCAAAATCTCAGCAATATGCAAAGGACTTTTGCCACTTGTCTCTTCAATTTGTTGGCGGCACGAAACGCCTGTCACCGCCACCACATCTGCGGTGCGCGCCGCCTGCACCAAGCCAAGGTGGGCAATGTGCCGCGAAATCTCGGCATGGTGCGCTTCAAACCCAAAAGAACCAGCCAAACCGCAACATGTCACATCCGCCAGGAAGACTTCCGCCTTGGGGATATGCTGCAACGCCGAGACAGCCCACCGCGCATCACTTTCGGCTTTTTGGTGGCAATGCACATGCACGACAATCCGTTTGGGTAAAGGCCGCAACCTTTTATCAAGTATAGAGAAAACATCATTTTGATGCAAAAACTCGTCAAAAAGGCGTGATTTTTCAAACAAAACCCGTACACGCTGGTCGTTAGGGAAGAAATCGCAAACCTCATTGCGCAATGTCAACAAGCACGAAGGCTCTATCCCCACAATGGGCATCTCCTGTTGCAGCAGCGGCTCGAAGGCGTCCAGGAGTGCCGCGGCGCGGGCTTTCGCCGCAGGCAAAAACCCTTTGCTGATGAGCGGGCGTCCACAGCAGACATCCGGCGCAAGGTGCACACGCCACCCGGCAGCTTCCAACACTTTGACGACCGCCTGCCCCTGTTGTGGGTAGTTGAAATTCGTGAAGGTGTCCACGTACAGCGCGACATCCCCCTGTGTGCCGGCGGTTGGCAAGGGCGTATGTGCGGCAAACCAGGCACGGAAGGTCTGGCGATGCAGCGGCGGCAAGCGTCTGCTGGGGTCAATGCCCAGCCACCGCTGCCCTACCTGCGCCAGGGGCGAACGCATGAGCGCATTCACCAGGGGGGCAAAGGGGGCGCCCATCTCGTAGAAGGTGCGAATATACCCAAACAGATAATCGCGCAATGGGCGGCGGTGGTGTTGGTAGTAGTGATGCAAAAACTCGTACTTGAGTTTCGCCATATCCACACTTGACGGGCACTCGCTCTTGCAGGCTTTGCATTCCAGACACAAATCCAACACATCGAACACTTCGGGGCTGGCAAGCCCGCCGGGCAAGCGCCCACTTATAGCCGCCCGCAGGATATTCGCACGCGCACGGGTTGTTTCTTTTTCGTCGCGCGTGGCACGATACGAAGGGCACATGACGCCGCCATGCAAGTTGCGGCAGACGCCCATCCCGTTGCATTGTTCAATGGCACGGTCGAACCCCAAAAATTCATCGAACGAGAGCACCGTCGGCGGAACGTGGGCGTGGTACTCGGGACCATAGCGCAAATTCTGGTCCATGGGCGGCGCATCAACGACTTTGCCCGGATTGAAAAGCCGTTCGGGGTCCCATGCCGCTTTCAATTCCCGCATGGCTTGATAGAGCCGCGGTCCAAACACGCGCGGGTTGAACTCCGAACGCGCCAGCCCATCGCCATGCTCGCCGCTCATCGCGCCGCCAAATTCCAGCGCCAAATCCACGACTTGTTCGGCAATGCGGCGCATCATGCGCACGCCTTCCGCGCTTTTCAAGTTGATGAGTGGGCGGCAATGCAGACACCCCGCGCTGGCATGCGCGTAAAACGCGGCATCTGTGCCGTTGTCGCGCACAATTTGGCGAAAACGGCTGATGAACGCTGCCAGGTGTTCAGGCGGCACGGAGACATCTTCCACAAAGGGGATTGGCTTGTGGTCGCCCTTAATGCTCATGAGCAAGCCCAACCCCACCTTGCGCACATACCAGACCCGCGCTTGCGCCTCGGGGTCCAGCAGTTTGAGGATGGGCGCATGATAGCCCCATGCGCGCATGCGCGCTTCCATCTTGTCGAGTTTGGCGCGCAATTCGGCTTCGTCTTCGCCAAAAAATTCCACCAACAGCACCGATTCAGGGTCGCCATGTACCCAATCGAGCGCGCGCGAATAGCCCGCCTGCTCGCGCGTGAGCCGCACCACGTACTGGTCAATGAGTTCCACCGCCGAGGGCTGCGTTTCAAGCAAGGGGATGACGGCTTCCAGCGAGTGGATGAAATCGTCGAATTGGAGCACCGCAAGCGCACGCGCTTTGGGGCGCGGCACCAGTTTGAGCGTGGCTTCGGTCACAAACGCCAACGTGCCTTCGGAGCCCACCAGCACTTCGGCAAGGTTGAGCCGCCCGTTCTGCACGCCGCGCCAGAGCCGATCAAGGTTGTACCCGCTGGCGCGCCGCCAATGGCGGGGGAAATCACGTTCGATATCCGCGCCATACTCACGGGCAATCGCCAACATGGCGCGGTAGATGCGCCCTTCGAGGCTTTCATGCGCCGCCAGGGTGTCGGCTTCTTCCAGCGATACCGGGGCAAAAGTGGCGTCTGTCCCGTCGGCAAGCAAGGCACGCGCGGCGACAATGTTGTCGGCGGTCATGCCATAGAGGATTGAATGCGCCCCCGTGGAGTTGTTGCCAATCACGCCGCCCACTGTGGCGCGGTCGAGACTGGCGGGGTCGGGACCGAACATCAAGCCGTAGGGTTCGAGGGCGCGGTTGAGTTGGGCAATCACCAATCCGGGTTGTGCGCGGCAGATGGCTTCCTCGGCGTTGACTTCCAGCAAAGCGTGCATGTATTTCGACGTATCAACCACGATTGCCGCGCCAACCGTCTGCCCCCCCAGGCTGGTGCCCGCGCCCCGCGGCAACACCGGCACGCCATATTCACGCGCGACGGCGAGCGTTGCGGCGATATCATCCGCGTCGCGGGGGATGACGACCCCATGCGGCATGATTTGGTAGATGCTGGCGTCGGTGGCGTACAGAATGCGGCTTGTGCGGTCGAAACGCACTTCGCCGCCCACATGCCGCCGCAATTCGTGCACCAGGTCGGTCATGTGCTCGGTCTGTGCCGACGGTTCGCGCATGCCTTGCCTCCCTACTTGGTTGCCTGTGGCCGCCGTGTTCAGACGGCGACGTACTCCCACGTATCTGTGCGGCGCAACGGCGCGCGGCGCAAGTCGTCCAGAGACGTTGCGCCCACACAAAACGCTGCAATGCGCAATTCTTCAATGTAGGCCTGGAACGTGTCGAAAACGGCCTGGGTGTGGTCGGTGGCTGGCTGCAACAACGGTGCGGCGCTTCCCACCAGTGTCGCGCCGAGGCGAATGGCTTTGGCGGCATCCACGCCACTGCGAATACCGCCACTGGCAAAGACCAGCACCTCCGGTGGCACAGCGGCGCGCACTTCCATGAGCGCCAGAGCAGTGGGAATCCCCCAACCGGCAAACGTGTGGGCAATGTGGCGGCGCAAGGGGTCTTGCTGGCGGTAGGCTTCAACCTCGCTCCAACTGGTGCCGCCCGCCCCCGCCACATCAATCGCCGCCACACCACACTCCACCAGGCGCATGGCAACGCGCGCGCTAATGCCGTTCCCCACTTCTTTCACCACAATGGGCACATCCAACTGACGCGCCAGCGTTTCAATTTTGGCGTAAAGCCCACGCCAATCGCGGTCTCCCCCCGGCTGGACGGCTTCTTGCAAGGGGTTGAGGTGCAAAATCAGCGCATCGGCTTCAATCATCTCCACGGCGCGCCGCGCCTCATCCACGCCATACCCTTCGTTCAACTGCACGGCGCCAAAATTCGCCAGCAGCAAAATATCAGGGGCAACGTGCCGCACGCGGTAGGTCGCCGCCAGCGCATCATCTTCCAGCGCCGCCCGTTGCGACCCCACCCCCATGGCAATGCCCAGCGCCTGCGCGGCTTCCGCTAGGTGCAGGTTGATACGCGCCGCCTCGCTGGTGCCGCCCGTCATACTGCTGATGAGGAACGGGGCGCGCAACTCACGCCCCCACATGCGCACGCGCAAATCCACTTCATCCAGATGACATTCGGGCAAAGCGACATGCTCGAAAAAGAAGCGCTCAAAGCCGGTCGTGACACCTTTGGCGCGTACATCTTTTTGCAACACAATATCAATGTGGTCTTGCTTGCGTGATTCAATTGAGGTCATTGGCGTTCCTCTGTCCGCTCAAATTTGGGATGCTTCCACTATACCAACAGAAGGCTGAAAGGCAATAGCCGCTCATCGAAAATCGCGCTATCTCTTCGCCCCTTGTCGCGGCTTGTGCTATAATGTAGCAGATGCCACGACATGCGCTCATACCGTTGGGCGCTTTGTGTGTACACACCGATAAAGAGCAAACAAACGAGGTGTCAGACGTGACAAACAAAACACAAGGCTACGACGCATCAAAAATTGCCGTTCTCAAAGGGCTGGAAGCCGTCCGCCGACGCCCAGGCATGTATATCGGGAACACAGGCCAATTGGGGTTGCACCACTGCGTCTTTGAAGTGGTGGACAACTCGGTGGACGAAGCCCTGGCGGGTTTTTGCGATACCATCATCGTGCATATTGACAAAGAGAGCATCGTCACCGTGACCGACAACGGGCGCGGTATTCCTGTGGACATTCACCCCACCGAAGGACGCCCTGCGCTGGAAGTGGTGATGACGACGCTCCACGCGGGGGGGAAATTTGGCACAGGGGGCTACAAGGTCTCCGGTGGGTTGCACGGTATCGGTGTTTCGGCGGTCAACGCAGTCAGCGCCTGGCTGGAAGCCATCGTCAAACGCGACGGCAAAATCTACCGCCAACGCTACGAACGCGGCGTCCCGGTGACGCCGGTCGAAGTAATTGGGGAATGCGACCCCGACGACACCGGCACCACTGTGCGCTGGCTGCGCGACCCCGACATTTTCGACGCCAACGCCGATTACAAATTCTCGGTTCTGGCGCAACGCCTGCGCGAAATGGCGTTCCTGACGCCGGGCTTGAAAATCACCATCATTGACGAACGCGAAGACCAGGAAGCCACCTTCTACTTTGAAGGCGGCATTGTCTCATTCGTGCGCTACATGAACCGCGACCGTACCGTCCTGCATGAACCGATTTACGCCAACAAAGAAGTGGACGATATGGTCGTGGAAGTCGCCATGCAATACACCGACAGTTATACCGAATCGGTTTTCTCGTTCGCCAACAACATCAACACGGTGGAAGGCGGCACCCACCTGACGGGTTTCCGCTCGGCGCTGACGCGCACCATCAACGACTACGCCCGCAAGCAAGGCATTCTCAAAGAAAAAGATTCCAACTTCTCGGGCGAAGACGTGCGCGAAGGCTTGACGGCTATCATCAGCGTCAAACTGCGCGACCCACAGTTTGAAGCGCAAACCAAAATCAAGTTGAACAACCCCGAAGTCAAGGGCGCGGTCGAAAGCGTCACCAACGAAATGCTTTCGCAATGGTTGGAAGAACATCCGCGCGAAGCCAAAGCCATCTTGAACAAAATTCTCACCTCGGCGCGGGCGCGCGAAGCCGCCCGCAAAGCGCGCGAAATGGTGGTGCGCAAGAGCGCCCTTGAAAGCATGACGCTGCCCGGCAAACTCGCCGACTGCTCCGAGCGCGACCCCAGCCAGACGGAACTCTACATCGTCGAGGGGGATTCGGCGGGCGGCTCTGCCAAACAAGCGCGCGATCGCCGCTACCAGGCGATTTTGCCCCTGCGCGGCAAGATTCTCAACGTGGAAAAAGCTCGCCTCAACCGCGTGCTGGACAACAAAGAAGTGCAGGCGCTTATCTCGGCGCTGGGGTGCGGGATTGGCGAAGATTTTGACATCTCGAACCTGCGCTATGGGCGCATCATCCTCATGGCGGACGCCGACGTGGACGGCGCCCACATTCGCACGCTCTTGCTCACCTTCTTCTTCCGCTACATGCCGCAGCTCATCGAAGAAGGGCATTTGTTCATCGCGCAACCACCGCTCTACCTTATTCAGGCGGGGCGCGAAAAGTTCTACGCCTATTCGGAAGAAGAAAAAGAAGCCATCTTGAAGAAGCTGGACGGGCAAAAAGTCACCATTCAGCGCTACAAGGGGTTGGGTGAAATGAACCCAGAGCAATTGTGGGAAACCACCATGAACCCCGAAAACCGCATCCTGTTGCAGGTGACTATTGAAGACGCCGTCCAGGCTGACAAGACGTTCAGCATGTTGATGGGCAGCGCCGTGCCGCCGCGCCGCCGTTTCATCCAGACACATGCGCGTGAAGTCCGCAACCTGGACATCTAAGCCCGATTGACATGCCATGTCCCCTTACCAGAAACGACTGGTAAGGGGATTTTTGTATTCATGGGGGCGTTTGTGAGCAACCCAGCATCAATTTATACTTTTAAGGTTGCGACGCTCAGGGGTGAGCATGAAAATAGATACCCAAGCGGGCGGAAATAACGTACTGCGCATAGCTCAATACGTCTCAAACACTGTTTGCCAAACGTGTATCACCATCTCAAAGAGTGAGGGAGTTCGATGAATATCATACCGACAATTGGCTGGGAATCGCCCGACCCCGTACCTGACGGCTACCGTTTCAACGAGTACCTGCATGTACGCAACGGGCATCTTTTCTATGAAGACCTGGACCTGGCGGCGCTCTTCCTGAACGACGGCACCAGCCCGCTCAGTGTCCCCCTGGCAAGCCCGCTGGAACTGGTTTATTTGCCCAAAATCCGCGACAAAATTCGCTATCTGCAAGACGTGTTTGCGCGCGCCATCATCGAACAAGAATACACGGGGCGCTTCTACTATGCCTACGCCTCGAAAGCAAACGCAGCCGAAGAAGTCATCCGCACCACGTTAGGCGCAGGCATTCATCACGAAATGTCATCCACGGTAGACGTGGACATTGTGCGCCTCATGATTCAGCGCGGCTACATCACACCCGACCAGATGATTATTGCCAACGGTTTCAAGATGGCGGGCATGCCCTATTCGCGCAATCTCATTCAGCTGAAGCGCGAATATCCCGACTACCGCATCATCCCCGTGATTGAAAACCTGGCGGAACTGCCGCCGTTGATCGAATCGGGATTGCCCTTTGAAGTGGGGCTCCGCCAGAAATCGTACGGGAAGCACCCCAACGTCGCCGCCATGGACTTCGCCAATTCGCGCTTTGGCTTGACGATTGGCGAAATTTGGGACGCCGCCGAGATGATTGCCCAATCCCCCAACCTGACCTTGCGGCTCTATCATGGCATGGTGGGCAGCCAATTGACCGACCCACAAGATTTTGTCGAACGATTGACACCCCCGCTGGAAGTTTTCGCCCAACTTCGTGAAGAATTTCCTACACTCACCATTTTTGACTTTGGGGGCGGTGTTCCCGTCGGGCTCACCCTCGATTTTGACTTCGACTACTACGAGTTTGCCATTCGGCTGCTCCAAGCCATTCAGGTGCTCTGCGCACGCTACAACATCCCCGAACCCGACATCATGGGCGAAATGGGGCGCTACACCGTGGCCGAACATGGCGCCCACCTCTTCCGCGTACTGTTGGTGAAAGACAACAACTCGCCCCTGCCCTGGTACATCATTGACGGTTCCATCATGTCTTCATTCCCCGACACGTGGGCGCTGGGTGAACATTTTATCGTCTTGCCGCTCAACCACCTGGACAAACCGTTTCGCCGCGTGCAACTGGGGGGGCTCACCTGCGACAGCGACGACGTCTATCCGCCGAAAGGCAGCGAAGCCGAACTCTGGCTCCCCGTCGAAACCGAGAACCTGTACATTGGCTTTTTTGCCGTCGGGGCATACCAGGAAATGCTGGGCGGCGTCGGCGGGAGCAAGCATTGCGTCATCCCCGAAGCCAACGAACTGATTGTAGACCGCAACCCCGATGGCTCGTATTCGTTCGAGTTGTTTGTGGGGCAAGCCCCCGAAGACGTGCTGGACAACCCGGATATCGCTAAGCCCTGTCAGCCTGTGCAAGCCTGACAGGGCTTTCTCGCCAGACTGTTCCTGCCATCTCATGCCAGACGTTACCCTTGCCACGTCTGGCATATTTTGTTGTTTTCCTCATTCTCCTCAGCAATGTTGTCATAGGGGTCAATCACAAGGCAAATCGTGCAATCAGGGTCGTAGCATCCCCCTGTCGTTGACGGCAACACGAATTCCCAAAACAGACCATTCGGGCTGGGCGGCAATTCCTTGATATTGGTGCTCAGAAACGCATCGGGGTCAGCGCGCACCTGAACTTCAACTTCATAGAGACTTGTTTCACCTGTGTTGAAAAGCCAGGCATAGACCGTTACCTGGCATTCGTATCCATTACACGTTTCGGTGAAGTCGTCTAACAAGATAGCGAGGTCGGGTAATGGTGTGGGGGTGATAGAAGGTGTGATGGTGGGTGTAATCGTGGGAGGTGGTTGGCGCGTGGGCAAGGCCTGCAACTCATATCCTTCGCAGGCAATGTATTCCGGATCGCCCAATATCCATCCTTTCGCCTGCGCCTCGGCTACAACAAAGAGCCAGCGCTCGTTGGCGAGACGCCCCAATGGTTCAAACGATGTTGACGGTGGTAAAGTTGTGATGACATCAGCGTCGAGGCGAGGCGCCGCGCGCAAACGGAGGGCTACGCGGGTCTCGCAAAACGGTTCCAATTGCTCGGCGGAACGTGGTGGCGCAGGCTCGCCATCAGGCGTAGGCGGGGTGAGGCTAAATCCAAGAAAACAGCCATGTTTGAGCGATAGGGAGGCGTAGTGATATGGGGTTGGTGAACGACTACTCAACACTTCGACCTGACCAGCATCTGATTGAACAAAGACACGGGCAATCTCTTCATAAGCCGGATCAAACACCACCAACTCTCCCGTGTGCGGTTCTGCACGATTGAGAATCGTAACATCGAGCGATTCTACGCGCGCCAAAACGGAGCGAAAATCAAAGGTGACCATGCCGTTTTGAATCACCACATCGTTGTTGCCGTCCCGATTGCAATCCTCAAGTGTGTATGTACCGCCTTCATGCAGCGTCAGTCGGACACCTTCAACAATAAATGATTCACCTGGTGGGGGAAGTGTTTCCAAAGACGTAAGGTTGCTGGTGACATCGGCAAAAGACCAGAGCACTTCACCCACCTCACGCACCGGTTGACCAGTGCGCACTTTCCGCAACCATTCTTCTACAGCCCGCATATCTGCTTGAATGCCGGGGCTGGGTTCATCCACAGGCGCAACCCAACGTGCCGTCCCAGCCGGCACAGGCTTGGTAACGCCGTCCGCCGTAATGCTCAAATCATCCTCGGCTGCCTCCAACCCAATGACCCATTCCAACGGGGCTTCTTCCTCACGCACAACGAGAAAACGTGTGCCTGTGGCTTGCACCACCGCAATTTGCCCATTCTCGAACTCGCTTTCGACAATCAGGATACGCTCTTGCAAGGCTTCATCCGGGTTGAAATCAAACAATGCCGCCCCCGCCACCAACACGAAGTTGGCAATGGCTGATTGCTCGTCGGCGGAGAGTTGTTGAATGCGCAACTCGCCATCGCGTGTAATGTCGGCAGTAATCAAGTCACCGAACCGCAAGATGGCGCGCCCCTGCTCATCTACATCGACGCCATCTCCCACCTGCACAGGTGCTGTACGCGGCGCGGGAACAGGTGTACGCGCCGCGGCACGTACCACAAAAGCGTTGTCAAGCAGAGATTCAAGGTTGGCTTGTTCAGACGTATCGGACGTATCGGATGGCGGTTCTGGGGTACGTACCGCACTCTCTTCACCGCGACATGCGCTAAGCCCCATCAGCACGAACAGGCACAGTATGACTAATCGCCAAAGTTCGTTCATGGCTCACTCCTTTCTTTTCCCTCACCTGAGAACCAACCAGACAATCCAAAGCGCTATGAGACCGGCAACGCCATACAAGCCAAGCATGATCCACTGTGCCCGTTGCGCCCATGCGCCATCACCCAGTTCACGTATCAGCACCCCCACGAAACGGGGCACCGCCCCCGCCAATGCGCCTAACATCCCCCCTACTAACATGCCCACCAGCCCCGTCGCCAACAAGGTGCCGCCACGCACACTTTGTTCCGCCATAAGCATCACGGTAAGCATTCCTACCAATCCCCCGCCGACGAGCGCGCCCCACCGCGCCCCTTGTAGCGTTTGCGCCGCAATAAAATCGCGCCGCCGCGCCCACCGACGCCGCCAAACAACGCGCCGCACCTGCCCACGCCACTTCGCCGGCAAGAACTGTTCCACTTGCGGCTGAATGTCGCGCAGGTGATACAAGGCTTCAGGTGCGTGGGGATGGTCAGTTTGCCAGGCGGAAACAAGCCGGCTGGTGGCTTCACGCAACAATGGGAGCGGGAGCATGGCGATGGCGTCCACCGCCGCCTGCCGCACCGTTTCGTCTGGGTCGTCTATCGCCAGATGAGGCAATGTGTCAACATGGGGAGACAATGCCCACTCCCCAACCGCACGCGCGGCACGTGCCCGCACAAATGGTTCGGGGTATTCAAGCAAGCGTGTGAAAATCGGCGTGAATGCCGATGATGGTGCTTCATTCATCGGGGAAGTGCCATAAGCAATAGCGCTGGCAAAACAGAGTGCCTGTTCATCAGCACTCAACCGCAATCGTGAGCGGTGGCGTTCAATGAGCGCCAAATCATCTGGAGGGAGCAAACGGCCTCGCTCGCGCCATTCACGCACAGCAGAACGCAAAATTTCGCGGGCTTTCTGGGCCGCCCAAAACGCTTCCCCCAACCAGCGGGCAATGTTGGCGGCGAGGTAGTCATGCGTCAATTCGTAATAAATCCCGCTGGGTGTCTCGTATCGGCGGACGAGCCGTTGTGCCACAAGTTGTTCCAGCAGGTGCTGTGCCGTATCTCCATCGAGGTCAGCGGAGCGGGCGATCTCATCAAGCGCCACACGTGTTTTCAAACCGCTGCTTCCCACCAGCAACCCCAAGACCATGCGAATGCGCGGTTGTTCGGGTGGCGGAAACGTAGCAATGATATCATCAAGGTAGCGCCCCAAAAGCGCTATCGTCCCACCAAGCCACTCCAGGTCTTCACTCGTCAGTGTCGTGCGCCCCTCGCCTTCTACGACATGGCGATAGAGCGCATCGGCAACAATTTGGAGATGGGGTGGCACAACCCGCCCCGTTTCGTCGGTCAGGTCGTCCAGCAAGCGTTCAAGCAAGGGGGGCTCCCATGTAACGCCGAACAATGCAGCAGGATCTTCCAAGGCGGCTCGCGCTGTTTCACGGGCGAGAGGGGGTAGGTAAAAACGCACATCCAGCAAGCCAGGGAAAGTTTCCCGCAGGGCATCAAGTCGCCCAATAAATTCTTCACGCATTACCAAAACCAGGCGTATATCGAGACTGCGGTCAGCAAGCAACGCCATAACTTCTCCGAGTTGGGTGGGCTGCTCATCGAGGGGTGTTTGCACGAAGAATTGCTCGAACTGATCAATCACCAGCACAAGCGGCCCCCCAAGTGCATGCTGCAACTGCCGAATAAGGGTTGCCGGTTCTTCACCAGAAACAGGCAGGCTGAGCGCTTGACACTCTTCACGCAAGGCAGATTGAATGCGTTCGAGCAGCGAGGTTGAAGCAACAGGCGTTGTAGAAATCAACAATGCTCGCATGGCTGCGAGACGCGGCGCTACTCCTGCTTGCAGCAGGCTGGTTTTGCCACTTCCTGAGCCCCCATACAACACCACGTGCCGCCGCGCCAGAATGCGGTGCGTCAGGCGGCGGCTTTCTTCCTGCCGCCCGGCAAAAATAGCGGCATCACTCTGAGTGAAACTTTCCAGGGCTTTGTAGGGACGTTCAGGACGTGCAGAAGTGATACGGTTTTCGAGAGGGTTAGGAGGTGGTTCAACAGTTTGTTGTTGCAAGCGCTCCACAGCTACGGCCAGACGTTCAAAGAAATCTGGCAGGTCGGTTTCAATCAACGTCACGTTGCGTCGTTTCCAGTACGCCACTTCATTTTCAGGCGGCAAACGGGGCACCAATGCAAAGGCGGGGCGTCGGAATTGCCCCATGAGGTCTTCGATTTGGTCGAACATGTCACGCACGATGGGGTGTTCCAGGTTATAGCCAACAAAGACGAGGGTTTTGGTGGCAAAATAAGCACGCACCACATCGTGCAAAGCACTCATGGAGCGCAAGAAGCGTCGCACGTCATCTTCGGTTATATAGAGGTGCTCAGGGTCTTCGATATCACCTTGCAATTTAATCAGCGCAATACGTGATTCATCAAAAAAGGGCAAATCGGCGTCGCGGCGAATACGCACATAGGCTTTGCCGAACTGCTCCAGCGCGGTTTCCAATGCACGGTCGAAGCGCGTCGTGACGACTTTGGCGAAAGGGGGTAAGGCTTCTGCCAATAACTGGTGCACAACATCGGGACGGGGCATCAGGGTTTGCAAGCCGTCACGCAAAGCAGCCAGAAGTGTTGCGCGCCCGACTTGCACCTCGACATCGCGGGCAACAAGGCTCAATGCGCGATCAGGCGGGCCAATCGCAAAGGTTTGCGCCAGGTATTCCGCGAGCTGCTGGTCCAAGGCTTGGCGACCTTGCCCATGCAACCCTGTTCCAACGACAAATACCACGTTGTCTTGAAGCAACTGGGTCGCCAACTGGTCAATCAGGATTGTGGTCATTTGAGATTCCTCACAAGCCGTGCAACAGAGCAATCGGGTCGGTATCAAGCACCGTAAGACGACGGTTGCTTGCTAACGCCTGGACAGTCGCGGGCGCCAAGGATGACCAGACGGCAAATGCAGGGCGTTGGAACCGTCTGCCGGCACTTTCATCGAAAAGTGCCAGCCAGAACGGGTCTGTGGGATCAAGCCCCACAAGGAGCACATCATGGCGTTTGAGCAGCCGCTCAACTTCACTGAACAGGTCGGGTTTGGTACGTCGGCGGATGAATGCGTTGAGGTCTTGCTCGGTGACAAGCAGGGTTTCAGGGCGATCAATTGTTCCAAACAGGTGATAGAGAGTGGGATGGGCGGGATTGGCAAATGTCAGCGTGGTATCATCCACTACCACATTGTGCGCAATATGGCGTGCCTGCACCGCCCGCTGCAATGCCAGGTCGTAGGTCAACGCCAGCACATGGTGCACGTGCCCTCGCGCCACCAGGTCAGCGATAGCCGCATACAAGGGAGCGGGTGTAGCGGGGACAGATGAAAGCGCGTTGATGAGAAACTCTGTGAAGGCAAAACGGTTCTGATTCTGCATGACATGCTGAGCAACGGTGGCTAATGAGCCATCCGCCGGCACCCCATATTGCGCCGCCAACGCCCGCGCCAAGTCAGCACGCGAGGGCATTCCCGTCAAGGAAGCCGGTGCATCACCACCAACGATGAGCACGAGTTGCCCACGCTTGGCAGCCGTTCGCAAGCGCAAGAGATGACGCGGCGCCATATCGGCATGGCCGGGTGTGACGAAAGAAAGAGCTGGCTTCTTGCTCAGAGTGATAGTGTTCTGATCGCCGGTGTTGATGATACTGCCATTGATGGAACCATGCACCTCCACCGAACGGTCACCTGGCTTGCTGGGAGAATCAGAAACCGTCGAAGCCTTACTTGAAGGCGGCGCAAACAGGCGTCCATCGCTATCACGCATGAACAGCACCGGCGTCGCCCATTCGAGCGGGTTGTTGTCCACAGCGTAGATGGCTTTGCGGGCTTCGGCCAGGGCGGTATCCACTTGCCCCGTATCCACCAGCGCGGTATAGAACTCGCGGGCAAACGTCAGCGCTGCGCCATCAGTAATGGCAAATTGCATAGCAATCACCGCGGGAACACCACGCCGCACCAATTGTTGCGCCACACCGGCAAACATATCAGCCTCGGCGGTTTGTGCGCCACGGCAAGCATTGAGCACCACCAACCGCAAAGCATCCAGTTCATCGCCCACCAACACCGTCAGGCGCTCGGCATCAAGAGGACGCGCCGCGCCCTGCTCATCTTCAAAAAGCAACACGCCTTGCGCACCGTCGAAATCCCCATGACCGATGAAATGCATCACGTGATAGGCGCCACGTCGTAATGCCGCTTGAAGAGCCGCAGGCGTGGGGGGCGTCAAGCGTTCGAGCACCAGCCGTCCTTGCGCAACCAATGGCGCAAGGGCATCGTGAATGTCGCGCCACTCGCGTTCCACATCCAGCGCGGGTGTGCCGTGCGGGGCGGCAATGATGACGAGCATCCGTACTGCGCCATCCACATGCGTGGTGTGCGCTGCTTGCGGAATGTTCAAGTAGCGCACAATGGGCGTGCGTGCCGATACTGCGATGAAGGCGTGTTGATAGGGGTCATACAGCAATTCCCACGGCAAAGCATGCAAGGCAGGCGATTCCAGGCGCAAGCGCACCCGCACGCCTTGCCCGTTTTGGCGAGCGGCATCCAGGCTTCGGCGCCACAAGGTCGCCACTTCATCGGCAAACACCAGATGAAACAAGCGTTCCCCCACCGCGCGCACGGTCTGCTCAGGTGGTACATGCCGCCCATTCGAGGAAGTAAAGGTCAGTCCACGTCGGGGGCGCATGAGTGTTTGCAGTAACGCCTCCGGAGAAAAGGTTTCGTGGGGAAGGGGAGAAGAAGCGCGCGCTTCCCCCACAGGTGAAGTAATCACCCGCGTATGCAATATTTCCTCATCAACGGTCAGTAGCAAGTCAAAATTGACAAAAGCAGGCAATGGCATGGCAATACTCCAACACGTTTTGGGAAGTGGGCTTCATTATGATTAAACGTTGAGATTGAGTGGAAATAGCACTTATTCTCCAGCACAATGCACTCCTCCCAACGTCCTATTGACACACATGGTACGAATGTTATACTTCGACACCCCACCACAAGAGCCGTCAGAGAGGTTGGGGTTTTTTTTGGAGGAACGTATGCAAGCATCACAAGCCATTATTGGCATTCCAACACAAACACAAGAAGCGACAGCCACAACGCCGCGCGCCTGGGTGATGAGCCAGCAATATGTGCACACGCTTACACGATTTGGCGGCATTCCCTGGCTCATTCCCGCATTAGCGGATGACCTGACGACACTGCGCGCCATTTACGAACAAATGGACGGGCTTTTCCTCGCAGGCGGGCTAGACATTGACCCCTCCGCCTACGGTGAAGCCCGCCATCACCTCTGCGGCGAAAGCGACCCCGCCCGTGATGAAGTTGAACTCACCCTGGCACGTTGGGCGATTGAAGACCGCAAACCCATCCTGGCGATTTGCCGCGGCTTTCAAATCATCAATGTTGCCATGGGAGGCACACTCTACCAGGATTTGAGTTTCCAATATCCCCAAGCCATCAAGCACGACTATTTTCCAACCCGCTATGCCCGTGATTTGCTTTCACACAGCATCGAAACCGTGCCGGGAACCCGTTTACACCGCCTTTTCGGTGTGCCGCGGCTCAAAGTGAACAGCATGCACCACCAGGGCATCAAAACCCTTGGGCGCGGATTAGTCCCAAGCGCCTACGCCCCCGACGGTCTTATCGAAGCCATTGAATCAGCAGACGACCACTTTTTGATTGGCGTTCAATGGCACCCCGAAGAGTTGGTCGAAACCGACCCACGTATGCGCCGCCTGTTTACACGCTTCATGCAGGCCGCCGCCGAATACCGTGCCCACAAGCGCACTGAGACGCCCCCCGAACATCCAGACATCCGCCTATCCGCCTGAACCACTTGCAAGGAGTCAACGATGACCAATCCAGGCGGACCGATCGGCATGTTTGACAGCGGGATTGGCGGCGGGACTGTCCTGCGCCACGTGCACCGCCTCTTGCCCAATGAAGATATCCTCTACCTCGCCGACCAGGCGCATGTCCCGTATGGGCCACGCCCGCGCGAAGAAATCCGCCGGCTCTCGCAAGCCGCAACCGAATGGCTTTTGGCGCATGGTGCGAAGATCATCGTCGTCGCATGCAACACCGCCAGCGCCGCGGCATTGCGCTGGCTACGCCGCGAGTATCCTCACGTTCCCTTTGTCGGTATGGTGCCCGCCGTCAAGCCAGCGGCGCGCCACAGTAAAAGCGGTGTGGTGGGGCTCATGGCAACTCCCGCCACCATGCAGGGCGAATTGCTTCAAGAAGTTGTGCAAGAATGGGCGCAAGGTGTGCAGTTAGTGCAACAAATTTGCCACGGGCTTGTTGAACACATCGAACGCGGCGAACTCGACAGCCCAGCAACCATTGCGCTGCTTCAACAATACCTCACCCCCATGCTCGAAGCCAACGCCGACCACATCGTCCTTGGGTGCACCCACTACCCCTACCTGGAAGACGTTATCCAGCGCATCGTCGGTCCCAACATCACACTTGTAGATGCCGGCGAAGCCGTTGCCCGCCAAGTCGCACGTGTGCTCGACGAACAGATGCTCCATCACCCAGACCGCACTCGTCAGGGCACGCTCACCTACGCCACAACAGGCGACCCCCACCATCTCGCCGCGCTTCTCGAACGCTTGCACCTTCCCCGCGGCAACGTGCAAGCGGCAACATACATCGTCCCCTTGGCGTAAGCCCACGCATACCTTTTCGCCTCGCCTCTCTTCAAAAATGAGTATTTGACACAATCATGGGGCTATGCTATACTCCCGCGCTGTCAACGGCAGACACAATGCACATTCAAAAACCAAGACATCACATGGGGGCGCGCCGGAGTTGGAGAGCCGGGGCGGACTGTAAATCCGTTGGCACAGCCTGAGGGGGTTCGAATCCCTCCGCCCCCATTGAACACGGTCATGGCCGCGTAGCTCAATTGGGAGAGCAGCTGACTCTTAATCAGCGGGTTGGGGGTTCGAGTCCCTCCGCGGTCATTTGCCGGAGAGTTCGCGTGTCCGCGTAGCTCAGTGGATAGAGCGCAGCCCTGCGGAGGCTGAGGTCGGAGGTTCGAATCCTCCCGCGGACGCTCTGGTGTGCCGGGGTGGCGAAATTGGCAAACGCGCACGACTCAAAATCGTGTGGACTACGTCCTTGTGGGTTCGAGTCCCACCCCCGGCATATGCGATATACGGGCGCGTAGCTCAGCTGGTTAGAGCGTCCGGCTCACATCCGGGAGGTCAGAGGTTCAAGTCCTCTCGCGCCCACCACGAAACGCCATCGGGTATTCCGATGGCGTTTTTGTTTTCCCACCGCTCTTTGTATATCCCCTTGTGGCATTTTGTGTGAAAATATGAAAGAAGTACTATTGGCAAAAGGGTTTCAAGTAGTTAGTATGACCATTAGTCCTAATGCGTTCATCCCTTTATCCTTTTATCAACAAACCGCTTTATTGGGGTCGCAATTATGGTGCAACCAAACGCAGAAAAGCCAGCAGGCGAAAAAATCATCCTTACCCGCCAGGAAGTGCTCTCGGCGGCTTCCATGGCTTACGGCGAAGGGCGCGCCCCTGATTTCAGCAACCAGCACCTGGACGGGCTCAACCTGAGCAGCAGCACACTTGAGCAAGCCAACTTCCAAGGGGCGTCGTTGCTGGGCACAGTGCTGGTGGATAGCAATCTCACCGGCGCTCATTTTGAAGGCGCTATGCTTTTCAAAGCCGATTTGTACGCGGCGACGGCGAACGAATGCGACTTCACCGAAGCCAAACTGATTGGCGCCAACTTGCGCCGCGCCCGTCTTTTCCAAGCCATTCTGCGCGACGTGGACGCCCGCGGCGCCAATCTCAGCGCAGCCAATCTCCGCCAAGCCATTCTCGATAACGCCGATTTGAGTAGCGCCGTGTTGCAAATGGCGGTTCTTTTCAAAGCCTCGTTGCAAAACACCAATTTTCAAGGCGCCAATTTGCACAACGCCAACCTTAGCACGGCTGTTGCGACAGCGGCCAATTTCCAGGAGGCAAACATGAACGAAGCCGATTTGCGCGGCGCTATTCTCGACCATGCTCTGCTCAACAACGCCAAACTGGTGCGCGCCCACCTGGTTGGCGCCAGCCTCAGCAACGCTTCTGCACAAGGGGCTGATTTCAGCCACGCCAACCTCTCAGGCGCGATTCTGCACAAAGCGCGCCTCAACAGCGCCAATTTCACCAACGCTTCGCTCCGGTGGGCGGATTTGACCGACGCGGATTTGACCAACGCGATCTTGACAGGTGCAACACTGCGCGGCGCACGCTACAACGCCAACACCAAGTGGCCCGAAGGGTTTACCCCGCCTGCAAGCGCCGTCAAGGTTGGCTAAACGCAAAACAGCCCCGCAAAAGGGGCTGTTTTCATTTTGTTGCAACGCCTCGCCTACGCCTCCCACGCCACCCGATTGCGTCCCGCTTCCTTGGCTTTGTAAAGCGCCTGATCCGCGCGGCGCAGAATGTCTTGGAAAGCGGTATCCTCATCGCGCAGAGCAGCCACCCCAAGGCTTGCCGTCACTTGTATCGCGCCAACATCGGTTTCAAGACGCGTTTGTGCAATCGTTTCACGCAACCGCTCGGCAACCTGTACGGCTTGTTCGAGCGTTGCTTCGGGCATGAGCACCATAAACTCTTCACCACCATAGCGCCCCACAATATCCACATCCCGCACATGGTGGACAATCACATGCGCGAAGCGCGCCAGCACCTGGTCGCCAACAAAATGCCCGTAGGTGTCGTTGACCCGTTTGAAGTAGTCCAGGTCCACCATCAGCGCGCTGAGCGGGCGATTGTAGCGTTGTGCGCGGTGAAACTCACGCCTGGCAATATCGAAAAAGCCCCGCCGATTCCAAACCTGCGTCAGGTCATCGGTGAGCGCCATTTGCTGCACATCCGCATACAACAACGCATTGTGAATGGCGGCCGTTGCTGTAATCGCGAATGTGCGCAACATCTCCAAGTCATCACGTGTAAACGCGAATTTTTGAGTCGCGTCCAGTGAGATCACGCCATACACACGATCGCCATAGACCAGCGGCACCACAATCCCCGACTTGACGGCTTGCACTTCGGCTATATCGCCCTCGTAGAAAACATCTTCGAGCGCATCAACATCTTCAATGAGCAAGGAAAGCGCCTCGCGCGCTGATTTGGCGGCATACCCGGTCTCCGGCATGACCATGTTCCGCACATGCAGGTCGTGATACCCACGCACGGCATGCACACGCAATTGCCCTGTTTCATCCGCCAATGCCAATGTGCCTTTTTCAGCACTGGGAATCGCACGCATCGCAGCGCCAAGAATTTCGTCAAGCAATTCATCCATATCGAGCGTCCCCAGCAACGAGGCGGTGGCGCGATACAGCGCCTCCATCTGACGCGCGCGGCGTTGTTCCTGCTCGTAGTAGCGCACATTTGTCAACACCACGCCGGTGTAGTTCGCCAGACTACGCAAGAGGGAGACGGCGTCTTCATCCAAATGGTCAGGGGGGGCATTGAAGTGCAAGACGGCAATCCCCAACGGCTGTTCTTGCCCCCACACCGGCACCAGTAGCGCGTGCTCTACACCAAACCGTTGAAACGCACGCCGCTCACGCGGCAATAATTCGGGGCTTTCCTTGGAGACCGTGCGAATGGTGAATGTGGTGATGGTCTCGTGCAAAAGCGGCAACTCTTTCAGCGGGAATGTGCGCCCCAAAAGCGAAGCCCGCGGCTGAAAATCCTCACGTGTGACTTCGGCGATCAAATGCAGCGACGCGCCTTCGATGATACCAATATGACAGCTCACACATTGTGCTGTTGCGATAAGGTGGTGCGCCAGACGCTGCAAAATATCATGCGGCGAACGCTTCGAGACCAAATCTTCCGCGGCGCGGTACAAGCGTTCAAGCATTTGGGCGCGCTGGCGCAATGCGGAGTAGAGGCGGGCATTTTCCAAAACAGTCGCCGCCTGACGTGCAAATGCGGTGAGCATGCGCACGTGCGAACTGGAAAAGGTGAACGCATCGCGCCGATAGACCGCCAGCACCCCACGCGCATATCCTTGCAAAATGAGCGGAACGCCAAGCCATGTGTGCGCATCTTTCCAGGGCAAGCCTTCCTGCTGTCCAACGCCTTCGCGTGTTGTATGCGTCACAGGAATGCCATCTTGCAAGATGGTTTGCAAAGGCGGAAACGCATCAACCGGATACTGTTGCCCCGCAAGCGGCGCACCTGTCCCCAGCGCGGCATGCAAGCGCACAGTGCGCCCGTTTTGTGCTGTCTCATCTTCCAACAACAACATGCACACATGCGCCGGCACCATCTGCTGCACCTGCTCCAAAATCTGGCAGACGGCTTCGTCCATATCCAGCGTGGTTGCAATGGTACCGTGTGCTTGATGCACCGTCTCCAACTCGCTGACGCGGCGATGCACTTCCTGCTCCATCAGCGCACGATGCAAAAAGAAACTGAGTGCATGGCGCACAACGTCGGCTTCCTGGACGGTGGCGGGCGAAAATGTGCGTGGTTCATCCCACGCCAGCAAAATGGCGCCAATCCGTTGCCCTTCGTGAACAAGCGGCAATCCTAACAATGAACGCTGCGGAAACAGCAATGCCACTTCAATATCAATGAAAGGGGAATTGAAGACATCTTCAACAGCAATGACCCGATTGGCGCTGAGGACTGAAGCCGTCAGCGTGCGGCGATGCGGCTTTGCGGACAACATCGCATATCGCTGTGCCAAGGGCCCTACCGCCGCGACAGGCACAGGGATATCACGCTGCACGTCCCAGCGTAGCAGGTAGGCGGCATCCGCATCAAACGCATGGCAGATGCGCTGCGCGAGATAATTCCAGACGGTTTCGAGGGGAGCATGCCGCACCATGCCGACAATGGCTTGCAAATCCGTCAGCAATCTATCAAGCCGCAAGATGCTCGTGGTGCTTGCGGCGGCCTCGTAGGTCATATGCACCCACTCGGCGACTTCACGCCAAGCCGCCAGGACAGCCGGCGTTGCGCCAGAATGGGGAATGAGCACCGCCAGGCACAAATTGGTGTGCTGACGACGGGGGCAGACAACGCCAAGCGACGCTTCTACCGTAAACGAGTGAGGAACACATGGCGAATGGGCAACATGCTCGGTGAAAGCGGTTGCCAGCGAGGCGGGCACATCAAGCTGGGTATAGGCCCATGTGCGGTCTTCACTTCCCACCCAGAGCATCTGCACATCGTGCGCCGGCAGGTCTTGCGCCCACGCCGCGAGAGCCGCCCACCATGCCTCCAGCGTGAGCGGCGAAATGTCCGCCATGCGGCGTTGCAGGGGTCTCAACAACTGGATGAGTTGGTGTGGGTCGGCGGGGACATCCTCGTGGAACAGGAAGAGGAGACGCCCTGTTGACGGGTCGGTGGTACGAAAAAGACGCCACACCACGCCTTGATGCACCACCCGCGCCTCATGCACCTGTTCCCCCAGCGCAGGGAAGACCTGCGCCAGGGGCTTTCCACGGTGTTCAGGCCGCATACCCAACAAGCGGGCGGCGTGTGTATTCCACTCTTCAATGTACTCACCATCTGGATTGACGGCAATCCACGCTTCACGAATAGAGTCAAGCCACGTCACACGAACCTCACCTTCTCCCACATCACCGGTACGCACCAACACCACTCTCCCCCTATCCTAGGATGAAAAGCAGGAGAAAACCCCCTGCCTTTCATCCTAGGCGCTTGGCGCGCACTGCAACAAAAGTCCTTACACTGTCAAGGCTTCTTCCATCGCCGCTTGAATACGCGCGACCGTCGGCACTACGTCATCCATCAAACGCTTGTTGTAGGGAACAGGGCAATCCGCCCCCGCCACCCGATACACCGGGGCATCCAGCGAGAAGAAAACCGCCTCGGCAATTGTCGCCGCCACTTCCGCCCCAAAACCGGCTGTGTAGCAATCTTCGTGTACAATCAGGCATCGCCCTGTCTTTTCAACCGAAGCAAGCACCGCCTCGTGGTCCCACGGTTTGATAGTGCGCAAGTCAATGATTTCAACCGCGCCCGGAAACGCCTCGGCGGCTTCCAGGCAACGGTACACCATCGCGCCCCATGTCACCACCGTCAAGTCGTTGCCTTCCTGCACCACGGCGGCTTTGCCAAGCGGCAACATGAAGTCATCACCGGGATAGGGACGCCGTGCGACACTATTGTCGAGCAAGTTGCGGTGTTCCAAAAAGACCACCGGGTCGTTGCCACGCAACGCCGTCCGCAACAGCCCCACCGCATCTTCCGCGTTGCTCGGCATCACCACGTACCAACCGGGCTTGTGCGCCAGCACAGCCTCATCCGAGACCGAGTGCCAGGGGTCGCCCACCTTCTTCGAGAAGCCTACCGGCATCCGCACGACAACCGGCGCGGCGAAACGGTTGTTCGTGCGCCAGCGAATGGTGCCCAGATTGTTCATCTGCTCGGTCGCGGGGTCCATGTACTTGCGGAATTGGATTTCCGGCACGGGCAAGAGCCCCGCTATCGCCATGCCCATCGAGCGCCCAATAATGCCTTCTTCGCTGAGCGACGTATCGAACACGCGCGCTTCGCCAAATTCGGTTTGCAGGCCACGTGTAGCGCCATGCACGCCTCCCTTGACGCCCACATCTTCGCCAAACACCAACATGCGCGGGTTGACACGCAACTCGTGTTGTAATGTGCGCAAGACGGCATCCACCAGGTTGATGCGCACGGGCGTATCGGGGTGTGGAACATCCGTCCCTTTGGGAAGGACAACACCTTCAGGCAAGAGGCCGCCTTGCTGTTGGACTTCTCCCTCAAAGAAAACATGCCGCGTACCAGTACCCGGCGTCGGCTCAGGCCAGGCGCGTACCGTTTCAACAGCGGCACGCACACGCGCTTCGGCTTCGGCTTCCAGCGCCGCCCACTCCTCCGCGCTCATGTGGTTGGGCACAAGAAACTCTCGCACGCGGCGCAGAGGGTCGCGCTGTTGTTCGGCTTCGCGCTCTTCGGGGGATTTGTAGGCGGCGGTATCCACGGAAGAATGGCCAGGCAAGCGTACCACCGACGCACGCAGCAGGACAGGACCATGCCCTTCGCGCACCAGGCGCACCGCTTCGGCAATGACGCCGGGGGCTTCGCGTGGGTCGGTCCCGTCGCACTGCATCACGGTCAAGTTTTTGAAGGCAGCGAGGTTTTCGGCGATATTGCCGCCGGGGGTCTGCAACTCGTGGCGCACCGAGATGGCATAGTTGTTGTCTTCGATGAAAAAGAGCATAGGGAGACGCAAGGTCGTGGCAATCGTCAAGGCAGACCAAAACCCATTGGCGGCTACGGAGCCGTCGCCACCACAAACCACAGCAATCGCGCCTTCCCAATCCGAATGCCCCAGTTGTTCAACATGATACCGAATAGCCTGCGCCCACCCCGCCGCGGGCGTGTACTGCGAACCAACATCACCCGCCGCCGGAAGCACCGTCGGGCGCTCCCCACGTCCGGGGCGATTGAACACGACGCCCACATCACGCCCGCCGCTTGGGCTTCCTTCGCGCGCCATTGAGCCCGCCAACGCTTCTTCCAGCGTGAGCCCCAACGTGAGCATGAGGGGGCGACTGCGATAGTACGAGGAGACGCCATCATGCGGGTGCGTGAGTTGCAACCCCAAAAGCACTTGCGCCAATTCATGTCCACCTGCTGAGAATTGGTAAATAACCTCGCCAGAGGGGAGCAACTCCGTTTCTTCGATCGTGTCGAGCGTGCGGGAAAGAAGCATCAGACGTGCAATGTGTGTCCAATCAAGAGCAGGTGTTCCCATCGTGTTTTGGCCTCCTTGCCGTTTCAATTCTTCATGGAGCAGGCGCATTCTATCACGGCATGAACCAAAATCGAAACGCATTTGCGCAACCCGTCTTTGCGCCGCCTCCCATTTGCCAGCCCGTATCGGCGCTTTTATAGTGGCAACACGCTGTTCAATCAATTGCAAGGGAGTGGTTGTATGAAAATTCTCGTCACAGGGGGCGCAGGATTCATTGGTTCACACGTTGTGGACGCCTACATTGCCGCCGGGCACGACGTTGTGGTGGTGGACAACCTGAGTAGCGGTAAGCGCGAAAACGTCCACCCCAAAGCGCGGTTCTACCACCTCGATATCCGCGACCCCGCTTTGGAAGAGGTGTTTGCCACCGAACGCCCCGACGTGGTCAACCATCACGCCGCCCAAATTGACGTGCGCCGTTCCGTCGAAGACCCCATGCACGACGCTGAAATCAACATCCTTGGCTCGTTGCACCTCATTTTGCTGGCGCGGCGCTACGGTGTGCGCAAATTCATTTACGCGTCCACCGGCGGGGCGGTGTATGGTGAACCGGAGTACCTTCCATGCGATGAAAACCATCCCATCAACCCCATTTGCGAATACGGCGCGAGCAAACACACCGTCGAACACTATCTCTACCTCAACCGCCACAATTTCGGGCTGGAATACACCATTTTGCGCTACCCGAACGTGTACGGTCCTCGCCAGGACCCCCACGGCGAAGCAGGCGTGGTCGCCATTTTCAGCCAACGCATGCTGCGCCAAGAACCTGTGACCATTTTCGGCACAGGCGAACAAGAGCGCGATTTTCTTTCAGCGCTTGACTGCGCACGCGCGAATGTGATGGTGCTGGAACAGGGGAATGGGCACATCTACAACTTGGGGACAGGGCGCGGAACGTCCATCAACGAACTCTTTGCACTGCTGAAAACCATCACCAACTACCCGCTCGACCCGGTGTACGCGCCGGCGCGCGTGGGCGAAACGTTCAAAATTTACCTGGACGCTTCACGGGCTGAACGCGAACTCGGCTGGCGACCAACGCGCACGCTCGAAGAAGGATTGCGCGAAACCGTCGCCTATTTCGCGGCGCAAACGTCGTCCGAGCAGAATCCCTCCTGAGCGGCATGCACGTCGGGGCAAGGGAGCGTTTCAGCCCCCTTGCCCCCCTACCACAGGAGGAATGTCAGCAACGTTGGTGTTAGCGGCGGCGCAAGAACGCCGGCACATCCAGGTCGTCGCGGTCGAAGCGGCGCGCCGGAAATTCCTTCACCTTTTCGTGCAGGTTCGGACCACGGCGCGGCGCCTGACCATCACCCACCGCGCGCTTCATCGCTTCTTGCGGCGGGCGCTGACGGCGCGCATTGCTTTCAAAGCCCGTCGCAATCAACGTAATGCGGATTTCATCTTCCATCGTGGGGTCAATCACCGCCCCAAAGATAATGTTCGCGTTCGGATCGGTGGTCGCGCGAATCAACTCGGCGGCTTCATTGACTTCAAAGAGGCTCAAATCGGGCCCACCGGTAATATTGAAGAGCACGCCACGCGCCCCATCAATGGTAATGTCGAGCAGCGGGCTGCTCACCGCTTGTTCGGCAGCCACACGAGCGCGTTCTTCACCCGACGCCACACCGACCGCCATCAACGCCGCGCCACCTTCGGCCATAATGGTGCGCACGTCGGCAAAGTCCAGGTTGATGAGCCCGGGCACGGTAATCAGTTCCGAAATGCCCTGAATCCCCTGGCGCAACACATCATCCGCCGTCTTGAAAGCGTCTTGAATCGAAGCGCGCTTGTCCACAATTTGGAGCAGGCGGTCGTTGGGGATGACGATGAGCGTATCCACGGCTTCCTGCAACGCTTCGATCCCCGCTTCGGCGTTCTCCATGCGCCGCTTGCCTTCAAACGAGAAGGGGCGCGTCACAACGCCGATGGTGAGTGCGCCAGCCTCGCGAGCAATCTTCGCCACCACAGGCGCGGCGCCCGTGCCTGTGCCGCCCCCCATGCCGGCAGTGATGAAGACCATATCCGCGCCACGCAAGGCGTTGTAGAGGTCTTCCATGCTCTCTTCGGCGGCTTTGCGCCCCACTTCGGGATTGCCGCCTGCACCCAGCCCGCGCGTCAGTTTGTCGCCAATGCGAATGCGGTGCGGCGCCTGGCTGAGCAAAAGCGCCTGGGCGTCGGTATTGACGGCGATGAATTCCACACCGCGAATCCCCGCTTCGATCATGCGGTTGACCGCGTTGGACCCACCGCCCCCCACGCCAACGACTTTGATTTGGGCAAAGTTCTCGATTTCGTTGTATTCTTCAAAGGGCATTTCTTGTTGATTGTGGTACATGACATTCCTCCTGTTCAACTTGCGACTTTTTCACAACCGGCTTTCATCAAACCGGTTGGTATTCCCTCACTCAACTCGGCAGCAACATCTGCAACCATTCACGCAACCGCGCCCACGGTGATTGAACTTCGGCGCGTTGCGGCGTTGGTTCCTTCACCTGGTGATGATGCGCGCCCCATTCCAGCAACCCAACGCTTGTGGCGTACGTGGGCGACCCCAGCACATCCACCAAGCCTGAAAGGCGCTCGGTATGAGGCGGGGCGATACGCACCGGCAAGCCAAACACTTCGTGCGCGGCTTCGCGCAATCCGGGCAAATTGGCGGTTCCACCACAGAAGACCAGTCCGGCAGGGAGCAAGCCATCGTAGCCGGAGCGTTTGATTTCGCGCTGGATGAGGTCGAAGATATCGGCGACGCGATAGGCGAGGATTTCGGCAATTTCGCTCCGCCACACCTGCTGAACGCTTGTATCGCCGAAGGCGCTCACTTCGATAACTTCATCTTCGACGACGCTTTCAGGGTGCGCCGCGCCGTAGCGCAATTTCAGGCGCTCCGCCGTTGCGACGGGGCATTGTAATGCCACAGCCAGGTCATGTGTCAAGTGCGCGCCCCCAAGCGGCAGACTCGCCGTATGCCAAACGGAGCCTTCCAAAAAGATGCTGATATCGGTTGTGCCGCCGCCAATATCCACCAGCACAACCCCCAATTCCTTCTCGTCTTCTTCCAGCACCGCTTCACCCGACGCCAGCGGTTCCAGCACGAAGGCTTCCACCAACACGCCCGCATTGCGGCAACACTCTTCCAACGTCTGCAACGCCGTCACCGCCGCCGTCACAATGTGCGCCTCCACTTCAAGGCGATACCCATGCAGCCCAATGGGGTTGCGCACGCCATTCTCGCCGTCCAACCAATAGCCGCGCGGAATGATGTGCACCACCTCTTGCGAATGGGGAATGGCCACTGTTCGCGCTGATTCGAGCGCCCGCCGCACATCTTGCGCTTCGACGCGGTGGTTGCTGCGCGCAATCGAAACGGTGCCGCGGCTATTGATACCCGCAATGTGCGCCCCCGCTACACCCACAAACGCCGATTCCACTTGCACACCAGCGGCGCGTTCGGCTTTGTGTACCGCTTCTTCCACAGCGGCGCTGGCCGCCGCCACATCCACAATAACCCCTTTCTTGACACCTTGCGACGGCGCAACCCCCACACCAACCACGTGGATACGGTTGCCGCGCTCCACTTCACCAATGAGACACGCCACTTTTGAAGTTCCAATATCAAGCCCGACTACCACGTGCGACATAGACGACTCCTTGTCTCACTCCCCTGTGCGCACCTGATAAAATGGCCTCTCAGGCACCGTCAAATCCAGAAACGCTACATTGCCTTCCGCCGCAATCGTTTCGGCAAAGGTACGATAGACGGCAACCTTCCATGCCAAATCATGGCGGTCGCCAAAGCGCACTTCCCAGCCACCTTCGGCGAAGAAACTCACACCAGCCGCCGGTCGCCAGTCAAACGCGCGGCGTTCCGGCAACAAGGCGTGCAATTCCAGTACGGTACGCACTGCTTCGGGGTCCACTTGCATACCCGGTTGCGCCGGTATCCCGCGCATATCGCGAATCACCAACGCATCGGACGCATCGCCACGCAAGCGGAACAACACGCCCTCGGTATCCACAAAGTAACTCTCGGCGTTGCTCTGCCAGACCGCCACCGGCTCGCGCTCCACAATCCGGATGGTCACACGGTTCGGCAAGCGCACCGACACATCGGCTTGCTTGATGGTGGGCTCACTCAGCAAGCGCGCTTCTACGTCATCCGGACGAATCCAAAACACATGCCATCCATCAATATCCGCCAGCGTGTACACTTCTGCGGCGGTCAACAACTGTGCGCCTTCTATCCGTGCATCAAACACGTAGAAGGTATTGCTCATAAAGAGCCAATACGCCACCGCTCCCAAAATTGTCAGCAGAGCCAGCGAAACCCAGCGATGGCGCGGCATGGTCTGCACCGCCACGCTGTGGCGCAGCACATTCGTTTCCACCGTGCGCCCAAACATGCGTTCCGAGCGGCGGCGCACCACACGGCGCCCATTGCGGCGCGGGCGTGGCGTCCCAATGCGACTGTTTGAGCGTCGTCGGCGCGGCATACTCACTCCACCCGGTTCTGCATTTTTTCAGCGTGACGTTCCAACGCCAGTTCCAGCAGACGCTGGACAACATCGGTGTAGGTCATGCCCTCGGCTTCCCACAAACGGGCGTACATGCTCAGGTGGGTGAAGCCAGGCATAGTGTTCAACTCGTTGAGAAATACCTCTCCCGTCTGAGGGTCGAGCAAAAAATCAACCCGCGCGAGGCCACTGCCGTCAATGGCGCGGAAGGCTTGCACCGCCATCTCGCGCACACGATTCATCAAGGCTTCGTCAATCGGAGCGGGCACCAGCAACTCACTATGCCCGTCCGTGTACTTCGCCACGTAGTCGTAGAAAGTGTGCTCGCCCAGCGGGCGAATTTCGCCCGCCACGCTGGCGCGCGGTTCATCGTTCCCCAGCACAGACACTTCGATTTCACGGGCGTTGGGCACGCCGTACTCCACAATCACCTTGCGGTCGTACTGCGCCGCCAGGTCAATCGCCGCCGCGACATCATCGCCCACATCCACGCGCGAAACCCCCACACTCGAACCCAAATTCGCCGGTTTCACAAAGAGCGGGCGGTGGTCGCCAAAGTGCGCTTCCACCTCACGCAACACTGCGTCGCGCTGTTGCCGCCAGCGATGGCGCATCACCACCAGATACGGCACTTGCGGTAGCCCCGCGGCGGCAAGCACTACTTTTGCCATGGCTTTGTCCATCGCCAGCGCCGACGCCAACACGCCACAGCCCACGTAGGGCACGCCCGCCATTTCGAGCAACCCTTGCACCGTACCATCTTCGCCGTATGGTCCATGCAGGACCGGAAAGACAACATCCACCTCGTGCAGCAGAAGCGCCCCGGCGACATCCAGCGCATACCGTTCGGGACGCGGCGGCACACGTGTTTGGGCGCTATGGTCGCGCATGGCTTCAGGGTGGACGCCCGGCAACCACAAGCCATCGCGCGTAATCCCGATGGGATAGACGCGGTAGTTGAGCGTTGTCAGCGCTTGAATCACAGAGCGCGCCGAAAGAAGCGAGACGTCATGCTCGCCACTTCGTCCGCCAAAGAGCACGGCGACCGTATGAATGTCGGAACGAGTGCGCCCGTGGTTCATTTCAATCCCATTCCCCTACAAATTCGACTTCGGGTTCCAATTCAACACCAAATTTTTCTTTGACAACCTGCTGAATGTGCTCAATCAAGGCGCGAATATCAGCCGCTGTAACGCCTTCTTCGGTGACGATGAAGTTCGCATGTTGCTCACTCACACGTGCGCCACCAATCTTGTACCCCTTCAGACCGGCGGCTTCGATGAGCCGTCCGGCGTAATCGCCCGGCGGATTCTTGAACGTGCTGCCGCCGCTTGCCTGGCGCGGTTGTGATTCGGAACGCAAGCGCATAAACCGCTGCGCCCGCTGTTTGATTGCCTCCGGGTCATCACGCCGCAGAGCAAACAAGGCACGCAACACAACCGGCCGCTTGTACGGCTCAATGTCCAAAATCATGGAATGCCGGTAGCCAAAATCCATTTCTTCGGCTTTGAGTGTGCGAATAGTGCCGTCCGGGTCCATCACCTGCACGGCACGCACCACATCGGCGGTCTCGTACCCCCACGCCCCGGCGTTCTGCACAACAGCGCCGCCCACCGTGCCGGGAATGCCGATCGCCCATTCCAGGCCGGCAACCCCTTCGCGGATGAGTTGCCCGGCGAGCCAGGGCAACGAAACGCCCGAATCCACAATCATGGCAATGTAGTCGCCTTCGGGGCGCAGGCGATACTTGCGGGCGCGATTGAGAATCACCAGCCCGCGCACGCCCTTATCGCTGACCAAAATGTTGCTCCCGCCGCCAATCACGCGGTAGGGCACTTTGGCGCGGTGCGCCGTGTGGACGGCTTTGATGAGTTCATCGGTATCGTCCACCCGCAAGAACCATTCCGCCGGCCCGCCCACGCGCCACGACGTGTAAGGCGCAAGCGGCTCATCTTGCTTCAAGCGGTCTTCAAAAGCATTGTGAAAAATGACGCGCACCAAATCACGCTTGGACAACGTCTCGCGTGACGCCCAACGGCGCGGCCCGCTGCTCCGCTTCTTGGCATTCATCCGGCGAGCCTCCCTGGTGTCTGGCGAAGGGGCACACGCACAATACGCCGTTGCACCTTCAACACTTCAAAAATGGTTGGTGCGGGGCCCAGTTGTTGAAGCAACCGTTCAGCCACACGACGAGCATGGATTGGGTCAATTTGGCGTGTGTGCTGGGTCATCCCGCCCTCCTTTCATGTTGTTTGGTCTCGCGGTCTTCAAGCGCTTGCCGCAAGCGTGGTCCCAAAGTGGTAATATCACCTGCGCCAAGCGTCAAAATCACCACATCTTCGGGCACATCCTGCAACAAACGGCTAAGCAATTCATCCTGCGTCGGAACATAGACCACCTCGACGCCTTGCAGACGTTGCGCCAGGTCGGCGGCGCTTACCCCAAACGAGTTCGTTTCGCGCGCGGCATACACATCGCTCACGTACACGCGGTCGGCGTCGGTAAAGGCGGTTGTAAATTCATCAAACAGCGCCGCCAGGCGGCTGTACGTATGCGGCTGAAAAATCGCCCAAATTTGGCGCTCGCCAAAACGCTCACGCGCCGCCCGCAACGTCGCCCGAATCTCGCTGGGGTGGTGCGCGTAATCATCAAAAATTTGCACGCGCCCCACTGTGCCAACGGGTTGAAAACGGCGCTCCGCGCCCTCAAAGCGCGCGAGTGTGTACTGCAAATCGCTCGTCTCAATCCCCAAGGTGTGCGCCACAGCAATACACGCCAGCGCATTGAGCACATTATGCCGTCCGGGCACCCGCAACTGGAAAGCGCCCATTGGCACACCGTCATACACAGCCACAAAATTGAACCCACCCACATCATTGGGTTCCAATGCCGCCGCCTGCCAGCGGTTTTCGGGCTGAAACCCATACGTGAGCGTGCGCGTCGAAGCGGGCGCCGAATCCATCACAGCCCGCGCGCCGGCGTCATCACCACACACAATGAGCCATCCATCGGCGCGCACCTGTGCCACAAAGCGGCGAAACGTCTCCAATACGGCTTCTTCGGTCGGATAGATATCCGGGTGGTCGTGTTCAACGTTCGTTACCACCGCCACATAGGGTTGCAAACCCAGAAACGCATAGTCGTACTCGTCGGCTTCCAGCACGAACCATTGGCTGCCGCCAACGCGCGCGTTGCCCTGCAATTGGGGCACTTCGCCGCCAATCACCGCCGTCGGATCAAAACCGGCGTCCGCAAGGGCAAGCGTCAGCATGGCTGTGGTGGTGGTCTTGCCATGCGTGCCGGCGACAGCAATCAAGTCGTAGTCGCGCGTCAGTTCCGCCAACCACTGATTGCGCTTGAGCACCGGAATGCCGCGCGCCCGTGCGGCTTGCACTTCCGGGTTGTCGTCCGGCACAGCGCTCGACATGACCACCAAATCAGCATCACCCACAAACTCGGCGCTATGCCCCAAAAAGACTTCCGCACCTGCGCGGCGAAGGGCATCCAGGCGTGGGCTCGGCATGCGGTCGGAGCCGCTGACCCGCCACCCGCGCGCCAGCATGACGGACGCCAGCGCCGACAGCCCAGCGCCGCCAATGCCTATGAAGTGAATGTGCCGACGTTGCTCGTTCACAATGCCTCTCACCTATGCTGAACGCAATTTTTTATCCAAGCGCGCAATCGTGCTGAACAAGAAACCGTGCCAGAAAATAGCCACAATGGCGAGCAAAATCAGTACCTGCCCATTGCCAATGCGTTCGTAGACTTCGACGGCGTTGTTCAAAAAGTCAATGGTGATGACCGTCTGCGCACCGGTTGAATCGAAGTTGTAGCCCAGGTTGAGCGAAAGCGCCCAATTGTTCACATGGGCGGCAATCCAATCGCGCCCCAAATCAAGCAAAAGCACCATGAACAAAAAGCCGGCGACGCTTCCCAAGGAGAGGCTGATGAGTTTATCGCGCCGATCGCCCCGGGTGCGTTCGATGATGTTGTGGAATGTCACAACCACCATCACCATTGAAGCCACATAAAGCCCAATCTGGAACAAGCCGGTACGCGGTCCGGAAAAATCCACTTCTAACACAAAACGAATCAAGCGAATGAGAAAATCACTCGATTTGAGCGCAACCAGCCATCCAAACGAGATACCGGCCAGGGTGGCAATTGTGCGTTTCCATCCACCCACCACGCCGAGCAGGGCAAAAAAGAGAATGGAAACATAAGTCAAAATCATAAAGTCAACTGTCAGGTGAACTTCTGTGGGCAAGTGAATGTTGATGTTCATCATTGGCCTCCCTTCATTTGGACCGCCGGTCCCGCTTGGCTTGCCCCATCTCTTGCACGAGACGGTAGAGACGTTGCGCCGCTTCGGGCTGTGCCAGGCGTTGCATCGCCGCTTGCATGGCATGCAACCGGGCTTCATCTTCTAACAATGTTCGCACCACAGGCACAATACGCGCAGCAATTTCGGCATCCGGCACAACCAACGCGCCCCCCTGTGCCGCCAGATACTCGGCGTTTGCCCACTGGTGCGCTCCCGAGTACGGATACGGCACCAAGACAGCCGCGACGCCCGCCGCCGGCAATTCCCCCAACGTGGAAGCGCCGGCACGCGCGACGACAATATCTGCGGCGCGCAAAGCCGCCGCCATTTCTTCGTGCAGATAGTCAAACAGATGGTAGCGTTGACGCAGAGCGTCGGGCAATGCCGCGCGCAGTGAACGCAACCACTCGCCATCGGAGCGGCCATGAATGTGAATGACGTGCGCCATGTCGAGCAAAGCGTTCAGGTTGCGCCCTACCGCCTCGTTGAGGCTATGCGCCCCCTGACTGCCCCCCGTCACAAGCACCACACGCGCCTCAGCCGGAATGCCAAGCAGCGCGCGCGCCGCTTCACGCGAGGGGAGCGCCTGCAACGCCCGCCGCACCGGATACCCCGTCACCACGGTTTTTCCCGCGCGAAAATGCGCTTGCGCGGCTTCCCCCGTCACGGCAATGCGCGTGGCGAACGGCGCCAGCGCCCGCACCGCCAACCCAGGCTCAATATCGGGCAGGTAGATGAGCATGGGTATGCGTTGCAACCACGCCGCCACGCCCACCGGAAACGTGACGTATCCACCGGTCGCCAGCACCACATCGGGGCGAAACGTGCGCAACAGCCTCCACGCTTGCACAAAACCGCGTCCCAGGCGCATCAGGTTGCGCGCCATCTTCACAGGCGACATGCCACGCAAGCCGCCGGCATCAATCCCCTTGAAAGGAATGCCCGCGCGCTGAACGATTGGCGCTTCAAGCCCCCCCGTGCTCCCAATCCACAACACCGTGGGGGCGTCGTCCGCGGCATCCAGCACGGAAAGCGCCGGATAGACATGGCCACCCGTACCGCCGCCCGTGATGACCAGGCGCAGCGCCGTCTTTGTCTCTTCTGCGGTTGTCGGCATGGGCATGGCCACGTTCTCCATCATTCGCGCGCCTCTTCCTCATGCACGGCTTCACAACGGCTCACACTCAACAGCAGCCCCACGCCCGTCAGCGCCGTGACCAGCGCCGAGCCGCCGAAGGAAATAAAGGGCAAAGGAATACCGGTGAACGGGACGGTGTTTGTCACCACCGCCACATTGACAGCGGCTTGCAGCAAAATCCAGGTGGTGATGCCACACGCCAACAGCGCCCCAAACCCATCAGGCGCGGTTGCCGCAATGCGATACCCCCGATACCCGAAGAAAAGAAACAACCCCAACACAAACAAGCCAGCCACCAATCCCAGTTCCTGCCCCAGAATGGCGAAAATGACATCCGTATGACCGGCGGGCAACGTCCCCACATCGCCTCGGCTCGTGCCCAGCCCTTGCCCGAAAATACCGCCACTCGCCAGGGCAATCAGGGTTTGCGAAATCTGGTAGCCCACCGAGTCGGCATAGGCAAAGGGGTCTTTGAACGCTTGAATGCGGGCGCTGCGATATCCCGCGCGTGTCGCCACCATGTACAACGTTGCGGCGGCAATCGCGCCACCGCTGAGAAACTGTTTCAGGTCAGCGCCGGCAATGAAGAACATAATGCCCGCCGTCGCGCCGATGAGCAACGACGTGCTGAAATCCGGTTGGAGCAAAATCAAACCACACACAATGCCGACCAGCACGGCGAAAGGAATCAAGCCCACCCGCACGTCACGAATGCGCTCACCTTTGCTACTCGCCCAGTGCGCGATGTAGAGAATCACGGTCAGTTTGGCGAGTTCGGACGGCTGGACGGAACCATTCAGCAACCAGCGTGTTGCCCCAAAGCGGCTACGCCCCAGGATGAGCAAAACAACCAGCATGAGCAGTGTGCCCGCCATGAAAGGAATGGTGTAGCGTTGCCAGACACGATAATCAATGCGCCAGGCAAGCGTCATCGCCGTCAAGCCTACCAACGCCCACAAGGCTTGCCGTTTCAGGTAGAAGGTGCTGTCGCCAAAGTTGTAGTAGCCCAGCGAATAGGTGGCGCTGTAGACCATCAGCAACCCGACGCCCAACAGCATGAGCACGACCACCAGCAAGGCGTAGTCGGTGCGGCGTTGCTGCCAGGCCGCACGGCGGAAACGGCGGCGCTCGGTTGTGTTGACGGCGGTTGCATGTGTCATGCGGTACAACTCCTGCTTTTAGCGTGCGCCACTCGCCAGCCGAGCCAGGCGGTTCTGATACGCAACTTCGGCAGCGGTGGGCAAGCGCCGCACCAACTCCTTGAAGCGGCGACCGCGTTCTTCGTAGTCACGGAAGGCGTCGAAACTGGTGCCGCTTGGGCTGAGCAGAACCAGGTCATCGCTTTCGCTGACCTCGGCTGCGACGGCAACGGCTTCTTCCAGCGTCAGGCATCGGCGAATGGGGACACGCCGCCCCGTACCGTTTGCCTGCAACATGGCTTGTTTGACAGCCGCTTCGATTTTGGGCGCCATTTCACCAAACAGCACCAGATACTTCACCCGCGCCACAATCTCACGCGCCAACTCATCCAGCGGCAAGTGTTTGTCGCGCCCGCCCGCCAGCAAGATGATACGCCCCGCATCTTCGGGGAACGCACGCAGGGCGGCAATGGTGCGGTCGGGGCTGGTAGCGATCGAATCGTTGACCCAGCGCACACCGTCAATGACGCGTACCAGTTCCAGCCGGTGTTCCACGCCGCGGAAGGAGCGAATGACGCGCGCCATCGTACCCGGTTTCACGCCCACAGCATGCGCCACAGTGACAGCCGCCAGCACATTTTCGATATTGTGCTCGCCGGGCAAACCAATCTCGGCAAGCGAGCAGACTTTCACCAGGCGCTCGCCATCGCGTACCACAATCATCTCATCGCGCACGAACGCGCCTTGCGGCACCGCCTCACGCCGACTGAACCAGAGCACACGCCCAGGCGCCAGCTCGGCAAGGGCGCGCGTCTCGGGGTCATCCCAATTGAGCACAGCCACGTCATCGGCGCTTTGGTGGCGCAAAATGTTGGCTTTGGCGTCGCGGTAGGCTTCAAAGGTGCCATGCCGGTCCAGATGGTTGGGGCGCACATTCGTCACAACCGCGACATGGGGGCTGCGGCGCAAATGTTCAAGCTGGAAACTGGACAATTCAAGCACCACCCAATCGCCGGCGCGGATATCGTCCACCTCTTCAATCAGCGGGCGACCAATATTGCCGCCCACCCACGTTTTGCGGCGGCGGTCGGTTTTCAGCATTTCGCCGATGAGCGTAGTGGTGGTCGTTTTCCCAGCCGAACCAGTAATGCCAACAATGGGCGCACGGCACAATTCAAAGAACAATTCCGTCAAGCTACTGACCGGCACACCCCGCGCTTCCGCCGCCCGCACAATCGGCACACTCCGCGGAATGCCGGGGCTGACGAACAAAATGTCCGTCTCCAAAATGTCTTCGGGGTGATCACGCAGAACGCATGTGACGGGTAAACCCGCCAACTGTCCGATTTCGTCAGCCAGGTCGGCCAGCCCACGCCGATCGCTGACAATGACCTGCGCGCCCCGTTTGGCCATGAAGCGCGTCAACGCCATGCCTTCGCGCCCCAAGCCCAAAATCGTGACTCGTCGGTCGGCAAATGTTTTCATCATAACAGCCCCCTTTTCTGCGCCCCTTGTCCATGCTTCGGTCGGTTTCATCGCGCTGCGTTCTCACAACAACGCTAATGCCACGCCAATCATGCTGCTCAGCATGCTAATCAGCCAGAACCGTTGCACCACTTGCACTTCACTCCATCCCAGCAGTTCAAAATGGTGGTGCAAAGGCGCCATCTTGAACAGGCGTTTGCCGCCCGTCCATCGAAAATACGCCACCTGCAAAATGACACTGAGCGCCTCGCTGACGAATACAATGCCCACCACCGGCAACAACAGCCATTGCCCGGTCATCAGCGCCACGGTGCCCAACGTCGCCCCCAGCGCCAAACTCCCCGTATCCCCCATGAAGAGTTCCGCCGGGTGGGCGTTGTACCAGAGAAACGCCAGAATAGCGCCCGTCATCGAAAAACAGAACGTGACCAGGTGCGGTTGCCCCTGCTTGGCGGCAATGACGCCGTAGGCGGCGAAGTTGATGGCGGCGACGCCCCCCGCCAGCCCATCCAGGCCATCCGTCAGGTTGACGGCGTTGGCTGTGCCGCTGATGATGAAAATCGCCACAGGGATGTAAAAGAGCCCCATCGGTATTTTTTCCGGGATGGTTGGGATAGCGATGGATTCCAATTGAAAAACAAAATGCAACACCAGCGCCGCCAACGTCGAGATGACCAACAACCAGAACATTTTATGGCGCGGCAAAATCCCTTCTTTGGGTTGTCCGCGCAATTTTTGGCGCAACTTGGTGTAATCATCCACCAGCCCTAAAAACCCGGTTGCCAAAATGACAAAGAGCGGCAACGCCAGCGATTGGTATTGCGGCAAAATAAACAGCGTACTGAAAATCACCACCGGCACAATAATCATGATGCCGCCCATGGTGGGCGTGCCCACTTTGGTTTGATGATGCGCCGGGCCTTCAAGGCGAATGGCTTCGCCTATCTGGTGTTCGCGCAAAAAGTTGATCAGCGGTCGCCCCCACATGACGGCAAACAGAAACGAGAGCGTGCCGAGTGTCAACGAGAGCGACATTAGCGTTCACCCCGTTCATGCGGCGATACAGCCAACGCATTGACGACTTCATCGAGCCGTATGCCTCGTGATGCTTTCACCAGCACCATATCGCCGGGTTGCAAGACCTCGCGCAGGCGGGCAATCGCCTCCTGGCGGTCTTCCACTTCGATGATGCGGTCGGGCGGCATGCCGGCACTCCGCGCCGCGTCGGCAATCAGGTGGGCGCGCGGTCCGACCGTCACCAACAGGTCGGCCACTTCGGCGGCGCGGATGCCCACCAGTTCGTGCCCTTTGCGTTCGTACTCGCCGAGTTCCAGCATATCGCCCAGCACGGCCACCTTGCGGCCGTTCAAATCCGCCAGCAGGTTGAGCGCCGCCAGAACGCTGGGCGGGCTGGCGTTGTAGGTGTCATCAATCAAGGTTGAACCGTTCACACCGGGCACAACCACAATGCGCAGCCGTTCCATCTGCGCCAGTTTGCGCCATGCGCCGATGATTTCCGACCAGGGCTGCCCTTCCAGCAGTCCCACACTGGCGGCCGCCAAAGCGCCATGCACGCTGTGCCGCCCCAATAGCGGCAACCGTGCAAACACGGTTTCATCGCCATAGTGGAAACGAAACGAGATGCCTTCCAACCCATGGCTGACAATATCGCTCGCCCACAAATCGTTGTCGGGCGACAAGCCGTAGGTGAAGACGCGGCAAGGCGCTTTGTCGCGCATGGCGCGCACCCATTCGTTATCACCGTTCAAAATCGCCACACCGTCGGGCGGAAGGGCTTCCACCAGTTCGGCTTTGGCGGCGGCGATGGCTTCAATCGAACCCAGGCGCTCCAAGTGCACCGGTTCCACATTCGTCACAATGCCCACGTGTGGGCGGGCAATCTCCGCCAGGCGGGCAATCTCGCCCCGGCGCGTCATCGCCATTTCGAGCACGGCGCGCTCGGTGTCGAGCGGCATGGTGAGCAACGTCAGCGGCAAGCCAATATCGCTGTTGTAGTTGCCACGGCTTTTGAAGGTGCGGAACCGCTGCGCCAACACCGCGGCGGTGAGTTCTTTCACGGTTGTTTTCCCGACTGAGCCGGTCACCCCCACAACCCGCAAAGCGGGATTGGCGCGCGCCCGCCACCATGCCGCCAATTCCTGCACAGCATGCAGGCTTTCATCCACAAGGAACACAACCGGCGGCGTCAGGGCGTCCACGTCGGGGGCGGCAACGTCCACCACCGTGGCGGGCGTTTCCGTCGGGGCAAAACGCGCCCGTTCGGCAATGACCACCACCGCGCCACGCGCCAGGGCTTCGCCGATGTAGTTGTGCCCGTCGGTTTGTTCCCCCGGCACAGCCACAAATGCCGCACCTGCACGCACCAGGCGGCTATCGGCTACCCAGTCAGCCACGGGCTGTTCGCCCCCGTGCGGCGGCGGCTTTCCTGTCAAGCCCTGGTAGACCTCGGCGATCGTCGGCATGTCGGCATTCACTCCTGCAAATGTGCTTCAACGTTGTGAAAGACGTAAGCGGTCTGGTGGGATGTTCATGTAGGTCAACAAGCGCCGCGCTAAACGCTGGAACGTCGGGGCGGCACTTTGCGACCCCCACCGAAATTCACCTTTGGGTTTGTCCAGTTTCACCAGAATCACGAACTGCGGGTCGTCCACAGGCGCATAACCGATGAAACTGGCAATGGTATCCTCTTTGTGATAGCCACCGGGAATGGGCACTTGCGCCGTGCCGGTTTTGCCGCCGATGCGATACCCGTCAATGAGCGCCGTGCGCGTTTCCAATTCCACCGCATCGGCAAGCAAGGTTTGCATGTAGTGCGCCGTGAAGGGGCTAATCGGTTGCCCGTCCACTTGCGGCTCAAATTCCAAAATGCGCCCATGGTCCACCACGGCGCGAATGAGGCGGGGGCGCACGAGATTGCCCCCATTGACGATGGCGGCAAAGGCGCGCGTCATCTGAATGGGGGTGACGGCAATGCCTTGCCCAAACGCATTGGTGCCCAAGTCGCTGGGATGCCACAAGCCATCGCCGGGGCGTTTCACCGCGCCCGCGGCTTCTTCGGGCATCCCGATACCGGTGGGCTTGCCAAAACCAAACGCATCCACATACGCCAAAAATTGCTCAACGCCCAACTGCGTGTTGATCCACGCCGTGGCGGTGTTGAGCGAATAGCCCAAAATCTGGCGCAAGTTGACGAGACCACGCCCTTTGCCATCCCAGTTTTTGATGATACGCCCCCCCACTTCGAGCGTGCCGGTATCGTTGAAGACCATATCCGGCTGAATGGCTTCGGCGTCGAGCGCGCTGGCAACCGTAATCACCTTGAACGTTGACCCCGGCTCATACTGTTCTGAAATCGCGGGGTTGATGAAGCGTTCAGCGGGCACGTTGGCGTACTCGTCGGGGTTGTAGGATGGCCAATTTGCCATCGCCAGCACGTCGCCCGTCTTGGGGTCCATGACGATAATGGTGCCGCTTTCCGCGCCGTACATTTCAATGGCGGCTTGCAACTCCTGTTCCGCCATGAACTGGATGTTGCGGTCAATCGTGAGCACCAGGTCCACGCCTTCGCGCGTGGGGACAAACACGCGCGGCCCCAATTTGACTTCCTCAGCGACCGTCTCACTCACCACACGGCAAAGCGGGGGCGAACATGGGACCTCTCCGCCTTCCAGCCAATCCGCAAAGGTGCGCTCCAAGCCGTAGCCCTGGCGGTCGAGGTTGACGAAGCCGACCACGTGCGCCGCCAATGCCCCATTGGGGTGCGAACGCAAAATCACCGGCTCGATGACGAATGCCGGCGTTTCCATGTTCGCCAACGTGTGCCCCACGGTGTAGGGCACCATGCTGGCAATGCGCACATAGGGTTCGTCGCGTGTGAAGAGCGCTTGCAATTCTTCCTCCGAGCGTCCAATCAACGGCGCGACTTCCGCCGCCAGTGCTTCCGGGTCTGCGATTAGGTTGGGCGAGACGCCGATGTTGTAGCGCGTGGTGTCAATCGCCAGCAGGTAGCCGTTGCGGTCGCGAATGGTGCCACGCGGGGCTTGTTCCGCCTGTTCAACCCGCGCCAATGGGCGCAACGCCAGCACCGCTTCGCGTTCCAGCACCTGCCAGTAGAAAAGACGCCACGCCAGCAATGTGAACACCCCCGCCATCACCGCCAGCATCACGTACATGCGGCGCTGACGTGTCGCCACCAGCGCCGCGAGGCGCTCGGTGTCTGTTGCTTCATCTGGGTTGGATGATGGGCGGTGCCACCGTTCATATTGAAACATACCGACGCTCTACCCCGCCGATTGGATGACCGTCATGGCGTTTGCTCGCTCTGGTTGGCGGGTTCTGCTGGAAGCACGAGATACTCAGCCTCGTACACGGGCACATAGCCGTTTTCACGGGCAAATTGCAACACGTGTTCGGGGCTTTCCAATTCGGCAATCTGGCGTTCCAACTCACGGTTGGCTTCTTGCAGCTGGATGTATTCGCGCTCCATTTTTTCGATGTCGAATTGGGTTGTGGCCACCTGGCTCACTTGCGCCAGGTAGAGGAAGAGCAAAATGCCGATGAGCACGACCAACAACAACGCCCGCTGCGCGGTCTCACCCGAAAACGCGCTCAAACGGCGCACAGGGCGCGTTTGCTGCACACGCCAGACAGATTCACGCATCAAACGGCTTTCAGATGCCATACGCCCTCGCTCTCACAGTTTTTCCACAACTCGCAACTTGGCACTCCGCGCACGCGGATTGCGTTCAATCTCGGCGGCGGTGGGGACAATCGGCTTGCGCGTCACCAGCCGCACACGCGCTTTGTGCCCACATTCGCACACCAGCACATGGGGCGGGCACAAGCAATCGGTGGCTTCTTGCTTGAAAAAGTGCTTCACAATGCGGTCTTCAAGTGAGTGAAACGAGATGACCGCCAGCCGCCCACCCGACCGCAACAGCGCAATCGCCTGCGGCAAAACGGCTTCCAACGCGCCTAACTCATCATTGACGGCGATACGCAAGGCTTGAAAGGTGCGTGTCGCTGGATGAATGCGTTGCCCACGTCGCCGCCCGACCGTTTTCTCAATCAGGTCGCCGAGTTCACGGGCGGTGCGAATCGGGCGTGCCTGGACAATGGCGCGCGCGATACGCCGTGAGCGACGCTCTTCCCCATAGCGATAAATCAGGTCAGCCAATTCATCTTCGGGAAGCGTGTTCACCAGGTCGGCGGCGGTGAGCGGTGCGTCGGGGTCGAGCCGCATATCCAGCGGTGCATCGGCGCGAAAAGAAAGCCCCCGCGACGGGTCGTCTATTTGCAACGATGAGTACCCCAAATCGAGCAAGATTCCATCAACACCAACAAACCCGTGCGCTTCGGCAACGTCTCGCAAAAAACGAAAATTCCGCCGCACCAGCACCACACGTTCACCAAAGCGCGCCAACCGCTGCGCGGCGGTTTCCAGCGCCGTCGGATCCTGGTCGAGCCCCAACAGTCGCCCATCCGGCGCTGAACGTTCCAGAATGCCTTCGGCATGCCCGCCAGCCCCGACCGTGCCGTCAATGTACGCGCCGCCGCTTTTGGGTTGTAAAGCATCAAGCACTTCGGCATACAGCACTGGCTGGTGCATACGTCAGATACCAAAATCGGCCAGGGCTTCGGCCATCTGTTCCAATTGCGCGTGCTGGGCGGCTTTGAACGCTTCCCAACGCTCGGGCGACCAGATTTCGATGTGGTCACCCACCCCTACAATCACCACTTCGCCATCCAGGTCGGCGTAATCGCGCAGGTTGTCGGGCACCAGCACACGCCCCTGTTTGTCCATCGAACCATCAACCGCCTGGGAGAAAAAGAGCCGCATCAAGGCGCGGGCGTTCGCCATCCCCACAGGCAGGCTGGAAAGTTTTTCGGCAAAGCGTTCCCACCCCTCGCGGGTGAACCCCCACAAACACCCTTCCAGCCCAATCGTGAGAATAATGCCGGTGTCGAAGGCATGGCGAATCTTGGCCGGAATCACTAACCGGCCTTTACTGTCAATCGAGTATGCAAATTCGCCCAAAAACTGTGTTTTCATTTTCGGAACATCCGTTCTACAATATTCCCCACCGGCATAGGGGGTTGACCATCAAAACGCCCCCTTTTCTCCCACTTTCTCCCACTTTTCCCCACTTTCGTGCCCATTCTACACCACTTTGTACCCATTTGCAAGTGATTGACAATAAAAAGTCGGAAAATTTAAGAATAGAGCACACGCCCCGGTGGCTATGTCGCGAAGGGGCACTCTGACACACATCAGGGGGAATGTTCGACGCGAGCGCATTCATCAAGTAAGATGAGCGCACGAAAGAAGCGAGTGGCGAACAACCGGCAGGAGCCGTCATGAGCATCGAACATGTTTGGGTGCTGAGCATTCTCGCGCTCACCATTGCGCTCTTCCTCAGCGAACGGGTGCGCATTGACGCCGTCGCCCTGCTTGTTATGGCGCTCTTGGTGGGAAGTGGCGTCCTTACGCCGAGGGAAGCCATTGCAGGCTTTGCCAATCCAGCCACGGTGACAGTTGCCGCTATGTTCGTGCTCAGCGCCGGGCTTCAACGCACAGGGGCGGTGAACACGCTGGGGCAACGCCTCTTCTTCTTCAGCGGGCAAAGCGAACGCCGCATGCTCTTCACCATTTTGGCGGTCACGGCGCTGATTTCGGGCTTCATCAACAACACCGCCGCCGTGGCGGTCTTTTTGCCCATGGTGTTGAAAATGAGCCGCGACGCGGGCATTAGCCCCTCGCGCATCCTCATGCCGCTCTCGTTCGCCGCCATGATTGGCGGCACGACCACCCTCATCGGTACATCCACCAACATTCTGGTCAACAGCATTGCGGTTGCCCATGGTCAACCTGGGTTTGGGCTGTTCGAGTTCATGCCCTTGGGGCTTTGCGCGATTCTGCTGGGCATTCCGTATCTCATTTTTGTGGCACCCCGTTTGTTGCCCGAACGCCAACCCCCCACAGGTGTGCGCAGTCGCTACGCGCTTCGCGAATACATGACCGAAGTGCAACTGCTGGAAACGTCGCCGCTTGTAGGGCTTTCGGTCGAAGAAGCCCAAATCGCCACCGATTTCGACATCACAATCGTGGACATTTTGCGCGAAGTTGATGAAGTCCGCTTGCCGGGGGTTACCCGCCGCCTGCTGGCGGGCGACGTATTGTTGGTGCGCGCCAACATTGAAACGCTCGTCAGGCTCAGCCGCAGCGCCGGCTGGCACTTGCTTCCGAACGCCAAAGGCGCCGACAACCTGGGGCGCGATACGTCGCACATCATGGTCGAAGCGGTTTTGGCACCGCATTCGCATTTGATTGGCGAAAGCCTGCGCTCGATCAATTTCCGCCACCGGTACGGGGTGCTGGTGCTTGGCATCCAACGCCATGGGCAAGCCATTCAGGAACAGCTTGCCGATGTGGTGCTCCAACCCGGCGATGTTTTGTTGCTCTACGGCGAACGTCACGATGTGGAGCAACTCTACCAATACCCCGAATTCATCGTGTTAGGCGAAGTGCCGGCACAGTTTCAGCGCCCCGAAAAAGCCCCGCTGGCGGTGCTCATTGTGACGCTCGTCATTCTCGTTGCCGCCCTCAACTGGATTTCAATCACAGGGAGCGCGATCCTGGGCGCCGTGGCGATGATTTTCACCGGCGTCTTGAAGATGGAAGAAGCTTACGACAGCCTCGATGAGCAAGTGCTGGTCATGCTGGCGGGCTTGCTCTCGTTAGGAACGGCGATGGAGACAACCGGAACGGCGGCGTTCTTGGCGCAAGCCACGATTTCACTCGTCCAGCCGTGGGGACCCATGGCGATGGTGGGGGCGTTTTACCTGCTCACTTCTGTACTTACACAGTTTATGTCAAATAATGCCACCGCCGCGTTGATGACGCCTGTGGCGCTCGCCGCCGCCCAGCAAATCGGCGCCAACCCGAAAGCGTTGCTTGTGGCGGTCGCGTTTGCATCATCATCCGCCTTCATGACGCCGGTCGGCTACCAAACCAACACCATGGTGTATGGGCCCGGCGGCTATCGTTTCACCGACTACGTGCGCACAGGCGGCATTCTCAACGTGCTCTTTTTGATTTTGGCTATACTTGTGATTCCAGTCATTTGGCCATTCTGAACAGCAACGTTGGGGAACAACTTCGCCGGTACGCCAAGGAGGGAAAACCCATGCCGAACAAACCCTTACCTGCGGACAACGTCGTGACGGTCTATATCGCCGCCGCCGATGACGTGGCGAGCGAACGCGACGCCTTGGCGCGCATGATTGCTGAACTGCCAGTGACGCTGGCGTTTCGCGTCGAGCAATCACCAGCCGAGGGTCCCATAGACCAGGAGGCCCTGACCGAAGCCGATTTGTTCATCCTGGTGCTGGGGCACGATATTCGCGCCCCTGTGGGGCTGGAATGGCGGCTGGCGCGCCGCGCACGCCGCCCGATGGTGGTGGCGGTCAAAACCGGTGTGTCGCGCACACCCGCCGGGCGGGAGTTTTTGCACACGCTGGATGTGCCCTACGCCACCTATCAAACCACAAGCGACCTGGTGCGCCTGGTGCAGCAACGTTTGGCGCGCCGTCTGCTGGAAGAAGGCGCACGCTTGCACCTGCGCGAGAGCGAGCAAGTCGCCTTGCAGCAGATTGTGCAAGAAGAGGGGGATACGACGAGCGCAGGGGGGCGCGGAGAAGCCGCCGAGAGCGCCGTCATCCTTTCGCGGGAGCGTTTTCGCCCCACTGACGGGAAAATCGTCGAATAAGCCCACCGACAAAAGCACAACAGGGCGACGCAGTCGCGTCGCCCTGTTGCGAACAGGAAGGAGGTGCCCCTCTCGGTTTAGCGCCCCTTGACAAGCTCGCGGACGATGATGTTGCGTTGAATTTCGCTGGTACCTTCGTAAATCTGGAAGACCTTGGCGTCGCGCATCAGCTTTTCGACGGGGTATTCCTTCATGTAGCCGTACCCACCGAAAATCTGCACGGCGTCGGTCGTCACCTTCATCGCCGTATCAGCGGCGAACGCCTTGGCAAACGACGCAAACTTCGTGTTCGGCGTCCCCTGGTCAAGCAGCCAGGCCGCGCGCCACGCCAGCAAACGCGCCGCTTCGATGTTCATCGCCATATCGGCCAACTTGTGCCCCACCGCCTGGAACTTGTAGATGGGTTGGCCAAAGGCTTCGCGCTCCTTGGCGTAGTTGATGGCTTCTTCCATCGCACGGCGCGCCAAGCCCACCGCAGCCGCAGCCACACCTGGGCGGCTGGCGTCAAACACCTTCATCGCAATCAAGAAGCCGGCGCCTTCGGGACCAATGCGGTTTTCTTCGGGCACAACCACTTCCTCGAAGGTCACTTCGGCCGTATCGCTGGCGCGCTGCCCCATCTTGTCGAACTTCTTGCTGACGCTCACGCCTTCGCGGTCGCGTTCGACGACGAAGCAGCTCACGCCCATGTGCTTCTGCGACTTGTCGGTGTAGGCAAACACCACGTAGAAGTCGGCCACGCTGGCGTTGGAGATGAACGTCTTGGTACCGTTGATGACGTATTCATTGCCCACCTTGCGCGCGGTGGACTGCATGCCCGCCACGTCCGAACCGGCGCCCGGCTCAGTCACACAGTAGCTCGCCATTGCGCCATCCACCAACGAGCCGAGCCACTTCTTCTTCTGCTCTTCCGAACCCGCCACGATGATGGGAATGGAAGCCAGGTTGTTGATGTTCAGGGCGGTGCTGATACCCGTGCAGCCCCATGCCAGCTCTTCGCCAATGAGCGCTTCTTCAAAAGCGTGCAACCCACCCCCGCCATATTCAGCAGGAATGTTCGTGTTGATCAGGCCGACTTCACGCGCTTTCTTGACGATGTCCCAGGGGAATTCGCACGTCTCATCGTAGTGCGCCGCCACCGGGACGATTTCATTGGCGGCAAAATCATGCGCCATTTCGCGGAGCATTTTCTGCTCTTCGCTCAGGTGGAAATTGATACTCATGGCATCCTCCTTGGTTTTGACAGCCGTTGTTCTTGCACCACCATCACGCCTCGTGCTCGCGCGAAGCCAGCAGGCGTGTGCGTTCCTCCGGATTGGTCAGCAGCCCCCCCAGCAACATATCCACAAAAATGTCGCCAATTTGCTGAGGCGTCAGCCGCCCTTGCGGGTTGTACCAGCGATACGTCCACGAGACCATGCCAAGCAAGCCAAAGAGGGTGATTTGGGTATCCAGACGGCGAAAAACGCCCGTTTGCATGCCTTCTTCCAACACCTGGCGAATCAGCCCTTCGTATTGCAGGCGCAATTCGTCGATGGGACCACGCCGCTCCGGCGGCACCGACTTCATCTCATGCAGAAAAACCGCCATGAAGTCAGCGTGTTCAGCAATGGCAACGGTGGTGCGCCGAATAATCTCCGCCAGTTTTTGCTCCGGCGGCCAATCTTGTTCGGCAACGGGCAACACTTCTTCGAGCAAGCCGCGCACACCCCGTTCCATCAATTCGAGCAACAGCGCTTCTTTGCTTTCAATGTGGTGGTAGAGGCTCCCCCGCAAGATGTCGAGGGCTTCGGCAATATCCTGCATAGACGTGGCATGATAGCCCTTGCGCGCAAACAGGTGCGCAGCGGCTTGCAACAGTTCATCTCGGCGGGTGCGTGGTATCTCGCTCATGGTGCTTACCAATCAAACGATTGTTTGGTTGAAGTGTATCACAAAGCCCACAAGGTGGCAAATCCGCCACACACACGCACTATTCTCATGAAACTCTCAGCAACTCTTCATCGCTTTCTCATGAAAGCCTTTTACACTGTGGCGTGCACGCAACAAAAGGTTGCACCTCCTCCTTCTGTGTGTGCAGTGATGAGGCCGGTCGAGCGGGGCGACCGGTCTCATCGTTTTTCTCCGCGCTGTTTGGCGTTTTGTCTGCTTCTCCGTACAATAGCCGCAAAATATGAATACAGGGGGGGAGTGTATGGGAAACGCACCGTATGTGATTGATGTCAACGAGCAGGATTTTCAGAGCAAGGTACTGGCGAAGTCATACGAGGTGCCTGTTGTTGTGGATTTCTGGGCGCCCTGGTGCGGACCATGCCGCATGTTGGGACCTGTGCTGGAACAACTGGCGGAAGAGTTCGGCGGGCGCTTCATTCTGGCGAAGGTGAACACCGACCAAAACCAGGGGCTGGCGATGCGCTACGGGATTCAGGGCATCCCGGCTGTCAAAGCCTTCCGCAATGGGCAAATCGTAGCCGAGTTTGTGGGCGCGCAGCCCAAGCCTGTGGTGCGCCGCTTCATCGAACAGTTGATTCCTTCGCCCGAGGATGAGAAAATCGCCGAAGCGCAGCGCCTGGCGTCGCAAGGGTTTGATGAGCGCGCCGAAGCCTTGTTCCGCGAGGTGCTTGAGCACAATCCCGACCACTGGGATGGCGCGCTGGCGTTTGCCACATTCTTGGTCAATCGTGGGCGTTTTGACGAGGCGCGCGAGGTGCTGGCGCGCATTCCCGAAGAAACGCCACAGGGGCAACGCGCTGCGCAACTCCTGGCGGAGATTGCTATCAAGGAGCAGGTGGCGCAAGGTCCCGGCGAAGATGAATTGCGCGCCCGCCTGGCGGAAAACCCCGGCGATGTGGAAGCCCACTTTGCGCTTGCCAGCCTGCTGAGTGCGCAGGAACGCTATGACGAAGCGCTTGCTGAGTTTCTGGAAGTGGTGAAACGCGACCGTTCATACAAAGATGACGGCGCGCGCAAAGCCATGCTGGCGATTTTCGAGAAACTGGGCGATGACCACCCATTGACGCAAAAATATCGCTCGCAACTGGCGATGTTCCTCTATGCCTGACCGTCTCGCCAGAACAGAACGAAAAAAAGCGGCCCATGGGCCGCTTTTTTGTTGCCACGGGAGCGGATGGGAGTCGAACCCACCGGGCCCGGCTCAGCGCCGCGCCCCACCGATTTTGAAGACCGGGGGCTCCACCGGGAACCAGCCGCTCCCACGCTTCCAGACAAAAGCGCCTGCAAAGTCATGCAGGCGCTTGCCGCTCGGATTATTCAGCACGGCGGAACAAGAACCAGACGGAAAGCCACCCTTCCACCAGCATGAAAATCAAGAAGAGAATGACGGCAATCAAGGTTTCCATGAGACGCTCCTTGTCATGATACGTTCTCAACACACTGCGGGCACATTCTACAAAGAGCGCGGGGGCTGTCAATTCAACAAAAAGCGGCGGCACATGCGCCGCCGCTTGCCTTTGTTCACACGTCGGTGTTTCAGGAGCGCCACGGCATGACCACGGACTCATCGAACAGCCAGCGCTCGCCACGCAACGTGTCGAGGGCGAGCACGGGAGCGTCGTAGGTAAGCCCCAAGGCGTCTCCATGGTCGAGTGTGGTGGTGTGCAAAAGGGGAGGGTGGTCGTGCGGCGCCAGAAGCCCGCCCCCATTCCGACGTGCAGAGAGCATAAGCGGGATGAGCATATCGAACGCAAGCGTCTGCTCGGCATTGCTGATGACGTACCGCTGCCCTGGGCGACCGCGGATGAGCGCCTGCCAGATGGCTTCCACAGCCGTCTCCAAGGTGAGCAGATGTACGCGCCGCGTTCCCGCATCGTGGGGGATGGGCTGCGACGCCAGCCAAGCGCGCAACGCTGAATGCTGTGTCAATGTTGGCGGCACAATGGTTGCCAGGTTGAGCACGATGGACGGAACGCCCTGATGATAACCGCTGAAAACAATTTCCTCGGCAAGAAAACGGCTCATCACGTAGTGGCTTGGACGCAGGTCGGGGGTCGGTTCGTGCAGTGGGGTTTGCAAAGCGGCGGAAAGGGTCGCCAGCGTGCTGACCAGCAAAAACCGCCCCACACCGGCGGCCTGCGCCCCCCGCATCAACGTTTTTGTGCCGCGCACATTGGTTTCAAAAAGGCGTTGGGGGGCTTGTTCGTCCATCGTTGCCGCGAGATGGATCACCGCATCGCAGCACGTCAGCGCCAGCCGGCACCCATCCACCTCCAACCGCGCCAGATTGCCCACCACAGGGGATACCCCCATGGCGCGCATCTGGTTCGCCTGGTCGGGCGTGCGCACTAACGCATGCACTCGCACACCTTCGCGCAACAAACGCTGGACGAGCGCCGCACCGAGCATACTTGTTGCGCCCGTGATAAAGACTTCGCGTACATGCTGTCTAGTCGTCAACGTATGCCAGGTATGCATGACCACCTCGGAATCCTTGAATGGGGCTTCGACTGCTTCGACTGTACCAATGCTCTATGAACAGGGCATGAAGACCTGTCCCACGCCGCTTACAGCATCTTCACCATTCAGACAAAAAACCGCCCACACGGGGCGGCTTTTCGCACTATTGCCTTTTCCGCTTAGGGTCGAATCCACGCATAGTAGGCGGGAAAGGAGCGGTAGTTCACACCAGCGCTTTTGAGAATCTGGCGCACATATTCGTGGCTAATGCTCTCCACAATACCTTGTTGAACAGCCACCTCCGCCAACTTGTGCAACGTCCAGCGGGTGAACGGCAAGCCCAACTCGCGCGGTGGGGTCATGGCCAGTTGCACGATGGCTTGCTTCTGTTCCTCGGTAAAACGGGGGGGCGCACCACCTGAGCGGGGGCTAATCAGCCCTTCCACGCCCTGCTTGTTGAAGCGATGAATCCACTTGCGCAGGTTGGTTGGGTGAGCATGCAACACACGCCCAATTTCGGGGACGCGGTAACCTTCGTGCGAGAGCAAAATGATTTGCGCGCGATGACGCAAATCGGGGTCATCACCAGCCGCCCACTCGCGCAAGATGGTCTCTTCTTCGGGGGTCAATGCGCGAACATACAAAGCCATGCGGTCCTCCTTTCGCATCTTTCACTCCAAGGGCCTGTCCACAGGGTAGGAGTGCCGCATGTATGCCACGTGAAAGATTTCAAAAGGGGCGGTGATGATTTTTTCAAGAAAGAAGCAGGTGAGAGAGGAAGAAGCGCAGCGTGCGGCACACGTTCGCCGTGTACCGCACGCCGTCTTTCAGTGTCAGGACGTTTGGGGGGTGAACACGGTTTGGCGGTCGAGTGAGATGTTGCTGATGAGATACCCGCTAAAAATGAAGAGTACAGCCAGTAACTCGCTCAACCGGAACAGCCCCGGTCCACCCAAAACGCCGATACTGTGCGCACTCGCGGCAACAAGCCCGCCAATGGCAATCAGTCCAACCCCCACGGTGCGGCTCTGCCCAAAGGCGCTGTGGCGCAGTTTCCAAACGGAGTAGAGCGCACTCCCGACAAACGCAATCGTGCCCAAAATGTTGCTGATGACGATGAAAATACGCACGGGAATGAAGGGGAAGACTTTGGTTTCGACAAAGCCCAATGTATCGGTGTGCGTGAGCAGCGAGGCGTCAATGGGGTGGGTGAAAATAAGCGCGCCGCCAATCGCCGAAAGCAAAAAGACAACCGCCAGGAACGCCCACGCCGCACGACGCGGCGCAACCAGGAAGACCGACCCAGCCCCTAACCACGCGGCAACCATCAACGCCCCGGTGGCATAGTAGAGGCGGTAGGTGAACGGCGTCCAGACGCCGGCGATGGTGGCGATGACTTCCGCCGAGACAGCCACCGTCCAGATGAGCAGGGCAAACGCCCACAAAAGTTGATGTGGCTTGCGGCGTTCGAGCCACTGGCGCAAGACCAGCCCGGTGAACAGCATGCTCAGCAGCACGTCAACCATCGAAAGAAGTAATGCCATGCGTTGCCTCCTTCTTCACCCCAGCCAGCCATGGATGGATGAAGTTTGCAAAAGTTGAGCGCGCGCCAGTATAGCATTTTGCGTAGGTTTGCAAAACGCCCTTGGCGACAAAAAAGAAAAACGCCCGCCGGGTGTTCCCCAGCGGGCGCTCGCTTTTTCCCCCACGATTAGATGGTTGCGAGTGCTTGTTCGAGGTCGGCAATCAAATCATCCACATGCTCAATCCCAATGCTGAGCCGCACAAGCGAATCGCCAATCCCCAGCGCGGCGCGTCGTTCAGGCGGCAGGCTGGCATGCGTCATGATGGCGGGGTGCTCAATCAGGGATTCCACGCCCCCCAAACTTTCCGCCAATGTGAAGAGCCGTACCGCGCTGAGAAAGCGGCGCGTGCCCTCCAAATCGGTATCGAGCAGGGCGGTGACCATGCCGCCAAAGCCGCGTTGCTGGCGCACCGCCAGTTCGTGTTGGGGATGGCTGGGCAAGCCGGGGTAGTAGACACGCCGCACTTTGGGGTGCGCTTCCAGCCATTCGGCAATCCGCATGGCGTTCGCCTGGTGGCGGTCCATGCGCACATGCAAGGTTTTGATACCGCGCAGCGTCAGCCAGCAATCCATAGGACCAGGGACAGCGCCAACGGCGTTCTGCAAGAATTTGAGCCGCTGGAAAAGGTCCTCATGATTGGTGACAATCGCACCACCCACCACGTCGCTATGCCCGTTGAGGTACTTGGTGGTGCTATAAAGCACCATGTCCACGCCAAATTCCAGCGGGCGCTGGAAATAGGGGCTGAGGAAGGTGTTGTCGCATACCACCAGCGCCCCCGCCGCGTGCGCTTTTGCCGTCACCGCCGCCAGGTCCACGATTTTCAGCAAGGGGTTTGTGGGCGTCTCGACCCACACAATGCGCGTGTTGGGCTGCAACGCCGCATCCAGATTGTCGGGGTTTGTCATGTCCACATACGTAAAATCCAGCCCGAATTGGCGGAGCACTTGCTCGAACAAGCGCACCGTCCCGCCGTAGAGGTCGTCCATCGCCACCACATGGTCGCCTTCGCGCAACAGCATCATGATGGTAGTGATGGCGGCCATGCCCGACGCAAACGCCAGCCCGTAGCGTGCGCCATCGAGCGAGGCGAGGTTGGCTTCGAGTTTGTGGCGCGTCGGGTTGTCGGTACGCGAATACTCGTAGCCTTTGTGTTCGCCCGGCGCACGTTGCGCGTAGGTGGATGTTTGAAAGATGGGGGGCATCACCGCCCCCGTTGTCGGTTCGGGCGATTGCCCCCCGTGAATGGTCAACGTTTCAATGTGCAGGTTCGTTTCGTCACGCATAGGTGTCTCCTCATCGAGACTGCGGGATTAGCGCAGTTGTTTCGCCATGTAATCAATCAAGTCAATCTTGGTGAGAATGCCCGCCACTGTGTTGTCGCTGTTGACGACAACCACCACATTCGACTGCACAAAGGCTTCGGCGAGCGCGTCAACGCTCGTTTCGGGTCCCACCAGCGGCACGTTCGTGGAGATGATGTCCTCGATGGTTTCATCGCGGGCGTGTGTGTGCGTGGCGCTCAGCAAGTGTTCCAGCAAATCCATTTCGCTGACCACGCCAAGGTAGCGCCCTTCTTCATCCACCACCACCACTTGCGAGATGTCGTACTGCTTCAACTTGCGGATGACGTCCACTTTGCGCTCTTTGGGCGTGGCGGTAATCACTTCCTGGTCGCCTTTCAACGCCAACACATCCACCACACGCCCTTCACCCAGCAAACTGTAATCGAGGAAGCGGTTTTCGCGCATCCAATCATCATCAAAAATCTTGCTGAGGTAGCGCGACCCACTGTCGGGCAGAATGACTACAATCACATCGTCGGGTCCTGCTTCACGCGCCACCTGCAACGCCGCCCAGACCGCTGAACCGCTGGAACCGCCGCAGAACAAGCCTTCTTCGCGCACCAGACGGCGCGTCATGAGAAAACTGTCGCGGTCGGTCACCTGGATGACGCGGTCAATGTAGTCAAAATCGAGCGTGCCGGGCAGAATATCCTCGCCGATGCCTTCCACCTTGTACGTGTGGGCGGGCGGTATTTCACGGGTGTAGAAGTAATCATGCAAAATGGAACCAATGGGGTCCACACCAATGACCTGAATGTTGGGGTTCTGTTCTTTGAGATACTTGCCCGTGCCGGTAATGGTGCCCCCTGTGCCCATGCCGGCGACAAAGTGGGTGATGCGCCCCTCCGTGCCTTCCCAAATTTCGGGACCGGTTGTGTAGTAGTGGGCGATGGGGTTGGCGGGGTTGTAGTACTGGTTGGCGAGAATGGCGTTCGGCGTTTCTTCGACAATTTGCTTCGAGACGCTGTAATAACTGCGCGGGTCATCCGGCGCAACCGCCGTTGGCGTGATCACGACACGCGCCCCGAAAGCGCGCAGCAGGCGGATTTTTTCCTCGCTCATCTTGTCGGGCATGACGAACACAGCGCGGTAGCCCTTGACTGCGGCGGCAATCGCCAGCCCAACGCCCGTGTTCCCCGACGTTGCTTCGACGATGGTGCCACCGGGCTTCAACAAGCCGCGTCTTTCGGCGTCTTCCACAATGGCAATCCCAATGCGGTCTTTGACCGAGCCGCCGGGGTTCATGAATTCACATTTGGCGAGCACGGTCGGTTTGAGCCCACGCGTGACTTTTTTGAGTTTGACGAGCGGCGTGCGCCCAATCGTATCGAGAATACTTTCATACACCCCATGCGGCAGGGTGCCCGTCGGCGGCAGCCAGACGGGTTCCGTCACTTTCAACATGGCAAGCCTCCTTGCTTGAATTTCATATCATTCGCCGTCCTGAACGCTTGGCAACGTTTTCATGCCTTCGCCAATTCGCCTTTCAAGTACGCAATCGCTTCAACCGGCGTGGGATCCACCCCGTTGAGCATTGCCTGGTAATAACTCACGTAGTCCCCCAGCCAGATCAACGCGAGCATTTCCGCCAGCGGGGTTTCGGCGGACACATGCACATCACGTTGGGGAATGCCTTCGCGCTCCACCAGTTCGCGCGTAATCTCAAAGCGGCGCGTATTGCGTGGGTGGTAGAAGGGCGAGCGCAGGTTGGTGATGCGCAAGTGGGGGAGCAGCGTTTTGGGATAGGGCAAGCCCACGACGACGTTGTGGTTCAATTCGGGGATTTCGTTCCAGACCGCCCAGGCTTTGCTGTTTTCGTTGATTTGGGTAGTCCAGCGGCGGGCGACCGCGCCCAAATGCTCCGCCCCAAAGATGACGGGCAACCCCTCGGCGTACCAGACCGCCAGTTGCTTGGCGCTGTTTTCCTCGGTGGGAACGTCAGGTTGCCAGCCGCTTCCCACGTCTTCCAGGTGGCGGACCGCCGCCATGAGTGTCTCGGTGGGGTCGGCGATGAAGCCCAGGCGGCTCAACACGCCCAGCAACAGCGTGAAACTGTACCCCAAAGCGGCGCGCGGTTGCGCTGCGTAGGCGAAACTGACGAGCGGCACACGCGCCTCGTTGGCTTCGCGCGCCAGTTGCCCGCCCGTGGTGATTGCCAGGCGCTGTGCGCCCCGTTCCGCGGCGGCGCGCCACCCGCTCAGCGTTTCTTCGGTGTTGCCGCTATAACTCGAAGCAATCACCAGCGTGCGCTCGTTGACCCAGCCGGGGAGCCCGTAGCCACGGTGCACCAGCACGGGCACGCGGCCGGTCTCTTGCACCAGCCCCGCCACCAGGTCGCCCCCGATGGCGCTGCCCCCCATGCCAAGCACCAGAACGGCGTCCACCTGCTCGCCCAACGCTGAGGGAAGCGCCGTGTTCTGCACAACATTCCAGGCGGAAAGGATTTGCTGCGGGAATTCCGCAATGCGTGCGAGCATGTTCTCAGGGTCGAGTGTGGCGAATTGCTCCGGCGTATCCAGAATGGTTGTCTTCATGGTTCTGTTTCCTCCTCGGTTTCGTCTTCTTCGGGCGTCATGCGCAACCATGCGGCATAGACTTCGTCGCGCGGCCAGCCCGACAATCGCGCCACTTGCTTGACGGCGCGCGCCCCTGTGATGCCCTCGGCGGCGAGACGGCGCAACGCTGTTTCGACTTGTTCGCGCGTCCACTGTTGCGGCTCGGTCGCCTCTTGCGGTGCGGCGCCTTCCACCACCAGCGTGATTTCGCCACGCGGCGGCGTTTCGCGCACCATGTTCACCGCCTCGGCGAGTGTACCGCGCCAAAAGGCTTCATGCAATTTGGTCAATTCGCGTGCGATGACAATGCGCCGCTCTCCGCCCAGCACGGCGACCATGTCGGCAAGGGTGGCCGCCAGGCGGTGCGGGGCTTCGTAGAAGATGAGCGTATGCGGCCAGTCCGCCAGGTCGCGCAGGCGTGCGCGGCGTTCTTCCGCCTTGCGGGGCAAGAAGCCAAAGAAGGCAAACGCCTCTGTGGGCAAGCCGCTCGCCACCAGCGCGGCAATCAGCGCCGACGGTCCCGGCACCGGCGAGACGGTGTGGCCGGCTTGTACCGCCGCCTGCACCAATTCGGCGCCGGGGTCGCTGATGCCGGGCATGCCGGCGTCGGAGACGAGCGCCACGTCGCCGCGCGCCAGGGCGTCGAGAATGGCGGGGAGTTTGGTGAAGCGGTTGTGTTCGTGATAACTGGTGAGCGGCGTGTGAATGTCATAATGCGCCAAGAGTTTGCGCGTGTGGCGTGTATCTTCGGCGGCAATTAACTGCACCTCACGCAGAATGCGCAAGGCGCGCAAGGTGATATCTTCCAGATTGCCGATGGGTGTCCCGACAATGTAGAGCGTGCCCACACCTCACCCCTTGATGACGGCGAGCGGTTCCAGCCGCGCCACTTTGCGGGCAATCCCCGCCTTTTCGACCACGTCCACCACTTCGACCACATCTTTGTAAGCGAAGGGGGCTTCTTCCGACAAGCCGCGCAGACTGCCCGCCCGCACGACGATGCCGCGCTTTTCCAGTTGTTCGCGCAGGGTGTTGCCGCCAATGGCTTTGCGCGCCTGGCGGCGGCTCATGTGGCGACCAGCGCCGTGGCAACTACTGCCAAACGTGTGCAGCATGGCGTCATTCGTGCCGACCAGCACATAACTCGCCGTCCCCATAGAACCGGGCACGAGCACCGGTTGCCCGACATGGCGATAGTCGGCGGGCACTTCGGGGCGTCCTGGACCAAACGCGCGGGTTGCACCTTTGCGGTGCACGCAGACCGTGCGCTGCTCGCCGTCAATTTCGTACTGCTCAATTTTGCCGATATTGTGCGCCACGTCGTACACCTGGCGCACTTCCCACGGCAAGCCTTCACGCAAGAAGACATCCTCAAAGGCGCGGCGCACCTGGAACGCGAGCATTTGGCGGTTAGCAAAGGCAAAGTTCGCGCCGCACCGCATGGCGGCAAGGTAGTCGCGCCCTTCGGGCGTGTTGAGCGGCGCGCAGACCAGTTCACGGTCGGGGAGCACGATGCCGTATTTGTGGACGGCGCTCTGGAATGCGCGCACGTAGTCGGTGGCGATTTGGTGGCCATAACCGCGCGAACCGCAATGGATTTGCACCACCACTTGCCCTTCAAACAACCCAAACGCCGCGGCGGCGGCGCCGTCGTAAATGGTGCGCACCACATCAACTTCCAGGAAGTGGTTGCCGGCGCCGAGTGTGCCCAACTGCTCACGCCCGCGATCACGCGCTTCTTTGCTCACCGCGCCGGGGTCGGCGCCTTCAATGCACCCACCTTCTTCGGTATGCAGCAAATCGTCCTCATCGGCATAGCCGTTTTTCAAGCACCAGCGCGCCCCTTCAACGGCCACCCGTTCGATTTCTTTCTTGGAAAGCGGGAAGTGCCCGCCACGCCCTACACCGCTGGGGCAATACTGGTAGAGCAAGGTCGCCAAATCTTCAAGATAGGGGCGGGCTTCGTCTTCGTGCAGGTCGGATGCCAGCAAGCGCACGCCGCAGTTGATGTCGTATCCAATCCCGCCCGGTGAGATGACGCCGTCGGGCAACGCCGTTGCCGCCACGCCGCCAATGGGGAAGCCGTAGCCCTGGTGAATATCCGGCATGGCGATGGCGTATTTTTGAATGCCGGGCAATGTGGCGACGTTGATGAGTTGTTCCAAACTGCGGTCGTGGAGCACCTCATCCAGCAAGGCTTCGCTGGCGTAGAGGCGTGCAGGAACGCGCATATCGGCGCGGTAGTCGGCGGGAATTTCCCACAGGTATTCGCTCAGGCGCTGCAAATCACTTTTCCGCATACTTTCCCCCTTCTCAAAATCAGCCCTTCATTCCTGAATGCGCCACGTCACATACTCCTGACAAAAGACGCCAAAGTAATCCACCAGATGGTGGTAGCGCAAATCGTGGTCTTCCGGCAAGTTCCAGGCGTTGCGCACATGCTGGAAAATCTTGCGGCGGTGCGAGTTGACGGTGTTTTCCGAGAGATGCAACCGCGCCGCAATCTCCGCTGTGCTCAACCCTTGCGCATAGAGCACGAGGACATCGCGCTCGCGCTGTGTCAGCGCCTCCCACACCTGTTCACACCGTCGGCGCTCCACACTATCCAAAATGCTCCGCTGGCGGCGCAAAATCTCTGCGCTCGACTGGTCGTGCGCGGTTGTCGGCAATGGGAAGGTGCGCCCCAACGCCAGGAACGGCACTTCAACCAGATGCGCCCCATCTTCGGGACGCGGGTGCAACCGCCCTTCTTCCGCAACCGCCAGGCGCACCTCGCGCGGGGTGAAGACATGCCACACCTTGTCGGTCTGATGCAGGGTGAACATGGCGGCGCTCAACGCCAACGCCCCCAACAAGCGGGGACCACCCGCCACCAGCAGATGCACGCGGCGATGCTGCGCCTTGTACGCCCTGAACAGGTCAACGAACGTGCGCCAAACGGCGTCGGCGTCTTCCGCGTTGGCAACAGCGCGCAACACGCGCCGCCCATCCGCCAGGGGGTGCGTGTGCAAGCGCATGGGATACCCGTTGTACAAACCATGCCGAAAGGCGTCCGCCAGCACGTCGAGCGAGCGCGCAATCCGCGGGTCTTCTTCTGACAGATGCACCAGCACGACGTCGGCGGGATGAATGCCCGCCCGCAAAAACAAATCCAGCGCAAAGGTGATGACCTGTGGTTTGCCGCCGAGTGTGGCAATGAGGACGTCGCCGGGTTGTTGCATGGGTTCGCTCACCGCATTCGTGGTTGTCTTTTGGCGTGTATGTTGTAGCATACAGCGCGCAAAGTTGGCAATCAGACCCACAGGAGCGAACGATGCCGACGAACTACCCCGCTTTCCTCATCGGCGGTCCACCTCACAGCGGCAAATCCATCTTCTCGTACCGGTTGAGCCAGTTGTTGCGACGGCAACAGGTGCCGCATTACCTGCTGCGCGCCGCCCCCGACGGTGAGGGCGACTGGACACGTGAAAGTGAAGCGGCGCTGGCGCGCGCCCTGCGCGACAAACGCCCCTACGAAGCGCGTTTTGCCGAACGGGTGGCGCGCGTGCTGGCGAGCCGCCCGCAACCCTTTTTGGTGGACGTGGGCGGCAAAATCACACCGGAGCAGGAAACCATCGCCCGACACTGTACGCACGCCATTCTGGTGAGCAACAACGAGCAGGATTTGCAGGCGTGGCACGCATTTGCGCGACGCATGGGCTTGCAGGTGGTGGGACTGTTCCACTCGCGCCTGGACGCCAGCGACGCGCGGTGTGGAAGCGGGACGCCCTTCGAGGCGGTGATCAACCTGCGGGAGAAAGTGCCTGTGGCGGCTGAAACGGTGCTCGCCGAGTTTGCGCGCCAGGTGGCGGACATCATCGGGCTGTCGGCGGACGCCATGCGCGAGATTCACTTTGAGATCCTTCCCGACAAGGCGGCGCGCATTCTTGACGTGGAACGCATATCGCCCCGCTGGGACCCCGCCATGCTGCCCCGCCTGCTCGCGGAAGCGGTGCTCCCCGCCCGCGACCATCAGGCGCTCGCCCTCTACGGTCGCGCGCCCAACTGGGTGTACGCCGCCGTCGCCGCCGCCGCCCCAACGCTTGCCTGGCAATTTGACGCGACGCTGGGATGGCTGCCCGTGCAGGCGTTCGCCATGACAGAAGACGAGTCGCCGCATGCCCCCATCGAGTACTCGCTCACCATCGAATCAAGCGGCTGGCAATGGCTGCGTACACGCCCCAAACCGCCGTTCATCGCGCAACACGAAATCCCCCACATCACGTTGCCGACAGTGCCGCCCATGTTTTCTCTGGTGCTGGAAGGGAAAATGCCCCACTGGTTCTATGTCGGCGCAGCCCGCACCTACGCCGCCCATCTCTCCCGCGTGGCGGTCTTTCAGGCGCAAGGCAGTGGGCTGGTGGTGGAAATCTTCGGCAACGAGGTGGGGCGCGTGCACAACCTGCGCCACCCGTTCACCAGGCAGGCTTGAAAAGCGCCATTTTGCGGCAATTTCCACTTTTCGCAGGCGGAAAATGTAACCTTTTGGCCTCTCACTGCATCTAAAGGAGTGAACAGATTCATTCAGTGGGAGGAAAAACCATGCCGAAAATTTCAGCCAAAGACCGTGCGTATCTGCAAGAAGCGTTTGCGTCGTTGACCCAGCCGGTCACGCTCTTGCTCTTCACGAGCAAAGAAGCGTGCCCCTACTGCAACGATACGCGCGAAATTCTGGAAGAACTCGCCGAACTCTCTGACAACATTACCGTGGATGTGCGCGATATGGCGGAACACGCCGCCGACGCCGAAGCCTACGGTGTGGATAAAGCCCCCGCCACCATCGTGCTGGGGAACGGTACCGATTACGGTATCCGCTACTACGGCATTCCAGCGGGCTATGAATTCGCCTCGCTGGTCGAAGACGTGCTCATGGTGGGGCAGGGGCAGAGCAAGTTGAGCGAAGCGACCAAAGAAGCGTTGCGCAACTTGCAAAAACCCGTGCACATTCAGGTGTTCGTCACGCCGACATGCCCGTACTGCCCGCAAGCCGTCTCGCTGGCGCACCAAATGGCGTTTGAAAGCCCGCTGGTGCGCGCCGACATGGTCGAAGCGATGGAATTTCCCGAACTCGCCGACCGCTACAACGTGATGGGCGTGCCGCGCATCGTCATCAACGAAGATTGGCACATCGAAGGCGCTGTGCCCGAAGAATACATGCTGCAAGGCGTGCTCCAGGCGGTCGGCGAAGCCGTTGCCTAACAGAGCGGCTTCCGCGACTTGGTGCCCTCCTGTGCAAACGGTCCCGCGCTGATGCGGGGCCGTTTTGCATTTGGCGCAAGGTCGCCACAATTCAAACCCGGTTCAACCCAAACAAGCAACTGAGGATAGGCACCTATGCGCCAAACTCTGCTTTCGCTGGTTTTCATCCTGCTCACGCTTGCCGCCTGCGGGGAACGCCCTGCGGCGTCCCCGCCTGCACCACCCCCCATCCCCACGCTCGACACCAGCCGCGCCGCCGTCCCGCTGGACGAGATTGTTTTCGACCTTCTCCACCCCATCAACCAGCGCATACCGCTCAGCCAAGCGTCGCCTGAGTTGCGCGCCGCCGCCTTTGACGCGGTGCCGCCGCTCTACGAAGACGACCTGGCGTTTGAAAGCCACGACGCCGCCCACTGGTTGGCTGACGATGACATTGTGATTGGCTACGCCAATGCCGCGGGGGCGTGGGCGTTCCCCTTGCGCATTCTGAACTACCACGAACTCATCAACGCCACCCTGGGGGGCGAGGCGGTGCTGGTCTCGTATTGCCCACTCTGCTACAGCGGCGCGGTGTTCAGCCGCCGACTGCCCGATGGGCGCGTGCTGACGTTCGGCAACAGCGGCGCGCTCTACGCCAACGACGCCGTGATGGTAGACCACGAGACGGGTTCGTACTGGTATCACATCGCGGGGGAAGCCATTGTAGGACCGCTGACGGGCACGCAACTGGATTTGTTGCCCAGCAACACGCTCACCTGGCGCGAGTGGCGCGCACAGCACCCCCAGACATACGTGCTGGCACGCCCCGCTTTCGACCGCCCCTACGATTTCGACCCCTTCCTGGGGCTTGCCGACCTGGTGCGCCTGCACAACAACGCACTGCCGCTTGAACGCACGCCGCAAGGGGTGCGCATGCCCACCGCCCAACCTGTGCTGGTGCTCAACCTGGGCGACCAGTGGCGCGCCTACCCACTTCCACGAAGCGAAACGCCGCTGGTCTGGCAAGATTCGTTCGCCGAGCACACCGTCGCCGTCTTCATCACCCAGCAAGCCGGCGCTCCCGTCGCCCGCGCCTACGACACCCGCCTTGACGGGCGCACGCTCACCTTTGAGGTGGACGGCGACGCCTGGCGGGACCGTGAGACCGGCTCGCGCTGGACGTTCGAGGGGCGTGCGACAGAGGGCGACCTGGCGGGACGCACGTTGCGGCTGCTTTCGGAGCGCACCACGCATTGGTTTGTGGCGGTGGCGTCTGTGCCGACCATCCAGGTGTTCGTGCCTGAAAACGAATGAGGGGGCACGTTGCATGTGCCCCCTCATCGCCCCGTGCGCGATTAGCGCCGTTGAAGCGTGGCAATCGTCGGCGTCAGGTCGAACATCCAGAAGCCCAGCGGCAAGCCGATGATGGTCAGGCACAAGGCGTAAGCGACTTCAATCCAGAGCGCGCTCAACCACCAACCCACTAACACGAACCAGATCGCCCGCACGATGAAGGGGCGCTGTGGTGTGTCGAGCGCGACGTGCCGCCCTTGTTCGACCAACACGCGGCGCGGCGGCTGGCGCAACGCCATCACGGTGGGCACGCTGTTGAGCATTTTCGCCCCCAGCGGGATGCCTACGATGGTGAGCATGGCAATCCACGCCAACCCAACCCAGATTTGCCCAAGCCACCATCCAATGAACGCAAACCAGAGCACTTGCCACAAGCACCCTGGGCTGGTACGCACTTCGATGATGCCCTCTCGTGTTTCTGTCATGGCAACGTCTCCTTTCTGAATGCAGCACACCCGTTTTCTCTACTGCTCCATCCGCGTTCAGGTTGCGCCAAAGGGAATGGCGAAAACAACACGTGCGACGCATGGCGTTCTGCGTCGCACGTGTTCACCACATGGTTGCGTTCTGTGTTTCACTCCGAGAGGGAAACATCCATCCCTGTGGGCACAATCTGCACCCACAAGGGTCCCGGCTTGAACGGAAAGATGGAGCCATCGGGGGCGATGGGGCGAATGAGGACATTCTCGCCTTCACGCCGCCATGTCACGTCGTAGGCGCGCCCATCGCGCACCACAATGCCCTTTCCTTCGCCCCACACTTTGAAATGGAGCGATTTGTTGCCCAACGAGTCTTCCACAATCGGCGTGACGGTCATGTCGGCGAAGACGATAAAAATCGTCGCGGCGGAGAGTTGTGTGCCGGTTGTGCGGTCAATGTGGGGCGTGTCGCCTTGGTAGCGCAGGTAGCGCCCGCTCTCGGCGTCGTAGCGGTAGGTGACCACGCTCGACGTGCCCGGCGAGTAGGGAATGATAACCGTCCGCGCCGGTCTGCCGCCGTCGGGGGGTGTGGCGTCGAATTGCCAACCGCGCAAGGTGCGCGAGGGGCGTTGTTCGCCAATGCTTTCGGCAAATTGCCAGAGCCGCGCTGCGGATGTGTACGTGCGCAACCATGACACCGCCGCTTGGTCGGCGGGGATGCGGTAGAAGGCGTTATGCCCCAGCCATTCGTCAATGTTGGCGCGGTTCCACGGCGATGAAAGAATCATGTCCGTCACGGGTTGGCTCGCGCCAACGTGCACCAAAATGGCGTCGAGCATGGGCCAGAGTTGCAGGTCAATCAAGCGGGCGCTCCGCACGGGACCGATAACTTCGGGTGTTTGACACAGGAAAGTGGCGGTGAAGCGCGTGATGCCACCTTCGGCGAGGGTTTCCCACACCACATCGGCAAACGCCAGCCCCGATTGCGGGCGTCCCTGTGGCGAGTTGTCAATGCGCACGTTGAGCGGCCGCCGCTGCAAAACGGCGGGGTCGTCCACCGGCACGCCCGTCAATGGGCATACGCCATCGGGTGGCGCGGGCAGGCTCTGCACAAACTCGTCGGGCACAGGGGCGGGGGGATGCGGCACATCAAACTGCGTGTGAATGTACTCGTACATTCCGGGCGGATACGTGCGCCCCGTTTCAGGCACAGTTTGGGCGGGGGTTGTGGGGCGGGGCGGTGGATTGGCAATGTAATCGGGTGTGGGCGTTGGTTCCGGTGTCGGGGTTGGGCTGGGTTCAGGTGAAGGGGTGGCGGTGGCAGTCGCTTCCGGCGGCGGCGTGTTGGTGGGCGCGAGCGAGAGTTGATTGCCTTCCTCGGATGAATCACTGTTGCCGCACGCCATCAGCAAGAACGCGAACACCGACAACCATATCCAGCAACGCAAGCAACGCATGACACCTCCTTTTGGCAATGGGGGTGTGGGTGCGCTCCCCACACCCCCACGTTGGACACTCGGTTATGCTTTCATCAACACGTAGTTCATCGTCTTGTAGAGCAGTTTCGCCACGGCAAAATCCGCCATGTGCAGCCCGGCGCGCGGTGAAAGCTCGACGCAGTCCACGCTCACCACGTCGGCGGCTTCGGCAACCGTGCGCACAATGGCGAGCGTCTGATACCACGTCAAGCCGCCGGGTTCGGGCGTGCCTGTCGTGGGCACGATGCTGGGGTCCAGCCCGTCCACGTCAATAGTCAGGTGGACGCGCTTGCCGCGCACACGCTCAGCGAGCTCATCCAGCGTTTGCTGCAAGGGGCGCATATGCACATCTTCGGCGAACCAGACCCGCACGCGCTCCTCGCGGCGAATCACGTCCATCTCTTCGGTGCAGACCGAGCGGATACCGAGCTGCAACACCTCGCCATAGCCCGCGTCCAGCACACGGCGCGCCACACAGGCGTGGCTGTAGGGGCTTCCTTCAAACTCATTGCGCAAATCGGCGTGGGCGTCGAGCTGCACCATTGTCAGCGGTTCGCCATACACCTGCGCCACCCCTTGCATGACGCCCGCGGTAATGGTGTGTTCCCCCCCCAGCACAACCAGCAAGCGCCCCGGTTGGGCGTACATTGCCACGGCTTCGGCAATATCGGCGACCATGGCTTCGGGCGAGGCAAAATTGGGCAACAAGGCGGGCAAGGTATGCACGCCGTAGTGCAAGGCGGGCTCGTCGTCAAATTCGCGGTCGTACAACTCCACCTGTGCGGACGCTTCGAGAATCGCCGCGGGTCCACGGCGGGTGCCCGCCTCATAGCTCACGGTGGCTTCGTAGGGAATGGGCAAGACAATCGCGCGCGCTGTTTCCAGGCGCGTGTATTCCTCAGGAAGCCCCAAAAAATTCGGGTGTAGAAATTCAGGCATGGTGCGCCTCCCCTCAGGATGCCGATTCTGCCGCCAGGCGGTCGAGATAGTCACGGCGCAACTGTTCCAGCAAGGCTTCGCGGCGGTCGTAGAGCCGTTTCAGCGGGCGCGGCTGGCGTTTGGCGAGCGCATAGGCCGCCAAAATCGGCGCGGCAATGGTCGAATCCGTGTAGCAGACCACCGTGTCGGGCAATTGTTCGGGGTCCACCTTGCCCCATGTCACCGCCTCGTTAGGCGTTGCCCCCGACAAACCGCCCGTGTCGGGGCGGGCGTCAGTAATCTGGATGAAGTAGTCATGCCCGCGTTCATCCAGCCCCAGCACTTCCTGGATTTGCGGCTCGGTTTGCAGGGCGAAATTCTTGGGGCTTCCACCGCCCAGAATGAGCACGGCGCTCTTGCCGCCCGACTTCTTGGCGTCGTACACAATCGCCGCCGTCTCGTTCACATCCAGTTCGGGGTCGAAACCGACCTCGTAGCCCTGCAAGCGCAGCGCCGAAAGGTTCATGCCCACACCTGAATCGCCGGGGCTGGACGTGTAAACCGGCACGCCCGCTTCGTAGGCCGCCCCCAAGAGCGATCGGTATTTGACGCCCAAGACGCGCTCGCGTTCGCGCACGTAGCGCCCCAGGCGATAGTGCAGTTCCGCCGTGCCCATGCGCTTCTGGAATTCGGGCTGCTTCAACACTTCGCGGAAGAAAGCGTCCGTTTCAAAAAGAACATCGGCTTCAAAGAGAATATCGTAGATGCGAATGACGCCCTGCTCGCGGAGCGCCACGTCGTCCACGTAGGGCGTGGATTGGTAGAGCGAAAAGCCCAACGAACGGTGCACGTCGTGGTACAGGTTCGCGCCGGTGGAGATAATCCAGTCCACAAATCCCGCTTCGATGAGCGGCACAAAGACGGCGTAGCCCATGCCGGTGGGTGTGAGCGCGCCCGTCAGCGTGAGCACGACCGTGACATCCGGTTCGAGCATTTTTTGGGCGAAAATCTGGCACGCTTCGCGCAAACGCGCCGCGTTGTACGCAAAAAAGAAATCGTCCACCAGGGTGGTGACAGGGATATCGCCTTCCAGCGGGTAAGGGTCAAGTTTGCGTCCGTACATGGAACCTCCTTGTTTCTCAATCTCACACGGGCAAAGGCTGATTGTACGCCAATTGATACGGTGAACAAGCCACACGCGGCAAGAAAACGCGGAGTGAGAACATTGAAAAGGTCGCCACTGGCGCGCATTCCACGCGCCAGTGCGTGCTGTTTAGCGCACTACAAGCACGGGTGCGGGGGCTTTCACCAACACATCGTGCGTGATATCGTCGAGGAGAATGCGCCGCCACCCCGCGCCGGGGTGGGCGCCCAAGACCAGCATGTCGTAATCCCAAGCCGCTTCGGCGATGATTTCTTCAACCACCAGCCCATACCGCAAGCGTTCTTGCACATGGGCGTGGCGCTTGCTCAACAGTTGCCTATCGCCGGCGAGGATACGGCGCGCCAGTTGGACGGTTTCCGAATCTTCCACGCTAGGGTCGTACGGGGTGAGCGCCAGTTGCGAGATGACGTGCAAAATGGTGATTTCCAAAGGAAGCGTCACGAGTTCGGGAAGTTGTTCCATAAAACGGCGGGCGAGCGGCGCATCGGTACGCAATCCTTCACACAGCAAGAGACGGCGCACGGGGGCAATGCGCCCCTTGGCGACTACAACCGGGCACGGCGCATGTTCCACCACGCGTTGGGCTGTGGAGCCGAGCAAGAAGCGCGTGCGCAATGTGTGGTGCTGGCGTTCACCCACCACCGCCAGATCGTACCCACCTTCCTCACACTCGAACACAATTTCTTCGGCGGGATGCCCTTCACGGATGCGCGTCTGTACCCGCGCCAGATTGGGCGGCAAGGCACGCTGCGCCTCTTCCAACGCCACACGGGCGGCTTCTTCAGAATGCCCCGGCTTGCGCACCGTCAACAGGGTCAGGGCGGCGTTGGTATCACGGGCGAGCAACCCCGCAAAAGTGACCGCTTTTTGCGAATGTTCCGCCCCCCCGGTTGCCACGAGAATGTGCATACTGCCTCCTTTCACATGAACAAGCCCACCGCCGGCACGGCAAAAAGCACCACCAAAAAGAGCACCACGCGCGAGGGGTGCGCCGTCACCCATTCGACAAATGTTTCCATGGCGACTTCATACGGCCGAAAAGCGAACACCAGAATGAAAAGCGCCGCGACGCCCACGCTCACCATTTCCGCCAACACCACGTCGAACGCCCGCGGTGTTTCCATGAGCAATGACGCCAGCAAGGTGTCCACAAAGGTGGTGATGTTCGCCCCCATGATGTAGGGGATGACGTTCTCACGGCGCATAAGGCCGCGGTCGCTCAACGGGACAAGAATGCTCACAGAGAGGCTCACCGACATGGAAATCAACGTCACCACTGCGCCCAGCAAGAACATGACCGAGGGGCGGTAAACGAATTGCGCAATCTGGTCGAAGTGGGCGGCTTTGAGGGATTCCGTCGGGAGCGCACGGTCGAGCAGGGCGAAACTGAGCATGATGAAGAGGAAGCCAATCCCGAAAAACGACCACAGGGGCACGAAACCGCTCAGCGTGAGGCGCACCGGCTCAAACAACAGGTCCACCACCGAGGTAACCGCCACGCCGCGCGGGCGCGGGACGCGCGTCAGCCAATCGGTTTGCAAAAGCCAGATGCCCGGCACCAGCCCGATCACATGCAGCGAGATGGTGATGGCAAAGGAGAGCAAGCCCATGCTCAGGCTGTTCAGCAGGCTGCGCCCCCGCAAGGCATAGATGAACCCCACGCAGAGCACAATGAAACTCGCGCCGAACCGTGAGCCCATAATCATGGTGAAGGCGGAAGTCGCCGTCATCAAGCCGCTGTCGAGCAGGGCAAGCGCAACGGCGGCAATCGGCGAACCGCTCATGATGATCATCGAAGCCAGCCAACCGGCGGCAAGGCTGGGCAACGGGCGGCGCAGGTCAAGCCAACCTTCAATCAGGGGCGCGAGACTGCGCGCGCCGTCTTTCATGAGCACAATGCCCAGCGCAAAGAGCAAAATGCTCGCCGTAAAGACGAGCATTTTGTTCATTCGTCGTGTCCACACCGCAACGGTCTGCATGCGCTCTCCTCATCAGGTGGTCGGCGCGCGTGTCAACGCCATCACTTGCTCAAACAGGTGGCCGTTCGTCGCAATGCTTTCGGCGTTGGAGATGGTGCGATTGCCTTGCCAGTCGGTGAGAGTGCCGCCGGCTTCTTCCATGATGACCAGCAGCGGCGCAATATCCCAGATGGACATGATGGGGTCGCACATGATGTCGGCGCGCCCCGTTGCAACCAGTGCATAGCCGTATGCGTCGCCCCAGGTGCGTTGAAACGCCGTTGCCCGCACGAGGCGCTGCCAGGCGTCGGCTTTGCCGTATGGCTCGAATTTGTTGAGGTTGGAGACCAGGAGTTTCGCCTGGGAAATGTCCCGCACGTCTGACACACGCGCACGCCGTCCGTTCCAGAAACAGCCCATGCCGCGCGCTGCATAGACCATTTCACCCAGTGCGGGGAAGAAAAGCACGCCCAGCACCGGTTCCCCGTCTTGCAGGAGCGCAACCATGGTGCCGTAGAGCGGCACGCCGGTGATAAACGACTTGGTGCCATCAATGGGGTCGAGCACCCAGGTGTAGGCGGAGCGCGCCGGCTTTTCGCCATGCTCTTCGCCGATAATGCCGTGGTCAGGGTAGGCACGTTCGATGAGCCGCCGCAAGAGCGCTTCGGCTTCACGGTCGGCAACGGTCACGGGGCTGGCGTCGGCTTTGGTTTCGACATGCACATTGGTTTGAAAATAGCCGAGCGTCAGCCGTCCGGCTTCCCAGGCGGCGTCGAGGGCAAAAGCAAGCAAGGTGTCAAGTGCAGTCATAGGCGCTCACACAGGTTGGTTGTTCCACTCACAAGCGTGGGTGGAGTTTGGCAACAATTTTGTCAGGCGTCAACGGCAAGTCATCAAACCAAACGCCCGTCGCATCGTACACGGCGCTGGCAACCGCCGGCGCCAGCGGGATGAAGGGCATTTCAGCCATGCCGCGCGCGCCCCACGGTCCTTGTGGGTCGGGGTATTCGAGAATCAGGCTTTCGACACGGTCGGGGATGTCATAGACCGTGGGGATCAGGTAGGTACTGAGATGGCGCGTCAGCACTTCGCCATTGCGCACCTGGAAATGTTCCAGCACCGCATAGCCCACGGCTTGCACAACGCCCCCTTCAATTTGCCCTTCAATCAGGCGCGGGTTGATGGCTTTGCCGACGTCATCGGCGCAAATAACGCGCGTGATATGCACAAATCCCAACTCCGTGTCCACTTCCACCTCGGCGACTTCGGCGACGAAGCCATACGAAACGTTGGGGTCGGCTTCACCCGTTTCGGGGTCGAAGGGGGTGGTGGCACGCGGGCGGTAGCGGTACGTGCCGACGGCGGGGCGCACTTCATCGTGCCAGAGTTTGAGCGCGCGCATCGCCGCACCGCGGATGGCGTTGCCCGCGTAGAAGGTCATGCGGCTGGCGCTACTGCTCCCCGACGAGCCGGGGGTTTCATCGGTATGGTCGGCGACCAGGCGCACCCGTTCGACAGGCACGCCCACCGCTTCGGCTGCCATCTGGCAAAAGACGGTGTGTGCACCTTGCCCCACGTCTGCACCGGCACAGCGCACCACGACTTCTTCAATATCACCCCCGCCGTGCAGTTCGACCTGCGCCCAACATTCATCCACAAAACCAAACGAGAAGCCAACGTTCTTCATGGCGCAGGCAAAGCCAACACCCCGTTTGATATGCGGCGCGCCGGACGGGGAAAGCGTCGGCTTCTGAAACGAACCGTCGGGGCGCTTCCAGCCCGCCCGCTCAGCAGCGGCTTCGATAACGTGCGGCAGGCTCACACCGGGCGGCATGTGGGCGCGCGTGGTGAGTTGGCTCCCTTCGCGCAAGCAGTTCTTCAAGCGCAACGCCACAGGGTCAAGCCCGAGGCGGGCGGCGAGTTTGTTCATCTGCATTTCGGCGGCAAAGTGCCCCTGCGGCGCGCCAAAGCCGCGAAACGCGCCCGTGGGGATGTTGTTGGTGTAGACGGCATAACTATCCACCTTGGCGGTCGGCCACTCGTATGGACCCGTCACGCACAGGTGCGCATTGCCCAACACCTTGGTGCTGGTGTACGCATACGCGCCGGCGTCAGCAATCACCTCGGCTTCGACGCCCAGCAAACGCCCCGAATAGGTCGCCGCCCAGCGTGTGCGAATGGTCATGGGGTGGCGCTTGTGGTGCCCGATGATACTCTCTTCACGCGTCCAGACGATTTTCACAGGTCGCCCCGTCTTGACGGCGGCAAGCGCCAGCACAATCTGGACGCTCATATCCTCGCGCCCGCCAAACGCGCCCCCAATGGCGCTGTATTCCACGCGCACGCGCTCTTCGGGCCATCCCAGCGCATGCGCAATTTGCTGGCGGTCTTCATGCATCCACTGCCCCGCCACATTGACAACCACCTGGTCGCCTTCCAGCCAAGCGAGCCCGGCTTCGGGCTGCAAGTAGGCGTGCTCCTGAAACGGCGTGCGGTACTCGCCCTCGATAATCACATCGGCTTCGGCAAAAGCCGCTTCCACATCGCCATTGCGGATTTTGTAGTGGCAAAGCAGATTGCTGTCGCCGCGCTCGGGGTGGATGATGAAGGCGTCGGGCTGCATGGCGGCAACGGGGTCGGTCAGCACGGGCAAGTCTTCATACACCACCCGGATTTTTTCACGGGCTTCGAGTGCGGCTTCCTCGGTTTCAGCAATCACACACGCCACCTGGTCGGCAACGCAGCGCACCACATCGCCGCAGAGCACCGGCTGGTCGTAGATGATGAGCCCATACTCATTGACGGGGACATCTTCGGCGGTGAGAATGGCGACCACGCCGGGGACCTGTTTCGCCGCACTCAGGTCAAGGTCCACAATGCGAGCATGGGGACGCCCGGCAAAGAGGATTTTCATGTAGAGTTGACCGGGCTTGTTGAGGTCGCCAGGGTAGCGGGCACGTCCGGTGACTTTGTCAATAGCACCAACACGCGAGAGACTGCTTCCAATGGCGCGCATACGGTTTCCTTTCTGGATTGTGCGGGGGCTTCACCGTTTCTTTACGCCTGCATTGTGAAGGGTTGTGTGTGGGTGTCAAATTGCTGGCGTGCGTTCAGCCACGCAAAAGCGTCGGAACCGGTCGGTTCCGACGCTTTTCTGGGGGGAGGAGAGGAGCGCCTTGTGTGCGTTTGCCTGCTTGGCTCTCATCTGCACGTGTAAGGTAGCATGTTGCTGTAAACTGCATATGATGGTTGTGTAAACATTTGTTCACAGAGGAGGCGCAAGTATGCGGATTGTTCTGCAACGCGTTCGCCATGGTGCGGTGGACGTAGAAGGCCAACGCATCGCCGAAATTGGGCGCGGCGTGGTGCTACTTGTGGGGATTACCACAGACGACGGCATGGAAGCGGTCGAGTGGCTGGCGTCCAAAGTGGCGCATTTGCGCATTTTTGAAGATGACGAAGGGAAAATGAACCGTTCCTTGCTGGATGTGGGAGGAGAAGCGCTGGTCGTTTCACAGTTCACGCTTTACGGCGACGCTCGCAAAGGGCGACGTCCCAGTTTCACGCAAGCGGCGCCGCCAGAAAAAGCCGCGCCACTTATTGACGCCTTCGCCGAGGCGCTACGGCGCGAAGGGGTCCCCGTGCAAACAGGGCGATTTGGGGCGCACATGCTGGTACTCATCGAAAACGATGGACCTGTCACGCTGATTCTGGAGCGGTGAAACCGAGGCGGTTAGGTGAAGAGCCGCACGCTGAGCGCCACCAGGCTGATGAAAACCACGGTGGCATATTCAATCAACGTCTGGCGCGAGAGGCGTTGCAGGAAATATTGCTGGCTTATCCCCGTCAGCAAATAAAACCCTATCGTCAAGACACCGCCCCCCACCAGCGCCGAGACGCGCCAATAGGTCATCGGCCACACGAGTTCGCCCATGACGAAGGCAATCAAGGCGCTGTAGAGCCACACACGCGCATCACGCGCTGTGCCAATACGCAACAATGTGAGCGAAAAAATCATGGCGGCAATCATCACCAGCGGGGCGGCGAGAGCGGTACGCACACGCAAGCCGTAGATTTGGGCGAAGTAGGTAAACGCCAGGAAGTAGGTAAACACATTCAAGAAGAGGCGGGCGCGCACCCCTTCGGGGTCGTCCAGGTCAATGGTGCGCAGTTCGGCATAGATGACCAGCGCCAGCACCAAGCCCGTGCCCAACAAGACCCCCAGCCACAGCAACGTTTCATCACGCACACGCACCAGCAAGCCGCTACTGACGAGGGTCACAATCATGGGCAAAATCCAGAAGAGGGCGGCGCTGGAACGGGGCGCACGCCGATAAAGCGGGTGCTCGCGCAAGGCGTAGTCTGTGCCGGCGGCAACCAGCAACGCCACCACAGCACCGACCATCAGGTTCGCCGAAATCAGAATCTCGACCGGTGAACCCAGAATGGTCGCGGCAATCACCCACCCCGGCGCTTCGTAAATTGTGGCAATTGCCAGCCCCAACAAGGTCAGGCTGACAACCACGCTGAGACGTTCGTAGCGATTCATGGCGGCTATTGTAGGCGCTTGTCATGGGCTGTCAACGGCGCGTGCGTGCGTATCGCGCATGTGCGCCGGCTCGCTCCTTCCGCGCCAGTTGGCAGAATGTGGTAAACGCCATACACTCCCCCTTACAGCAAACAGACAACAGCACAGAGAGCGCCATGTATCTTTTTGAGACGCTAATGGTGTTTGTCTTGCCGGTTGGGTGGCTGGTGGTGCGGCTTGCCGACCGTGCGCCGCAATACGCCCGCACAGAACGCCCCCGCGACGGTTTTTTTGTGCGCTGGCGCTGGCGTTCACAGGCGGTGCCCTTCATCAACGCGGCGGCGTGGGGGCTCACCGCCTACGCCGGGCACCAACTGGACAGGATAACGCTGGCGCTTGTCCTGCTGCACACGTCCATTTTGCTACTCATTCTCGTGGTGGACGCCGAAACGCGCCTCATTCCCGATGTGGTGATTTGGCCGGCTATTCTCTTCGCGTGCCTCGCCATTCCGCTCGATAGCCGTGTCGCATTCCCGAACGCCTTGCTGGCGGGCGTGGGCGGCTTTCTGACCTTCTTTTTGCTGGCTGTGCTCACACGAGGCGGGTTTGCGCTGGGCGACGCCAACCTGGCGTTGTACATTGGGCTCATCACAGGGCATCCAGATGTCTGGCGGGCACTCATCTACGGCATTTTTATCGGTGGTGGTATCATTGTGGTCCTCTTGCTCATGCGGCGCGTGACGCTCAAAACGTATGTGCCGTATGGACCGTTTTTGTGCCTTGGCGCTTGGCTTGCGCTTTTGTTGCAAATTTCCGGTCGAGGAGTTGGATAAGGGGGAAGGAGATGAGCGACAAACCGGTCACCATTCTTGATTTGCACCGCAAATACCAGGCTGGTGAACCCATCGTCATGGTCACGGCTTACGATTACCCGTCGGCGTTGCTTGCCGACCGCGCCGGTGTGGATGTCATTCTGGTGGGAGACTCGCTCGGTATGGTCGTCCTGGGGTATGAGACCACCGAACCCGTGACCATGGAGGAAATGCTCATCCACATTCGCGCCGTGCGGCGGGGCGCGCAACGCGCCTTTATCGTGGGGGATATGCCCTTTGGCAGTTATGAAGCCTCAAATGAAGAAGCCGTCCGCAATGCGTTCCGCCTGATGAAAGAAGGGCGCGCCCACGCCGTCAAACTGGAAGGCGGCCGCCGTATGGCTGACCGGGTGCGTGCTATTGTGCAAAGCGGGATTCCCGTCATGGGGCACATTGGGCTGACGCCCCAAAGCGTGAGCGCGCTGGGCGGTTTTCGTGTGCAGGGGCGCACCGCCAAAGAAGCGTTGGCGCTCATTGACGACGCGCTCGCCCTGCAAGAAGCGGGCTGCTTCGCCATTGTGCTGGAAGCCGTCCCCGTTGAAGTGGCCGCCGCGATTACCGAGCGCCTCGACATTCCCACCATTGGCATTGGCGCGGGGAACGGCGTCTCCGGGCAGGTGCTGGTGTATCACGACCTGCTGGGCATGTTCGACCGGTTCACGCCCAAATTCGTGAAACAGTACGCCTCTATCGGAAGCGCGATTGAAGAGGCGCTCCGTGCCTACGCGCAGGACGTTCGCGCAGGCGCTTTTCCCGCCGAGGAACACACCTTCCACATGGCGGATGATGAACGCGAAGCCTTTCAACACGCGCTGGCATCGCGCTGATACCCATGCATGAACCACCGTGGAGGACAACCATGCGAATTGCAGTGATTGGCGCCGGAGCAATGGGCAGTCTCTTCGGGGGGCTGCTCGCCACACACCCTGACAACGACGTATGGCTGGTGGACCCGTGGATTGAGCATATCAGCACCATCAAAGAAGAAGGGTTGACGCTCATCACACACGAGGGCGAACCGCTGCTGTTGCGCGTCAACGCCACCACCGACCCCGACGAAGTCCGCGATCACGGCGGGCTGGTGGATATGGCGCTCATCTTCGTGAAAAGTTATGCCACAGCACGCGCGGCACGGCAGGCGGCGCGCATTCTTGCGCCCGATGGGCTGGTGCTGACCCTGCAAAATGGGCTGGGCAACCGTGAAGCCATCGCCGAAGTAGTGGGGGAAGCGCGTGTGGTGCAAGGCGTGACGAGCCACGGCGCCAGCGTGCTTGGTCCTGGGCGCGTGCGCCACGCCGGCACAGGGGAGACGTTTCTCAGCCCACCCACACCCGAAATGCGCCCGCGCGTGGAGGCTATCGCCGACATGTTCGCCCAGGTGGGCATTGACACGCGCGTGATTGATGATTTGCAGACGCTTTTGTGGAGCAAACTCATCGTCAACGTGGGCATCAACGCCCTCACGGCGATTTTGCGGGTACATAACGGCGTGCTCACGCGCTACGACATTTGCCGCGAAATGGTCGCCCGCGCAGTGGACGAGGCGGTAGCCGTTGCCAACGCGCTGGGCATCCAATTGCCCTACGATGAACCTGTGCGGCACGTGCTCGATGTCGCCTGGCGCACAGGCGCAAACCGCTCATCCATGCTCACCGATATTTTGCGCGGCACGCCCACCGAAATTGACGCCATCAACGGCGTCGTCGTCCGCGAAGGCGACCGTCTGGGGATTCCCACGCCCTTCAACGAGGCGCTGGTGTTGCTCATCAAGGGGCTTGAAGCCACCGCCGACGAACGGATTGAAGAAACGCTCCCCTACAAGCCCACCATGCTCTAACGTTCAGCCGTGTGGTGCATGCGCCGCCAAAACGCCCGCACGCGCGGCAAAGCCCGCCACATTGCCCAGTAGCCCAGGCGGGAAACGGGGTAATCCCACGCCCCCATCTGTTCGCGCAGGGTCGCGCCAAACCCACGCTTGAACCGCCAGACCCCCCACAGGGGGTCGTTTTCATCTTCACGCTCAGGCGCTCCCCACAAGTCATACGTGCGCGTCCCAACGGCTTTGCCCCAGCGGATGGCTTCCCATTGGAGCAAGTAGGTGGGCATCAGGTTGCGGTGGCGCTCTGTGCTCGCACCGTAGAAGTACCAAATGGTGTCACCGTAGCGGAAGAGAATCAGCCCGGCAACGCTCTCGCCTTCCACGTCGGCGAACAGCACCCGCGCCAAGCCGCGCCGCATAAAATCACGCCACACATCCAGGTAATACGCTTCCGGCCGCACCAGAAACCCATTGCGGCGTCCCGTTTCGCGATACATGGCGTAAAAAAGCGGCAAGTCGGCTTCACCGCCCACACGCACCTGCACCCCGCGGCGCATCGCCAGGCGAATGTTGTAGCGCGTTTTCTGGTGCATGTTCGCTAGAAGGGTCTCTTCGTCGGGCGTCAAATCAATGACGGCGGTGTTGCGAAACTGCACTTGCTCGGGGCTATACCGCCACCCACGCGCCCGCAACAGCGGCACAACCACCGCATGGTCGGCGGGCACGTCGGCGTCAATCTTCAACCAGATGACACGCAGTCGGCGCGCTTCCTGTTCGAGATCGGCGAGCACGCGCGCCGCCAGGTCTGCATCATCGGGGTCGAACAGCGGCCCCTTGGGGACGTAAGCGACGCCAAAGGGTGTACCGGGAAGCGCACGCCGCAGGATTTGCGCCGCCGCGCGGACGCGCCCCTCAGCATCCAGCCACTGATAGCGATAGGGTCGCCAGCCCCACCGCGATTTGAATTCCCCCCACGCCCACGATTGCAAAATGTGGTGCAGGGGCAACTGGGGCGCTATGCGTTCCCATGCGGCTTCATCCGAGACGGGAACCATGCGAAAAGGTGTGGTCGCGCTCATCGAGGAATAACCCCCAAAGTGGGCGCTTGCACAACACGCTCAGCCTCGCGCGGGGTGAACAGCCGTGTGCGACGCCGCCAGGCATGCCACACAGCCGCCGGCACCATCAGCCCAACGCCCACCAACGCCCCCAAGCCCATCCCGACGAATGGGCGCGGCGCAACCCGCTCGGCGCGCATCGCAGGCGTCAGGATAACAGCGTGCAAGCGGTCGGCTTCGTTGCGCCGTGGGTTGTCCGTTTCCAGGCGCTGAATGAAATACATCGTCACGCCGTGCGCGATACGTTGGGCGTCGGCGGGTGTCGCCCCGTCGGCGGAAATCCGCAGCACAAGCGCGCCTGCATCGGCTTCGGCGTGTACCAGGCGGCGCAATGTCGCGCCGTCTTCGTGCCATCCCTTGGCGCGCGCTACCTCATCGAGGACAGGTTCGCTGGCAATCACCTGGGCGTACCCACGCGTCACCTGCATCAAGGACGAAATGGTGTTCTGGTTGAACACTTCCGGTTCCAGGCTGAGCACCACCGTGGTGCGGTAGCGGGTGGGTTGCAGCATGGCGATGCCGGCGCCGACGAATGCGCCCAGCAAACACCCGCTGACCCACCAGCGGCGGTAGCGCCATACAAAGCGCCCCACCATTGCCAGCACATGTATCAATTGGAAGAACAACGCGCGCACGCGCGGACGCCATGTCATCGGCATAGGCTTTTTCACTCACCACAATGCGTATCGGGGGCACATTCTATTGCCTTTGGCGGAACCAGCAAGCCTTTTCAACCTCATGCCATTTGCATCTGAGAATTGAAAGAGTAAACTTTTGCCAACTCTGTGTGCAGCCCTTGTTCACCAAGCCAACATCCGGGAGAACCATCCATGTCGCAAGCCGTTTCAGTTGCGTCAGGCATTCTCTGTCTGACCATCCAAAGCCCGCAAGCCCTGTTTGAAGAACCGACAAACTGCTATCTTGTCGCATGGGATGAAGGCGTCCTTGTGATTGACCCGCCCAGCGACGATGAAACCCACATTGCCGCCATTCTCAGCGCCGCCCAGACGCTGGGGCGCTCCATCACCCACATCGTGATCACCCATGCCCACCCCGACCACATCGGCGGCATGTTGCCGCTGCACAGCGAAACCGGCGCCCCTATCGCCGGGCATCCGCGGCTAGCGCATCTCATCAACGCTATCCCGCCTACGGCGTTTGTTGCCCTGCATGAAGGCGACACGCTGGGCGCATGGCGTGTGCTGGAAGTGCCGGGACACGCCCGCGAGCATATCGCGCTCTGGCATGAACCAGAGCGCATTGGCATTGTGGGCGATGTGGTGCATGGGCAGGGGACGGTCGTCATCAATCCCCCCGGCGGCGATTTGCAGGCATACATGCGCACCTTGCAGCGTTTGCGGGAGATGAGCCCCCGCCTGCTGCTTGCCGGGCACGGTCCCCCCATCACCGCCCCCGTCGCGGCGCTGGACGCGCTGATTGCCCACCGTGAAGCGCGCGAGCAGGCGGTTCTGCAAGCGTTGACGCCGATTCCGCAACCGATCCATGCCCTCGTCCCCAAAGTGTACGCGGACGTCTCACCTGAACGCTGGCCCGTCGCGGCGCGATCGCTGCTGGCGCACCTGCTGAAACTGGAAGCCGAGGGGCGCGTTCTGCGTACCGATGAGGGCTGGCTGCGCCCCGGCGTTTCGTCTGAATAAGAAACGCCACCCTGCAAGCGGGTGGCGAAGGTGCTAGGCGAGCACACTCATGCGCTTTGCCGATACGCTTCGAGCACGTTCGGCAGGCTGTTGATGCGGTGCAAAATGCGCGACAATTGCGCCGCGTCCTTGATTTCAAGGGTTGCCGTAATGGTCGCGCTGCGGTCGCGCTTGTTGGTGACGGCGTTCGCGGCGGCGAGGTTCACATTTTCCTTGGCGACAATATCCACAATATCGCGCAACAAACCGCCACGGTCGAACGCCCGCACTACAATCGTCACCTGATAGAGTTGCTGGGGGTCTTCGCCCCATTCGACCTGCACGATGCGGTCGGGTTCACGCGCATTGATGATGTTGGGGCAATCGGCGCGGTGAATCGTCACGCCGCGCCCTTTTGTGATGTAGCCCACGATTGGGTCGCCGGGCAGCGGGTTGCAACACCGTGCCATGCGCGTGAGCAAGCCCCCCACGCCGCGCACACTGATTTGGCTTCCGCTGGGTTTTTGCGGCTTGACGGCGGGCAGTTCTTCGAGGATTTCTTCGTCGGTCTTCAAGCGCGCCTGTTCCTGGCGTTGCAGTTCCAACGCTTTGGACGCCACCGATTGCGGGCTGACGTCGCCATAGCCAATGGCGGCCAAGAAGTCATCCACGTTCTCATAGCCCGCCAGTTCCGCCAGTTTCTCAAATGGTTCATGCTGCAAGCCCAGGCGTTTCAACTCGCGTTCCAGCAACAAGCGCCCCTGCGTAATGTTTTCCTGGCGGTCTTGCTTGCGGAACCACTGGCGAATCTTGCTCCGCGCACGCGACGTTTTGACATAGCCCAAGTGGGGGTTGAGCCAATCGCGGCTGGGGCGGCTATGCTTGCCGGTGATAATTTCCACCTGGTCGCCATCTTTCAACTGGTAGTTGAGCGGCACAATGACGCCGTTCACCCGCGCCCCACGGCACCGATGCCCAACATCGGTGTGGATGTAGTAGGCAAAATCAATCGGTGTAGAGCCGGCGGGCAGTTCTTTGATGTCGCCCTTGGGGGTGAAAACCAGCACGCGGTCGGGCAGAACATCACTCCGCACCGACTCCATGAAGGCTTCGGCGTCCTGCTCTTCTTCGCCCTCTTGCCGCAAAAGCGAACGCAACCAGCGAATTTTCTCTTCCAGGAAGCGGTCTGATTGGCGCATTTCTTCTTTGTAGCGCCAGTGGGCAGCCACCCCGTATTCCGCCAGGTAGTGCATTTCGCGCGTGCGGATTTGCACTTCCAGCGGCTTGCCCTCCGGCCCGACCACGGCGGTATGCAGCGATTTGTAGCCGTTCTCTTTGGGGTTGGCGATGTAGTCATCAAATTCACCCGGAATGGGACGCCACATGCTGTGCACAATGCCGAGCGTTGTGTAGCAATCACGAATGGCGCTCTCTTCATCCTCAGCGTCAATGATGATGCGAATGGCGCGCACATCGTAAATCTGGTCGAGGTCGCGCTCTTTGCGCCGCATTTTTTTGTAGATGCTGTAGAGGTGCTTGGGGCGCCCGGTAATTTCGGCTTTGATGCCGGCGCGTTCCAATCGAGCGCGCAACTGCTGAATGACCTTTTGGATGTATTGCTCGCGCTCTTCGTGCCCTTCATTGAGACGGGCTTGCAGTTGTTCGTATTTGTCGGGTTCGAGATAGCGAAAGGAGAGGTCTTCCAATTGCCATTTGATTTGCCAAATCCCCAGGCGATTGGCGAGGGGCGCCATGATGTCCATCGTCTCGCGCGCCATGCGAATTTGCTTTTCGCGCGGCAACCCATGCAAGGTTTGCATGTTGTGCAGGCGGTCGGCGAGTTTGATGAGGATGACGCGCACATCCTCAGCCATCGCCAGAAACATTTTGCGCAAGTATTCGGTCTCGCCGCTCTTCTTCCACTTGACCCATTCCTCTTCCCCACGGCGGCGGTAGCCCGTCAGTTCGTTGATACGGCTCAATTTGGTGACGCCGTCCACCAGCCGCGCCACTTCGTCGCCAAATTCGCGCTTGATGTCATCCAGCGTCACATCCGTATCTTCGACGGTATCATGCAAAAGACCCGCCACAACGACCGGCGGGTCTATGCGCAAATCGGCCAGAATTTCGGCGGTCGCCACACAGTGCGCCACATACGGTTCGCCGGTTTTACGGCGCTGTTGCGCATGCGCTTCTTTCGCAAACTCATAGGCTTTTTGAATAATGGAGACATCATACGTGGGGAAACTGCGCGCAACGGCTTCTTTCAGCCGGTCAACGCGGAGTTGCAATTCCGCGTAAAACTGCGCGTCGGCTTCGGAAAGTTGTTGGTCTCTCTTTTTTTCTTGTTCAACGGGAATTTCGCTCATAACGCCCCTCGACACACAATCGGCGACAGTTTTATCGGATAGTATAGCGTAGAGCAGAAACACGCTCAAAATCTGGACTGTGCAAGCCCACTTTTTTATCTCTTGAAGGCGATTATACTCCCCAAATGCACATCGGATGAAAGGAGAAAGCGCATGTTCTGGTGGTTCTTGCTCGCGCTGTTCTTTTTGGTGATTTTGATACCGTTTTTTATTTTGGTGTTGTTGCCGCTCGGCTTGACGGCGCACTCGGTGGTTGTTCTGCTGACGGCGCTACCGCAACTGTTGGATGTGGCGCGCGACCGACGGCGACGACGCCACCATGCGCTTGAACACGCCACCATCAACGTGCTTGAAGAACACGCCGGTCATGCGCTTCCCATCAGCGGGCTTGCCGAAGCCGACGGTTTTCGGCTCACGACGCCGCTGCCCCTTTCCGCCGAGGCTATTCTCGACGCCGCCGAGGAAGCCCTGTTGCGCCTGCAACGCGGCGAAACGCACTTGGCGCTCCACCCACGTTGTGGCACGACCATTGTCGCCGGTCAACTGCTTTTTGCCGCCACGCTCTTGCTCGTCTTCCTCTTCTGGACAGAATGGTTTTGGGTGGGCTTCCTGGTGGCGCTTCTGCTTGCGCTGACAGGGGCGCGCCCGCTTTCGCTGGTGTTGCAGCGTTTTCTCACGACCGATGCCGATGTGCGCGGTCTCGCGCTTTCTCATATCGAGCCGGCATTGCCCTCTTCGATATGGTCGGCTTTTCTGATGATCAGCACCGGTCCCACCTGGAAGGTGGTGGTTGTGGAAACGCCCACGGTGCGCCGCGTCAAAATCGAAGGACAAGGTGGACGATATCGCGCATTCTGAACACAAGGAGCAACATCCATGCCTGAGACGATGCTCTACCCGCAACCTGTTCGCTTGATGGCGACATTGCTCAACCTCTCACCGGCGCAAGCCTTTCTGGCGGGACGTGCGGCGGCGTTCACCTACCGCCGTGGTCCGCACCTGACGCCCCCGCACCAAATTGACGGGCTGGTGCCCGAATACGAACGCCGCCTTTGCGAGCAACTGGGGCTGACATGCCGCAAACACGTTGTTTCCCAACGTGAAACAGGGCGCGCCACGCTCGAAGCCTTGCTGGCGGAACATGCACCGCTTCTTCTGGTGGTGGGGCATGAAACGCTGGCGCTTCACGCCCTGCACAACGACGTTGCCATTGTGCAAACGCCCACAACGCGCGAAGAACACCCCTGGCACGAGGTGGAAGCCCGCTGGTGGGATGGGCTTTACGCCGGCACGTTCTACGCCGTGGACTGGCAACCGGTGCAGGTGGAATGGTCGGCACTGCTCCGCAAGGCGCTGGTCGCGAATGCGCACGACATGCTGGTATGCAGTGGCTGGTGGTACGGCGTGGACGGGATCGAGTTTTGGAGTGAGGATGTGGTGCGCTGGCAGGAAGAACCCCAATGGGCGCTCAGCGCCGCGACGATGAGTCGCCAAATCGAAACAGAAGCCCTGCTCTGGCGGCGAACGCTGGCAGACGCCCTTGACGAGCACGCCGACGTGCTCGGAAACAGCGCACGGCTCATCTCTGCACTGGATGAGGTGTGCGAACGCTGGCAACACATTGCCGCCATGCTTGCCGACGCCGCCGCGACCGCCGACCCGCAGGCGCTGGTGCGCCTTAGCGCCCCACTTCTACGGCTGGCGCATGCCGAAAGCCGTTTTTGGAGCCGCATTGTTGACACCTACGGAATGGGGATTTGACGCCTATGTCGTACACGCACCGCCCTTCACGAACCAGCGAACCGACCCATCCCCCACTCGATGATGTGCTCTGGCCGCACGAGGTCTTGCAGCCACTCCCGCCGCCGCCGCGACGCCGACAACGCCGCAGTTGCCTGGGATGCCTGGGACGCTGGGGGTTGACGCTCCTTGCATTCATCCTGCTCACGGGCGCGCTGAGCGCGCTGGTCTATTGGCAAGTCCTCGTACACCGCGGTCCCGTGCATGTGCTCGTCCTGGGGATTGACCAGCGCCCTGGGGAAAACGGTCCCTTCCGCACCGATACGATGCTGCTGGTGCGCTTCAACCCGGCGACACGCCGCATTGCACTGCTCTCCATCCCGCGCGATCTCTGGGTGGACATCCCCACGGTGGGGGAAAACCGTATCAACACAGCGCACTTCTTCGGCGGTCCAGACCTGGCGCGCCAAACGGTTCAGCAAACCCTGGGGGTGGCGGTGCATTACTACGTGGTGGTCAATTTTGACGGGTTTACGCAGATTATTGACGCAATGGGGGGCATTGACGTGGATGTTCCCGAAACGCTACACGATGAGAACTACCCCACCGAAGACTACGGGGTGACGACCATCCACATTGAAGCCGGTCCCCATCACATGGACGGGCGCACAGCGCTCATCTACGCCCGTTCGCGCTACAGCACCAACGACTTCGACCGCGCCCAGCGCCAACAGCAGATTTTGGCGGCGATGAAAGCCCGTTTGCAGCAACCGGGCGCGTGGTGGCGGCTTCCCCGTGTGGCGCAAGCCGTCTTCAATGCGGTCGAAAGCGATATTCCCCAGCGTGAATGGGTTGCGCTGGGCGTGATTGCCTTGCGAGCCAAGACGATTGAGCGGCTGGCGATTGGTCCCGACCAGGTGACGCCATACATCACCGCCAACGGCGCGTATGTCCTTCTTCCCAACTGGGACGCCATCAACGAGGTGGTACATGCCTTTTTGCGTCAATAAACATCACGCTATCCGTGGAGCGATGAACGCATGACGTGGGCGCTTCGCTGGATGCCCGACGGCGCGCCGCCCCCTCAGCAACTCGACGCCATCGCGCCGGGCTTGGGGGTGCTGGGGCGTCCCATTCGCCATGCAAGCGGCTGGCTGTTGGTGGGCAACGCACGGCTTGACACACGCCACGACCTGGCGCGCCGCTTGGGGTGTCCCCCCCAAGCGCGCGATGAAGAGGTCTTGCTGGCGGCGTATCACGCATGGGGGGAAGCGGCGTTCCAGCGGATACGGGGCGAGTGGTCGGCAGCGCTGTGGATACCTGAGGAGCGGCGTCTGGTGCTTGCCCGCGACGCCTTTGGGGTGCGCCCGCTCTTTTTCGCCATGTTGCCCAAAGGCGGTCTGGTTGCCGCAGACCGTATCGAAGCCGTCATCGCCCTGCTTCACACATTCCCGCGCCCCAACTGGGCTTACTTGCACGACATCATCACCGGCGAAGCCTGGCGCACGCGTGTGGAAACAGCGTGGCACGGCGTCTATCGGTTGCCCGGCGGCTTCGTGCTGGAAGCCGCACCACGCGCCGAGCGCCCCCATCGCGTTTACTGGTTCGGTGAGCAGAGCACTACGCCCCCCACCCGACTGGAAGAAGCGGCGGGGCTTGCCCGCATGCTGTTTGAAGAAGCCGTGCGCACTCGCCTGGAACAGGGTGCGGCGCTTCCCCTGCATGGCGATTTGGCTTCAGCCGTGCTGGCGGGTACAGCGGCACGCTTGCACCAAGCGGGGAGCGCCCCTTCCACCACATGGCTACGCTGGCACACCGCCCCCACACACGCCGCCGAAACAGACCTGGCCACTCTTGAGCGCCGCTTCCCGCATGAGACCCTGCGCATTGCCCACGACCCGCTCGACTTCACGCCCGCGGTATGGTCGCTGTTAGGCAACGCCCCACTCTTCGAGCCGCTGTGGGACCCCCTGTTGGCGGCGTACACCGTGCTTGCCGCACGCGCCCGCGAGCATGGCATACGCGCGCTGGTCTGGAGCGACGGCGGGGCAGCAGTCCTCGGCGGCATGACCTACACGCACGGCACCTTCCTGCGCGACTGGGCGGTCTGGCAATGGCCGCTGGAACTCTGGAAAGCATACCGGGCAGGGCACGCGACACCTGGTCGCCATGTGCGGCAGGCGCTTTTTCCTGAACGGGTGGCGCGGCTCTTCGGCCGACGCCACACACTCATCCCACCATCTTCAGATACAACGCCCACCTGGGGCGGCAAGCAGATCTTGGCAGCGCTTCTCGCCCCCCACATGACGCATCGCCTGGAATTTTTGCACCTGTTGCGCCTGCGGCTCGGGCTTGACACGCAGGTCCCCTTTCTTGATGCGCGCTTTGTCGAGTACATGGCAAGCCTGCCGTCGCCCCTGCTGGCACGGCGTGGGACACCGGGCTGGTTAGCGCGTCTGGCGTTTGCCGACCGTGTGCCGCTTTCCCTGCGCGAAGCCCCAACCGCGCTCACGCCCCCCGCCTTGCGTGGCGTTGTGCTCCACCCAGAGGCGTTCGCCCACGTGCGCGATATGCTGCAACATGAGCAATTGCACAGAGTGATGCCCGGCGCATTGCGTGCGCGCGTCCAGTCCTTTGTCGAAACTTCACAGCCGCAACACCTCTGGCTCGACCCAACTCTGTTTGCGCTGGTGGCAGTCGCCGCCTGGCTGCACACCTATGAAGAGAGCACGCGCCACCCCGCCGCCTTCAAAGCCCTGGCGTTGAAGCACAACATGCCCACATAGGCTTGTGAGATTGCCGCCATCGCCATATACTGGCACCACCGCAGAACACCCAACACAAGGATGAACCCAGCATGTGGAAGAGACCACGGCGAGGTGCACGCCAATTGAAGCCAACAGGGCACGGGCAACGTGGCTCACGCTCGCCTTTGCTCTTGTGGAGTCTCGCGCTGGCGCTGAGCATGGTGGGCTTGTTTGTGCTGATGCTGGTTGCCACAGGCACACATGCCGCCCCCCCAGCCGAGGTGGATTTGATTCTCTTTCAAGGCGCTTGGGAAGACGACGGCGTCCACCTGGTCTGGATTACCGGCTCGGAAGAAAACCACATGGCGTTTTATCTCTACCGCTACACCGACACCCTTCCTCTGGAAGATGTCTATTTTGAAGCCGACCTGGTGGAGTATTTTCCCGCCTTCTCAGCGTGCCAACCGGTCAGCGGCAACACCTACACCTACGTGGATACCGATGTAGACCCTGCGGAAGGTGTGTACCACTACTGGTTAGAGAGCATTGATTGCAATGGCGAAGGTTCGATTGGCGGTGACGCCTACATTGTGGTGCAGTGGCGCGGCGGCGGCGATACGACACCGACGGCGTCTCCAACACCAGGCGCGAGCGCAACCGCGACAGCCACAAGCACATCCACACCAACCCCCTCGCCGTCAGTCTCACCGACGCCAACGCCCTCACCCAGCCCAATCATCACCAACACCATGACACCGACACCCACGGAGACGCCAGCCCTCACACCGACGCCCACCAGCACACAGGCGTCTACCGTCACGCCAACCTCACCCGCTTCACCCGAATCGGCGACACCCACTCCCACCAGCACGCCCACCGTGCTCCCATCATCGCCCACGCCCACGCTGATTGTACCGCCCACGCGCACGCCCCCCGCATCGGCGCCAACCGCGTCGGCAACGCTTCCGCCACTGGCGGTCGTGCCCACGCGCCCATCCCTGCTGGAAGCCCCGCTGACAGCGACCTTGCTGGTCGAACCGCCTTCGCTGCTTGTCGCCGAATCGCCGCGCACGGATTGGGTGGCGTTGGTGGGCAACCTGCTTCTGGCGGCGTTTGTCGCCGCATGGGGTGGTTTGCTGGTGTTGTGGATACGTGTTTGGCGCGGGGAAGGGAAAGATGTTTGACACACTTCGCGACCAGCGTATAATAAGAGCGGCTCATGCGGGCGTAGTTCAGTGGTAGAACGTCAGCTTCCCAAGCTGAATGTCGCCGGTTCGAATCCGGTCGCCCGCTCTGAAACGCCAGGCAACGCGCCTGGCGTTTTGCTTTGGAAAAACAAACCGCCCCCCGCATTGGGGGGCGGTTTTGCGTGCCTGGCGCGCCGCTTATTCGCCAATGGCGACCTGCATACTGGCGCTGCGCCCAAAGACTTCGGGGTGATACATTTCATACGCCACCGCCGGCAACGCTGTGAACGTACCGGCTTGCGTGACGCGCGCCAGATAGGTGTATTCATAGGTTCCACGCCGCAGAACCGTCTTGAACAGCGCCACCTTCTCATCGCGAATCTCCGAGCGCGTCCAATCGCCATACCAGAAGCGACTGCGCGAATCCAGGCGCTGCCCACGCGGCCCTTCGGCGACTTGTGAACTGGTCAACAGCGATGGGTCAATCGCTTCAAAACCAGCCGGCAACGGGTCTTCCAGGATGAAGTAGGAGAGCGTTGTCGGCGCGACCACCGTCAAGCGCACCATCACCACATCGCCCACACGCAACGCCTCGGGGTTGACTTCGACGCCGGTGCTTTCAAACGTGAACGGGTCTGCCAATTCGTAGCGGCGCGAGACGGCGATACCACGTTCCAGCGGCGGCACGGTTTCGATGTTCGAGAAGTATTCAACCCATGCCGCATAGTAGAGCCGCCCCGGACCATCGTCAGTGCGGGCGATCACCAACTCGTTGGCTTCATCCAACAGCAAATCCTTGATAGCGCGTTCCAAACGGCGCGGTTCCAGCAGATTGTCGCGCGAGACGTGTTCTTCCAGCAACACCTCGTCATTGAGCGTGACGCGGTAGGCAAAATCGGCTTGCAACTCGCCGCTGGCGACCATGTAGTCGGTCAACGCCATCACCGCCCACGCCGTTGTTTGGGTGGTCTCCCACGCTTTGGCGCGCCGCACGTTCATCAACCAGCGCACGGTTTCGGGAATGAGCATGTGGTTCGGGCGCGTCTTCACCAGCGCATCCAACACCAGCGCCGTTGTGCGCTGGCTGCTATCCATCGCCAGCGCGTCGGGGTCGCTTTCTTCCCAGTGCGCCCCGGTTGCGCTCATCAACGCCCGCCCGGTGAGCATCGTCACCAGCGATTGCACACGCTCGGCTTGCTCATCGCCCGCATGCGCCAGCGCCATCGTCAGGAAGGCGAGCCCGTCGTTGCCCAACAGGTCCCGCTTGTCGTAGAGCGCCACCAGCCGCCCGGTATCCACGTCGCCCCGCTCGGCGAGCACGTAGAGGATGAAGGCGCGTGTATCGAGCACAAAGGGGCGTTCGTCGTTGCTGGTGCGTTCCACCACATTCGTCAAGTAGGATTGGGCGCGCTCCAACACACGGTCGGGCACGTTGAACCCGGCTTCCTTGGCGTAATGCAAGCCCAACAGCGCGTAAGCCGTCAGCCAGGGGCGGCTTCCTTCGGGATACCACCAGCCCCATCCGCCATCGCGGTTTTGAGTGTGGATGAGCCGCTGGACCGCCAGGTTGATGTTGGCGCGCAACGATGGTTCAAGGTCGGTGCGCACCAAGCCCGCATCGTGCAGGGCGCGATACGTCATGATGTTGGGCAAGAAGGAACTGACAACCTGCTCCGAGCACGCATACGGATACGTGCGCAGGTACTCCAACGATGATTGCGTCAACCCGGCGAGCGAGGGCGCAATTTCAACGGTCAACCCGCCTTGGGTCGGGTCGGTGTCCGGCGGCAGGATGAAGCGTTCCACAACCTGCCCCTGGCGCACCTGCCCGGCGGTTGCCACCACGCTGGGGGTGGTGCGGTGATAGACCGGCACGGTCAACGCGACCGCATCTTCATAGCCGGGAGCGACCGCGTGGAAGAGCATCCGCGCGGTTTCCCCATACGGCACGTCCACCTCGAACAGCGCCGTTTGCGCACTGTTCGGCTGAATGACCACCTGGCGCGTCGTCTCGCCTGCGACGGTCAGCCCCTCAGCCGAGAACGCCACGGTTGTCGTCAAGGGTTCGCTCGTGTTGTTGTGGACGATGGCTTTGAGCAGCGCATGGTCGCCCACGACGAAGAAACGCGGCGCGACGGGACGCACGAAGAAGATTCGCGTGGTCAGGGTTTCGTAGGTCGTCTGCGCCACACGCCCATCTTGCGTAACGCCACGCACCGCCAGCACCCACGTCGTCAAGTTGTCGGGCAACGTCACGCTGAAACGGACTTCGCCGCGCTCGTCGGTACGCAAATCGGCTTGCCAGAAGGCGGTTTCCTGGAAGTTTTCGCGCACGTTCAAAGGCAGCGCCATACCGCCGCCACCGCCACCGCCCCCTTTCGCCTCGGGAGCCAGGTCGCGCGAGACGATGTCCACGTTGATGAACAGGGAGCCGCCTGTCTGAATGCTCAACGGGCGCTTGTCGTAGAACGTCTTCATCAAATCAGGGTTGGGGTCTTCGGCGAGCGAGAGCAACGCCTTGTCAACCATGGCGGCGGAAAATTCAACATTGGGCACAGGTGCGCCGTCGTGTGTGGTCGCCCGCAAGGTAAACGTGACCGTCTGGCGCGGTTCAAAGGGTGGTTCAGGGTCCGGGATCACTTCCACCTGCAACGTCTGCTCTGTCAGGGCAACGGGCAGGTTGATGTAGCCCAGGCGAATATCGGGCAAATGCCCATCAGCGGCGGATTTTAGCGCCGTCACGCTCACATAGACGTTGGGCGCATCCATCGCATCGAGCGGGACTTCGATCATGGTGCTGTTGGTGGGCAGGTCAACAATCCAGGCGCGGCGTATGGTGGCGCGTTCCACCGTCACCAATGCTTTCATGCCGGTGTAGGGCGTGGGAACGAGAATGTGCGCTGTGTCGCCGGGCGCATATTCGCGCTGGTCGGCGACGAGGTCCATGCGGCGGTTGTTTTCGGTACGCCACCCAACGTAATTGCCGCTTGAAACCCAAACGAAGGCGCGGCTACGAATTTCGCGCCCTTGCGCATCGCGCCCGGTTGCCAGCACAGTGTACACCCCGCCAAACGTGGGCGTAAACGAAACCGTGGCTTGCCCTTCGGCATCGGTGCGCACCCGCTCGACGCTTTCAACCGTATCGGTGAAGCGCGTCGTCCAGTATGTCGCGCCGTTTTCATCTTCCACCTGCACGGAATACCACTCACGGCGCGCCAACGTCAACTCGATATCGGCGTTGCCGAACGGCTCACGTTGGGGCGTCAGCGTCCGCACGTCAAAGGTGATGGGCTCGCCCACTTCACCCACAAAGGTGCGTGCCCGCAAGCCGATGTAGAAATCGCCGGGGTGAACCACAACGCTTCCACGCCCACTGACGACGGCGTTGCTCGCATCGCTCACGTCGGCTTCGATGGTCAGGCGCACGGCTTGCGTCGTCTCAGGGAAGATGGTCGGCACGTCGAGGTGGTACGTCCCTTGCTCATCCAATTCCGCCGAACCAGAAGCCAGCACCTCTTGTTCTTCACGGAAGAAGAAGAAATACCAATCGCGTTCATCATCAGAATCGCGCCACGACCAGTAGCCGGGCAACCCACCATCGAAATAATAAGGGGCTTGCAAAATGCGCCAGTTGACGCGCCCATTGGCAACCGCACCGCCAAAAAAGTAGTTGGCTTGAATGGTCGCGCTCAACGGTTCGCCCTGTTTGACTTCGGGCGCCGCGGGCGTCACCTGCACTTCAAATTCGGGCAGGCGATATTCGATGACGCCAAACGTGCCCCATATCCGATCGTAGCCATCACCCAACGCCAACTCTATGCTATAACTGCCCAACGGTGCATCGGCGTTCAACTCAAATTCGCCGGAGAATGTGCCAAAAGGCGAGAGGGTGATTTGGCGGCGTTCCAGCGTTTCGCGTTGCGGGTCCAAAATTGTCAGCAACGCGGTTTCGCCCGCCAGCGGGGTGTAGATGGCGTCCTGGTCGCTCCACACAACACCGCGGAAATAGACGCGCTGCCCAGGGCGGTAAATCGGGCGGTCGGTGTAAATAGTGCCGCGCAGAGGGGGAAGCGACAAATCCCGGTCAATGTTGAAGAGCCACGGCTCGGCGCCTTCATACCAATCAGACGAGGTCAGCCCCACCGGACGACCGTCTGCATCCAGCACAACCGCCCACACCGTCTCCCATCCGATGCGTGTCTCATCAAACGTGAGATGCAGCAAGCCGTCTTCGTCGGTCTCGCCTTCGCCGATGCGTGCCATTTTTTCACGTTGAGCGTAGAGTTTGACATGCAAGCCGCTTGCCGAAGCGCCATCCGCCAGGTTCGTCACCCAGACCAGCGCATCTTGCGGCCCCACTTTGAGCAACACGTTGTAAGGCGAAACCACCGCGAAACGGTTGTCGTGCTCCACCTCTTTGAGGGTGCCATCATCTAGCGTGCGGTAGGCTGTGGCGCTGAACACGTACAGCCCCGGTTCCAAAGCGCCCTCTGGGGGCACACGCGTTTTATAAAGGTTGGCTTCGTTCCGTGGAGATTGCGACGTGTCCAGCGTCCAGGTCGCTACCGGTTCCTGGTCGGTGGCAAATGGATTATTGAGATTCCAGAACGAGTTGACCAGGTTGAAAAATTGGTTCTCCGAAAGCGCGTACACGTTCATTTCCACGCGCTCGACATTGCGCACGCGCACAATCTGCACGGTATCGGTGACGGTGCTGAACATGGCAAAGCGGTAATCCGCGCCAATCAATTCGACGAGCGGGGGCAAATCTTCGACGCGGAAGGTAAACCGCACGGGTTCTTCCAGCCGGTCGCCATAGATGGAAGCGGCTGTCGTGCCGATGGTCATCGTGTACACCTGCCCCGCTTCCCATCCGCTATGCGGTCGCAGTGTATAGCGCCAGCGCCGCGTTTCATGGGGGGCAAACATGGTATCCAGCCAGTATTTGCCGGGGTCGGGTGTGATGGTAATGGCGCTACGCAACGCTTCCAGGTCCATCGGCGCGTTGAATGCCAGTTGGATGGGTTCGTAGGGCTTGATGCTTTTGCCCTCGGGGAAGCCAATCACGCGGGGCACAGGCGCGACATGCCGCTCCTCCGTGAAGGTCTTGCGCATGACGCCACCCACACGCCCCAGCGCACCATCCAACACCATGATGCTGATTTTTTCTCCATACGGATAGGGCGCTTGGGGACGCACAACCAACGTATCCTCCGCCGGCCATTCCAGGCTGACCGGTAAAGGTTCACCATTCACCACGCGCTGGACGCGCAGATGCTCAGCCACCGATGCAGCGTCCATGGGATGCGAGAAGACAATCGTGATGGGCGATGTTGCCCCAATCATGGGGGTTTCGGGCAGAAGTTGCACCACATGCGGCCCTTCGGTGATGAAGTGCCATGTAAACGGTTCTGCCAGCACCGTGCCCACCGTGTCGGTCAAGCCGGCGGGGACGGTGACGGTGTAGGTCTGCCCAATGCGCAAGGGTTCATCGGGTGAAAAGACGAAGTAGGACGTCGAGACCCACTCGCCCGTGCCTTCCAAAGGCGGGTCAATGGTGAGCGGGACAGGCAACCCCGCTTGTTGGGCAATGCCCACCAGCGGCACCACCGGATGGTTGAATTTGACCGCGATGAAGGTTTCATCGGGGTCGGTGGGCACGTCCACCGTGCCGGGCTCGGGGATCACGCTTTCAACATGCAGGCTCGAAAGTGTGGTGAACGTGGCGCGGTATTCGGCAAGCGAGCGTGCCGCCACACCGGTTGGCTCGATGACAATTTCATACGTGGTATCGGGTGCAAGCGCCGTTGTGGGCGTGAACACCAGGCGCGTTTCGGTTTCCCACGCCAGCACGCCTTCCACTTCCTGCCCGCTTTCGGCATCGCGCACGCTGAACGCTTCGGCAAATGCGTCAGGGTCGTCAGGCGGGGCGCTCAATATGACGGTGATGGACGTTCCCACATCAACCTCAGCCGCGCCGTCAAAGGGGATGCTTGCCAAAACGCCCACGCCCGCCGTGGTGAACGACCATTCAAGCGGTTCATCCAGCGCGATGCCGGGCGCAATGGATGGGTCGAGGCGTACCGTGTAGGTTGTGCCGGGTTTCAGTTCCTCTTCGGGGTAGAAGCCGAGCACATTCGGCGCAACCCAACGCACAAAACCGCGCACCTCGGGAGTGATGCGGAACGGGTTCGCCACGTTGGTTTGTTCCTCAAAACTGGCAAACTGCACCACATCGCGGTTAAACTGCACGACAATGGGGGTTTGCAACGTCACCTCTTCGCTCCCCGCCGGGGGCGAGACGTTCACCACCGTAATCGCCGCAGGTGTACGCAGTTGTGCGGTAAAGGCTTCGCGCAGGGGCTTGCCGCGGGCGCTTTTAGCGTCTGCGCTCAACGTAATGGTGAGCGTGGTCTCCGCAGGCAGCGGCTCGGTAGGGGTGAAAATCAAGCGCTCGCCTTTGCCCGCCGGTTCCCAGCGAAACACCCCTTCCACAGGGGGCGTGATGCGGAACGCGGCTTCGACACTCGCGTGGTCCATGGGTTGGTCAAATACCAGCACAATCGAATCATGGCGTTCGATGGTCTCTTGCGGCTGAATCTCCACGATGGTGGGCGGGGTGGCAGCCACATATTGTTGCCAGACAAACCAAAGACCACCGACGAGTACCACAACACCCATCAGGATGAGGAAGAGTGTTCGTTTGTTGCGCATCCTTCTTACTCCAACAGGTTGGTTGAGGGGATGAAAGAAGCGACGATGTGTTGAATGTTTATCTTTTTTCACTTCGGCGGCTGAACAATAAAACGCACGGTCTCGGTTGTTTTGTCATCCACAACGGCATACACGCTGTGTTCGCCTTCTTGCAGTGTCCAAAACAGAGTGAAAGGCAGTTCGCGGAAGTGCGCAATTGGCTCGCCGTCAAGCAGGAGAACGCCTGATTGGACGGCGCGCGGAAACGCGCCGGCGACGGTGATGGGAATGCGTTGCACATCACGCGGGCGGGTTGCTGAAAGGCGGTAGTGGGCGTCGGGATAGGGTGAGGTGATGCTGATGGTGTCATCGTCGGCGAGATGCACAGCCACAGCGCGGCACGATTGGGTGGGCGGGAGCAGCCAGCCATTTTCTTGCGCCCAGGTTTGCGCTTCGGGCGGCGGCAGGCGGTAGAGCCGCTTGACGAAAGGTCCCTGACACCCTTCATCAGCGAGCAACCCTGTGGCGGCGTCAATGGTGAGTTCCACAAACGAGTGGTCGTATTCGGTGGGGGCGTACCCTTCTAGAAACCACTCCAATCGCCGATACGGGCAGAGCGGCGTCGGCAATAAGCCGCTGGCGGTGCAGATTTCGACGCGCACCAGTCCATCGGGCGGGGTGTACCATGTGGGGCGCTGGTCGCGCAGAACAGTTTGCATGACATCGCGCCAGATGGGTCCCGCGCCATCCACGCCGCTGACGTTTCGCATGGATGAGTTGTCGGTGTTCCCCACCCAGACGCCAACCACCAGTTCGGGGGTATAGCCAACCGTCCAGTTATCGCGGAAATCGGTGGTGGTGCCTGTTTTCGCGGCGGCGGGGAACGAAAGCGTGAGGGGGTTGTAGCGCCCAAAGGCGGGGGCGCGGGCGTCGGGGTCGGCGAGAATGTCGCTGATGAGGAACGCCACGCGCGGGTCAAGCCGTTGTTCGCCGGGCGGGGGCGGCGCTTCCCACAGCACGCGCCCGCCGCCATCTTCCAGCCGCAAGAGCGCCCGTGTTGGATGCCAGACGCCCAGGGTGGCAAACGTTGCGTAAGCGTTCGTCAGTTCCAGCAAGGTCACTTCACCGCCGCCCAGCGTCACGGTCAAATCGTAGCGAGCGGGGTCGCTCAGGCTGGTGATGCCGAGCGAACGGGCAACGGCGACCATTTTTTCGACGCCAACATACTGCAACACCTTCACCGCCAGCACGTTGTTGCTGGTGGCAAGCGCCTCACGCAGCGAGATAGGTCCTACGTGGCGACGGTCGAAGTTGACGGGCATGTAGGCTTTGCCGTCGTTGGTGGTAAAAGTGGTCGGCACATCGCTGAGCACCGTAGCGGGGGAAAGCGGTTGCCCGTTGGGGGCGTGTTGCGGGTCGAACGCGGTGGCGTAGGTAATAGGTTTGAGCGCCGAGCCGGGCTGGCGCGGCATGAGCGCCACGTTCACCGCGCCATCGGTCGCCACATCGAAATAATCGCGATTGCCCACCATAGCGAAAATATCGCCCGTTTGGGGGTCGAGCACCACAACGGCGGCGTTGTGGACGTTGCGGTCGAACGAGGCGGTGGCTTGCAATTCTTCCAGGCGATTGATCACGGCGCGCTGGGCGACATCCTGAATGCCCAGGTCGAGCGTGGTGTACACATGCAGGCTCTGGGTTGCCGCGCGGGTGTATTCGGCAAACTCGGTTTCCAGTATGTGGAGCACGTACATCACAAAGTGCGGGGCTTCAATCTTGAAGGGGCTGGCGGCAAAATGCAACGTCTCATGGGCGGCGAGGTCGGCTTCATCGCTGGACAAAAACCCGTTGCGCACCATGAGCCGCAACACAGTGCGCTGGCGTTCACGCGCGGCTTCCAGATTCACCAGCGGGTTGTAGAGCGCAGGGGCTTGCGGCAATCCCGCCAGCAACGCGCATTCCGCCGTATCCAGTTCCCACACATGTTTGCCAAAGTAGGCTTGCGCCGCCGCTTCGATGCCATACGCAAAATTGCCATAGTAAATATCGTTGAGGTAAAAACTCAGTATATCGTCTTTGCCATAGCGGCGTTCAAGTTGCAGCGCCAAGACCGCTTCGCGCACCTTGCGCCGCCATGTGCGTTCGTAGCGCTCATCACCCAACAAACGCATACGCACCACCTGCTGGGTGATGGTCGAACCACCGGCCGCCAAACGCCCTTCCCGAAGGTTGAGCCACACAGCACGCCCAATCCCACGCCAATCAATGCCGGGGTGGTGATAAAAACCGGCGTCCTCTGTCGCCAGGGTGGCGTGTATGCACGCCTCAGGAACACGGTCGAGGGAGATGGGGGCGTGTTTGCCTTCTTCGCCCGTGTATTCGTATAAAAGCCAGCCGTGGCGGTCGTAGATGAAGATGGAAGGGCGCAACACCTGCTCGTTGAGTTGGTCAATTGAGGGGAGGTCGCGGAGCGCCCACCACCAGACTGTGACGGCAACCGCCGCCACGGTCACCATGAAAAAAACAGCTATGCGCACGTACACCTTTTTCATGGCACGCCTCATACACCTTCTGACGAGGAACGGGTTGGGGCTCTCCTCGTGCGGTGAATGGATTGAAGAAGAGAATGAAGAGCACGAAAAGGGAACAGGAGTAGGCTATCGAGCGGTATCGTCCGCGTCAGGATGCTCTTCATTGAGTAGTCGGCGGGCTTCGTCGGCCAGGTCTGCGGGCACCATCACCTTGACTTGCCCCAGCCCGTCAACCGTGAGACCATAGATGGGACCAACGCTCTCATATTGCAGGATGGCGGGAATGCCAAACGCTTCGAGTTTGCTCTTGGCAACTTCGGCTTGTAAAAGTCCCTGTCCGACAAAGACGCATTCCAGTTCCATATCGCCTTCTCCAAAGATAGAAAGCCAGCTCGTATTATGGCGCATGAGGATAAAAACGCAAACACCTGCACCAATGAAAGGCGCAAAAGCCGATTTGAAATTCCAGGCATTTGCTGGTACACTGCCGACACACGCATTTGAGAACGTTCCCAAAAAATCTCATCAAAATATGTGAGGGACACCATGAACTTACAACGTGCCATGGGCTTGCTTTTGCATCCCACTTCTTTGCCGGGGCGCTACGGCATTGGCGAAATCAACGAAATGGCGTATCGCTGGGTGGATACGCTGGTGCGCGCACGCCAGCGTATCTGGCAAATTCTGCCCCTGGGACCAACAGGGTTTGGAGATTCCCCCTATCAAACCCACTCCGCTTTTGCCGGCAATCCCTTACTGATAGACCTGGAATCGTTAGCCAACCGCGGCTATATCGCGCCTGAGGCGCTTGCCAATGCGCCCGACTTTCCGGCGCACGAAGTGGATTACGGCGGTGTGATTGCCTGGAAGAAACCCCTCTTGCGCGAAGCCTTTGACCGCTTTGACCGCATGGCGGACGAACAGGAACGCGCCAATTTTGAAGCGTTTTGCGCCGAACATGACGGCGAATGGCTGCACGATTACGCGCTCTTCATGGCGCTCAAAAGCCATTTTGGCGGCGGTCCGTGGAACGAGTGGCCTGTGGAAGTCCGCCGCCGTGAGCCTGAAGCGTTGCTGCATTACAGCATGCGGCTGGCGGGCGATATCATGGCGCACAAATTCCAGCAATATCTCTTCTTCCGCCAATGGTCGGCACTGAAAGCCTACGCCAACGAGCGCGGCGTGCTCATCATGGGCGATATTCCGATTTATGTCGCCTACGATAGCGCCGACGTCTGGGCAAACCAACACCTTTTCTGTCTCGATGAAGACGGGTTGCCCATCGAAGTCGCCGGCGTGCCGCCCGACTATTTCAGCGAAACAGGGCAGTTGTGGGGCAACCCGCTCTACCGGTGGGATGTCATGGCGTCCCAAAACTTCGCCTGGTGGGTTGCGCGTGTGCGCCACACCCTGCGCACCGTAGACGTCATTCGCCTGGACCATTTCCGCGGGTTTGAAGCCTACTGGGCAGTGCCCTACGGCGAACCCACCGCCGTCAATGGGCGCTGGGTGAAGGGTCCCGGTGCGACGCTCTTCAACACGTTGAAACTGGCGCTGGGCGATGTGCCCTTCATCGCCGAAGACCTGGGCATGATTACGCCCGAAGTTGTTGCCCTGCGCGACCGCTTTGGGTTCCCGGGAATGCGCATTTTGCAGTTTGCCTTCGACGACGGCCCCGCAAACGAACACTTGCCGCACAACTACACCAAGCCCATGGTGGTGTACACCGGCACGCACGACAACGACACAACCCGCGGCTGGTACGAACAAGCCACGCCGCACGAACGCGAGATGCTACGCCGCTACCTCGGCTATCAACCCGACGATGTGGCGTGGGCGCTCATGCGCCTGGGGGCGCAATCGCCGGCGGTCTGGGCGATTTTCCCCGTGCAAGATGTGCTCTCGCTTGGCTCGGAAGCCCGCATGAACTATCCGGGACGCCCCGGTGGCAACTGGCGCTGGCGGCTGCTCCCCGACGCGCTGACGCAAGGTCATTTGGACGGATTGGCGGAATTGGCGACACTCTACGGACGTGCGCCCGCGTAAGCCTGCGTACAGATGAACACGAGGGCACGGTGCACGCCGTGCCCTTTTTGAATGGGGAGAGGGTGAAACAAGATGAAACGCTTCTCGCGTTTTGCCGCACTCAACTATCGTGATTTTCGCCTGCTCTGGTTCGGGCAGTTGGTTTCCACGCTTGGCTCACAAATGCAACAAGCCGCCGTGAGTTGGCACATTTTCACGTTGCTTCAGGGGCAACGCCACACCCTGCACGTGTTGGGGCGCACCTTTGACATTGGAGTAGATGCGCTCGGTTTGGGCGCGTTGGGGTTGGTGCGTGTGGTCCCGATTGTGGTGTTTGCCCTGTTGGGGGGCATGCTTGCCGATGCGATTGACCGCCGACGGCTGATGATGTGGACGCAATCCACCGCCGCACTGTTGGCGTTCATGCTGGCATTCTTCACGTTTAGCGGGCGCGTGAACGTGCTCACCATCTACCTGCTCACAGCGGCGCTCGCCGCCACCAGCGCCTTTGACAATCCCGCGCGGCAATCGCTCGTCCCCAACCTTGTCCCGCGTGAACACCTCGCCAACGCCATCAGCCTCAACACGCTCTTGTGGCAAATCGGCACCATCCTTGGGCCGGCGCTGGCGGGCGTCCTGATTGCCCGCTCGAACATTGGTTGGGTGTACGCGGTCAACGCGCTTTCATTCGGGGCTGTGCTCATAGCGCTCTGGCGGATGCACTACCGGGGGCGCGCCGCAGTGGATTTGAGCGGGCTCACACTGGACGCCTTCTTGGAAGGCGTGCGCTTCACATATCGCACCCGTCTCATTTGGAGCACCATGCTGCTGGACTTCTTCGCTACCTTCTTCTCATCAGCACGCACCATGTTGCCCCTGGTCGCTAGCGAGATTTTGCACGTTGGCCCGACGGGCTACGGCATTCTGGCGACCGCGCAAGCCGTGGGCGCACTGATTGCGGGGTTGGTGCTTTCACTCCGCCGCCAGATTCGGCACCAAGGGTTGGTCTTGCTGTCGAGCGTGGCGGTGTACGGCGCGGCGACCGCCTTCTTCGGGCTTTCGACCGTCTTCTGGCTTTCGTATCTCTTCTTTGCGCTCACCGGCGCCGCCGACACGGTTTCAACCGTTATTCGGGGCACGCTCCGCCAGGTGCTCACGCCCGACCACCTGCGCGGGCGCATGACCTCGGTGAACATGGTCTTTTTCATGGGCGGGCCACAACTGGGCGAACTGGAAGCCGGATTGGTGGCGTCGTGGTTGGGTGTATCGTTCGCCATTGTCTCCGGCGGGCTGGCAACGGTGCTTTTGACGTTGTGGGTGGCGTGGAAATACCCGGCACTCCGACGATATGACGGGTAGGGGCTTGTATCCTTCCCGGCTCTCTCCTATAATCCGCCACCACCGCAAACATGGGAGCGAGAAGCGTGCCGAACCGATTGGATACGAATGCTGCCCTTTTGTTCGCCAGTCTCACACTGGTGATTTTGTTAGGGGTCGCTACACTGGGGTATGGCTTGCTGGTGGCGGCTTCATTGGGTGAAGTCGCGTATGTGGCCGCGCCCACCGCCACCCCTTCCCCCCCCGCCTTGCCCACCCGCCCGAACGGGTTTTTCTTGCCGAACCGCGAAACGCCGCCCACGCCATCGCTCACAGCGGAAGCCGACGCCACGCCAACGACAACACCGGCGGCAACACCGCCCCCCACACGTCCAACCAGCACGGTCGCGCCCACGTCGCCAACGCCCTCAACCGCGCCCATCAACACCGCCACCGCCACAGCGCAACCAACGGCAACCACGGCGTCAGGGGGAACGCGCGCTTCCCCCACAGCGTCGCCGACGCAGACGCCGATACCCACCGCCACACCCGACGCCTACCCGGCGCCGCAAACCACGCCATTCCCCACCGCCACGCTCGACCCGAACGGCGCCTATCCGCCGCCGGGGACACCCTTCCCAACGTCAACGCCCGTCGCCTATCCGGCGCCATAGTCAGGGAGCAGAGGAAGCCATGCTGGTTGATGCCGCCGCCGCCAAAATCGGAAAATATGCGTCGCGGGAAAGCGGCGATACGCTGGAAATGATTGAACGCCCCCACGGCGGGCTGTCGTTCGTGCTCGTGGACGGGCAACGCTCGGGGCGCTCCGCCAAAGCCATCTCGAACCTGGTGGCGCGCAAAGTTGTGGCGTTGCTGGCAGAAGGCGCCCGCGACGGCGTCGCCGCCCGCGCCGCGCATGATTACCTCTACACCTCGCGCAAAGGCAAAGTGCGCGCCGATTTGCAAATCATTAGCATTGATTTTGAAAGCGATACGCTGGTGCTGACACGCAACACGGAAACGCCGGCGCTCCTTGTGCAAGAAGAGACCTTTACCTGGCTCGACGAAGCGAGCACGCCCATCGGGCTCTACCGCAAGACACGCCCCAGCATTACGGAACTGCCGCTCCGCCCCAATCTGGCGGTCATCTGCTTCACCGACGGCGTGCTGGAAGCCGGCGGCAAGCAATTCTCCACCGATGCGATTGCAAACGAACTGCGCGGCTTGTTCACCGCCCACAACGGCTGGCCCGGTGCGGAACGCGTCGCCAACCATCTGCTCGACCGGGCGCTGGCGCTGGACGGTGGTTTTCCAAAAGATGATTTGAGTGTGATGACCATGGCGCTCTTGCCACGCAACGGCGCGCCCGACATTCGGCGGCTCAAAGTGCAATTCCCAGTTCCGCCGCCGGGAGCGCGAAAATGACCACCAGACGCCCGCGCATTGCCGTCGTGGGACCATGCGCCAGCGGCAAAAGCACGCTGGTACGCCGATTGCGTGCCGAAGGATGGGACGCACGGATGCCGGCGCAAGAACATTCCTACGTTCCCGATATGTGGCAACGCCTCAGCAAACCCGACGTGCTCATCTATCTCGACGCGGACAACGAAACCCTGCGCCGCCGTCGTCCGGGCCACACGCTGAACGATACGTATCTGGCGCAGGAGCGTGAGCGCCTGCAACACGCCTACGCCCACGCCGACTTGATTCTCGACACAACCCACCTTACACCGGAAGAAGTGTATCAACGTGTGATGGACTTCATCCGGGAAAACACGCTTTCAGGAGCATAGCCATGCCGATTCGTGCTGTGATTTTTGACGTTGGCGGGACGCTGATTTACCCCGTTGTTGACCCCTTGCGCATTCTGAACGATGCCGGTTTTGCCATCGAGCCGCACGTATTCAGCGCGGCGTTGCGGCGCACCTTCAACGAACATTTTTGGCCTCGCACCGGGCGCGACCTTGACATGTGGGGCGACGACGACCTTATCCGCACGTACTGGCGCGGGTTCTACGCCCACTTGTTCAGCCTGCTGGGGCTGCCCGAAGAGGCGTGGACGGCTCTCGCCGACCGCATTCAAGACCATTACTGGCAACCCGATGGGTGGACGCCTTTTCCCGAAACGCACACCGTGCTGGAACAATTGAAAGCCGCAGGGTTTATCCTGGGGGCGTTGAGTGATTGGAACAGCCAACTGCCGCGCATTCTCGACCACCTAGACTTGCATGCGTACTTTGATTTTGTTGTGGTGAGTGCGCTGCACGGTGTGGGGAAACCGTCGCCGCTGCTCTTCGACATTGCCTTGCGACGCAGTGGCGTGCGGGCGGAAGAAGCCATCTATGTGGGCGACACCTACATGACCGACATCATGGGCGCACGGGCGTCGGGGCTGCATCCGGTGCTCATTGATCGTTCACAACGTCCCGCCCCGGCGGATTGCGATGTGATTCGCTCGCTGGATGAACTGTTGCCGCTTCTGCGCCGCCTGAATGGTCGCGAGGCGAAGGCTGCCAAATCGGAAGATACACAATGAAACGGCTTCCCTTGCCTTCTTCGCTTTCGACATCTACGTAGCCGCCGTGCGCCTCAGCAATCCACTGCACAATCGCCAACCCTAACCCCGTGCCGCCCAGTTCACGCGAGCGGGCGCGGTCCACCCGATAGAACCGCCGAAAGAGGTGCGGCTGCGCCTCTTTGGGTATGCCAATACCCGTATCTTCCACTTCGAGCCGCACCCAACCATCCTCGCGGTAGAGCGAAAGCGTGATACGACCTTCGGGTGTGTACTTGATGGCGTTGTCCACCAGGTTCAAAATCAACTGGCGCAGGCGGTCGCGGTCGCCCCGCACAATCGCCTGGTCTTCATGCCCCAGCCGCACTTCCAAAGGCTTGCCGCTCGCTCGCGCCAGCACCTTCGCCTGCCGATAGACATCCAGCAACAGCATATCGAGTTCCACAGGTTCGTATTGCAGAGTCTCGCCGGCATCGGCGCGCACCAACAGCATCAGGTCGTCCACCAGGCGCTTGAGCCGCGCCACCTCGCTGGCAATCATCGTCAGGGCTTCGGCTTGCTGCTCAGGCGTTTCAAACGCCCCACGTCGCAGCAAATCCACCGTGCTTTGCAACGTGGTCAACGGCGTGCGCAATTCGTGGCTCACATCAGCCACAAAGCGTTGTTGATCGCGGAACACTTCTTCCAGCCGCGCCAGCATTTCATTGAACGCTTCCACCAGGTGGCGAATTTCATCATCCGCCGCCGGCTTGGGAATACGGCGCGTCAGGTCTTCGGCGCGGGTGATTTGCAAGGCCGTCTGGGTCACCCGTTCGACGGGACGAAGCGCCCGCCGCGCCAAAAAACTCCCCCCAATCAGCGCCACCAGACAGACCGCGACGACTGTACCGAAAATAGCCACTGCGAGTTGGCGGAGCATGCGCTCGGTTTCAGCCAGCGGGTAGGCAACCTGAATGTAGCCAATCAAGGTGTTGCCAACATACACCGGATAGGTGTACAGGTTGACGTAGCGCAGATAACTGCCGCCCGCACTCTCATCCAGCAACAAGGTGCGTACAACCATCTCGCGCATCGCCGCCGCCCGTTCCAGGTCTTCCCGGTAGCGCGGCAAAACAGAATCGCCCAGCAGGCTATTGCGCATCCGCACCACTCCATCCGGCGACAACACCTGCACGAACATGGGCGTACTCGCCGGCAAAAATGTATCCAGCGCAGGCATGGAAATGGAAGCGGGGGGATGGCGCTGGCGCACTTCGTATTCTTCAATCAGGGCGCTTTCAATTTGCAACACCACATCGCGCACGAGCGCATCATCACGCTGGCGCACCTGCTGCGCTAGCAAGACGTAGAGCAGCGCGCCGAAAATCATCAAAATCAGCCCCAGCAAGCCCACATACCAGAGCGTGAGGCGTACACGCAGGGGGATATAATCGAAGCGGCTGGTGCGCAGAAGCGGCGTTTGTTCACTCATACAGCATCCGGTTCACGCAAAATGTACCCCACACCGCGCACAGTGTGAATCAGGCGCGGCTCGCCCTCGGCTTCCAACTTGTTGCGCAGGTAGCGCACATAGACATCCAGCAAATTGCTTTCACCGCTGAAATCGTACCCCCAGACACGTTCGTAAATCAAATCTCGCGGGAGCACCTGGCGCGGGTTGCGCATGAAAAATTCCAGCAACTCGTATTCGGTCGGCGTCAACTCAATCACGCGGTCGCCCCGCTTGGCAATGCGCATGTTGGTGTCCAGGGTCAAATCGGCAAAGCGCAGAACGCCCTGGTCGCTCGTCGGCTGGCGGCGGCGCAACAAGGCGTGAATGCGTGCCAGCAACTCTTCAAATGCAAAGGGTTTCACCAGATAATCATCCGCCCCGCTCTCCAAGCCCAGCACACGGTCGGCGACGCTATCTTTGGCCGTCAACATGAGCACGGGCACATCCGGCAACGCCGCGCGAATCCGTTTCAGCACTTCCAACCCATCCATGCCGGGCAACATCCAGTCCAGGATAATGAGGTCGGGCGTAAATTGGCGCAGTTTTTCCAGCGCGGTTGGCCCATCCGGCGCGGTTTCGACGCGATACCCTTCAAACAACAGCCCGCGCCGCAACATCTCGCTAATTTTGGCGTCGTCTTCGATGATGAGAATCGAGGCTGCCATATGCTTCCCTCGTGCGCTTCCCTTTCGGTTTCCACCAGCGTGCCGGTGTAGTATCATGAAGGCGCTGCATTTCTCAAAATTGAGCAGAGACGTCGGGAGACGCAGACCATCAAAAACAAAAAGGAAGCCCTATGACCATGTTCGACCTTTCTCACCCCATCGAAGACGCCATGCCCGTCTATCCCGGCACGCCCCCCGTCCATGTCGCCCAGCGCGCCACTATCGAACAGGACGGGTTCGCCGAAAAAAGCCTGTCGTTTACATCGCACACCGGCACACACATGGACGCGCCCGCCCACATGGTTCTCAACGGGCAAACGCTCGACCAACTGCCGCTGGAAACCTTCGTGGGGCGCGCTTGTGTGGTGGACGTGGCGGAAGACGGCGCGTTGATTCAGCAAAGCACCCTGCAATCCGCCGCCGACCTCATCGCCCGCGCCGATTTTGTGCTCCTTGACAGCGGTTGGTGGCGGCGCTGGAAGCAACCCGACTACTACCAGGCGTATCCCACGCTCTCGCCCGAAGCCGCCGAATGGCTGGCAACCTTCAAATTGAAAGGTGTCGGCGTGGATGTGGCCTCAGTAGACCCAATCAACGCCGACACCTTTCGCATTCACGGTATTCTGTTCGCGGCGAACTTCGTCATCATCGAAAATTTGACGAACCTCGACCGCTTGCCGCGAGGACGGCTCTTTGGATTTGCCGCCCTGCCCCTGCCCATCCGCGACGCCGATGGGGCGCCGGTGCGAGCACTGGCATGGCTGGACGCGCCGACTATGCCCCTGTCATGAGCAACAGGAAGGCGCTCTCTTCCAACGCGTAGAGCCCATGCGGCGCTTGCGGCGGAATGATAAGACACGAACCCGCGGCGCACTCGAAGGTTTCCGCGCCAACGGTTACCCGCAAGCGCCCACGCCCAACAATGAGCGTCGCGCGGTAGGGCGATGTGTGTTCGGTCAATTCCTGGCCGGCGCCAAAACCAAACAACACAACGCGCACATTGGCGGCTTTGTACACTGTGCGGCTGAGAATACCATCAGCGGGAATTTCACCAACCGCCGAAGCAATATCTTCAACAAAAAACGGTGTTTCAGATGGCATACGTACCTCCATGCGTGTTTGTCCAAGAACCGTCGGGGTACAGTATGCCCACGCCATGCCGTATGTCGTTGTCCTAGCGCAACCTGTGGAGTCAATCACCCATGAACCTGAGCACCGCTCTGCGCATCAAACCCAAAAGCGTCGTCAGCATTGTGGGCGGGGGTGGGAAAACGAGCACCATGTATCGCCTGGCGAATGAACTCGCCGCCCGCGGCTGGCGCGTTGTGAGCACCACCACCACCCGCCTGTTTGAAGCCCAGGCGCAAGAAGCGCCCGCCATCGTGCCCCTGCCCGAACTGGAAACGCTCTCCGCAGCATTGGACCGCTACGGGCACGTGCTGGTTGCCGCGCCGCGCGAAGGCGATACCAAGCGCCCCGGTATTCCCCCGGAAGCGGTTGATACGCTCATCGCGCGCCCCGACGTGGACGCCGTCATCGTCGAAGCGGACGGGAGCCGTCGCCATCCGCTCAAAGCGCCCGCCGAGCATGAGCCGGTTGTGCCCGCTTCAACCACGCATCTTGTGGCTATCGCCGGCATCGAATGTGTGGGCGCACCGCTCACTCCCGACATCGTACACCGCCCGGAACGTGTAGCGGCATTGACGGGGCGCGCGTTCGGCGAGGTGCTGACGCCGTCGGATGTAGCCCACGTGCTCACGCATCCCCAGGGCGGCGCCAAAGCCTTGCCCGCAGGGGCGGCGTTCTACGTCCTGCTGAACAAGGTGGAAGATGAACAGACCCTGCACACCGCGCGCGAGGTAGCCGCCCACGCCTTGCACGCCGAGCATCTGCATGGCGTCCTTTTGGCGGCGGTGCGGCGCACGCCCCCCGTGCGTGAACGGCACACACGTGTCGCCGGGGTGGTGCTTGCCGCCGGGCAAGCCAGCCGCTTCGGGCGCACCAAGCAACTGCTCGACTGGCGGGGGACGCCCATGGTCGCGCATGTGGTGCGCGTGGCGCAGCAAGCGGGGCTTGCCCCCATCATCGTGGTCGTGGGGCACGAGGCGGAACGTGTGGCGGCGGCGGTCGAGCCTTTGGGCGTGCAGGTAGTTTTCAATGCAGCCTATGCCGAAGGGCAAGCCACATCTGTCGCGGCGGGCGTCCGGGCGCTTCCGCCCACCGTGGGCGCGGCGTGCTTCCTGCTCGCCGACCAGCCGCTCATCACCCCCGCAACCATTCGCGCCCTGGTGGAAGCCCACCGCCAACACGCCGCCGCGCTCATCGCCCCTGAGTATGCCGGGCAGCGGGGCAACCCCGTGCTGTTCGACCAGGAATACTTTGCCGACCTGGCACGCCTGCAAGGCGATACGGGGGGACGGGCATTGTTCAAGCGGCTTGCCGGGCAGACACACCTTGTGCCGGTGGACGACCCCGGCGTGCTGATTGACCTGGATACCCCCGACGCCTACGCAGAGTATTGCGGCGAGAGTGATTGACGCCGCGCCCGTCCACCGTATAATCGCGAGCGAGCGTGAACCAACGAACAAAAGGAGCACGGCATGCCCATTCAAGCAGGCTACTTCGAGGAATTTGAAGAAGGCATGGTCTTTGAAACCGGCGGTCGCACCGTCACCGAAGCCGACATCGTCAACTTCGCCGGGCTTTCAGGCGACTTCAACCCCATTCACACCAACGAAGTCCACGCTTCGCAAACGATGTTTGGGCGGCGCATTGCGCACGGCTTGCTGGGGCTTTCGATTGCGTCCGGTCTTTGCACACATTTGGGCTTTCTGGGCGACACCGTGCAAGCCTTTCTGGGGCTCGAATGGAAATTCAAAGCCCCCATTTTCATTGGCGACACCATCAAAGTGCGCGTGACGGTAAGCAACTTGCGCCCCATGCGCCGCCTGGGGGGCGGTGTAGTGACATTCAATGTGGATGTCATCAAGCAAGACGATACGGTCGTCCAAACGGGTGCGTGGCAAATTCTGTTCAAGAGCCGCCCGGCTGAGGACGCCTAGACGGATTGACCAAACGACACGAAAAGGCGACCAGCGCGTCGCCTTTCGTCATCTTGATGAGGTGCCGACGTGCAAAATGGTGGGCGTGGAACAGCAATCGCCTTTCTGGTTGTGATGCTGATAATTTGTGCCGGCGTCTATTGGGTGGCGCAATCTGTGCGCACAGCCGGCGTGTGGGGCATCGGCAGCGCCGAGGTGATTACGCCAACGCCTCATATCGCGCCGCCAACGTTCACCCCCTTTTCGGTTCGTCCGACGCCATCGCCGACGCCATCGCCGACGCTGGAAAGCGCCTTGCTGACGCCTACGGCGCAGCCGCCGATTGTCGCGGCGATTCCAACATTTGCGCCGACTGCGCTACCGCCTACCCCATTGCCGCCATTGGTGCCGGTTTTCTTCAACACGCCCACACCGCGCCCCACCGCACCGCCACCGCCGACGGCGACGCCCACGTTTCCGTTCCAGGTGGCGTTGCAAACACCGGATTTTGAGCGTGGATGTGCGGGCTACTACATTTATGGGTATGTGTACGATCGAAACGGCAACCCATTGCCAGGGGTGCGTGTTCACGTGTTCGATATTTACGGCAACGACATTCCGCCCGTCGTCACCAAAACCGAGCCGCCGGGGTGGTACGATGTCGTCATCAGCAATCAACGCGATACGTGGATTGTAGAAGTGGTGGACGAAGCGGGGCGGCAACTCAGCCCGCGCGTGCAAATCTTGAACACGGGCAATTTTGTGGAAGGGCAAGAAGCCTGCTGGCACCGTGTTGATTTCCGACAAAGCCGATGAAAAAAGCCCCGTGTAGGGGCTCAGGTGCTTTTGACGAACTGGCTTACCTTGGCGCCGCATACGGCGCATGTGCCTCGCAAGCGCCGTCGCCCTTTGGGTGTTGTTTCGTACACGGGGTTGTTCACGGGCTGTTTCTTGCGGCACCGCACGCAATAGGCAAGCGGCGCTTCTTCTGGGAGCGTTTGTGGTGATGGAGCAGGTTCAGGCGCAGGTGATGTCTGCTCCGCAGGTGTAGATGTCGGCGGCGCGGGCGACGTTGTGCTGGTCTCCAAGGGTTCAATGCGCTCGGGTTCAACTGTTGGCATGGGCGCTGAGACAATCTGTTGCGGTTGCCACGATTCCCACAACCACTTGAAGAGAAACCAACCGCCAACAAGACCGAACAAAAAGGCGAACCATTTAAAAACGCGACGCATAGACGACTCCTCTACTTTCTAAAAGTGTTTCGACATGCTCTTATTCGATTGTATCATGAGAACAGATGAGCCAAAAACGGAGTTTCAGGGAAGGGCGTGAACCATGCATCTTTCGTCGTCGTTATTGAGTGCTCTGGAACAAAGCCCCCCGGCGCGTGTTGTGGTGGTGATTTCCGGGTATCGGCAAGGAAGCGCCATTCGGGCGCGCGCGCAAAGCATAGCGCCCGCACTGCGTGCGTTTGAGGAGAGTGCGTTATTGCTGGTGGATTCCTCGGCGTGGGGGCAATCTGGTGCAGGTCCAATTGTAGAACGCGAACAGTTTGACGTGCGCACGATTTTCGTGCGCCCCGGCGGTTTGACGGGGCGTGGTGAATTGTTTGCCGCCGCCCTGGAAGCCGCACTCGCATTACAGGCTGAAACCATCGTGTGGCTCGACCCCAACATGCTCAACATTGCCCCCGACTGGGTTGAACAATTGGCGCAACCGGTTGTCAACAAAACACTGGATTATGCTATCGCGCACTATACGACTATCTCGCCACCCTTTTTTATTCAAGATAGCCTGATGACCCCACTTGCCGAAGCCTTGTTCGGCATTCCACTCCGCCATCCGCTCGCCACCGAACGCGCAATGTCGGCAGGCATTGCCCGGTACATTGTTGAAGCCGACGTCTGGGAGACTGACGTAGCACGCTATGGCATTGATGCGTGGTTGACGATGGAAGTGCTGCTCAACGGGGCGCGTGTCGGAGCGATTCCAGCACCAGCCCCGATGCGCCGAGCCAAAAACACGCGCGACCGTACGCGGCGCTTGCGGTTCTTACAACAAGTGGGCACGTTCTTCCGCTTCGTTTACTTTTACCGCACCTATTGGCATGGGCTAGAAAATGCAGAAGCCCTCGTCCAAACGCCCGCCCCACAATGGCGCGACCTTCCCCAAACAGAGGAAGCCCGCCAATGGTTGATGCGCGCCAAAGAGGCCTGGACGCCCGCACTCCGCGACGACTGGAAAGAAGCCTTCTCCACGCCGGAGATGCTGGATATGGCTGAAGCCGTCATGCATGGTGCGCTGTGGCCATGCCCACATGATTTTTGGGCGCGGTGTGTGTACGATTTGCTGGTGCTCTACCATCAGGGGGATGGCGACCCTGACCGTGTGATTTACGCGCTTTTTCCGCTCTATCTGGCACGCGCCGCCGCCCTTGACGCCACATGGACAACGGCGCCGGAGCAATACGAGCGTGTGATTGCGCACCAGATACATGCGTTCTGGCAACTACGGGCGCACT